>JBGPTK010000029.1:0-24382 GCA_041490605.1 Terriglobia bacterium | reverse complement strand
GTGGATCAGATGCTGACGAATTTTCATCTGCCAAAATCCAGCCTGCTGGTTCTGACCGCCGCGTTCGCCGGTAGAGAACTAATCCTGCGAGCCTATCGCCATGCCGTTGAACAGAACTATCGCTTCTATAGCTACGGTGACTGTATGCTAATCCGTGGCGGGGCGAAGAGGCGGGATTAAGCGGCGGCCGTTCGGGATGTTCCGGCGCCCGGCTTGCGGCCTCTCTCCAGTTCGTGCAAGTGGCCGCCGCTTCGACTATAATTCGCCCGCTCGTCTTTGGGGGATCATGGGGATGCGGTTTTTGGTTCTCAGCGATATTCACGCGAATCTGACTGCCCTGGAAGCCGCACTGGCTGCTGCCGAGGGACGGTGGGAGAAAGCCGTTTGCCTGGGGGATGCGGTTGGCTACGGTCCTGATCCCAACGAAGTGGTGGACCGCATCCGTGCCATCGGCGCCGTCACCATTCGCGGGAATCACGATAAAGCCGGCTGCGGCATCGATAATGCCGATGATTTTAATCCCGTGGCGCGAAGCGCCGCCCTGTGGACGCAACAGCAGCTTCGCCCGGATAACACGGAATTCCTCAAGCTGTTGCCCACGGGCCCGCTGCAGGTGGACGGCATCACCATCGTCCACGGCGCGGTGGCCGATGAAGACGAATACGTTTTCGCGCCCGCGCAAGCCCTGGAAGGATTGCTCGAGTCGCCCTCGCCAATCACTTTTTTCGGCCACACTCACATTCAGGGCGGTTTCTCCATGCGCTCCAACCGGGTGGAGGCGCTCCATTTCAAGCCGCCTGCCGGGAAGGATTTCGCGACGCTCACAATTGAAAAGGACGCGCAATATCTGCTGAATCCGGGCTCGGTGGGCCAGCCGCGCGACGGCGATCCGCGAGCTGGATTTGCCATCGCCGATCTCGATCATAACGATATCGAATTCTGGCGCGTAGCCTACGATGTGGCGGCCGTCCAGCAGCGCATGGCGCTGGCGGGGCTGCCCCAGCCGCTGATCTTGCGCCTGGCGTTCGGGCGTTGAGGTGCCACGGTAAGCGCCGCTCGAAGGAGCCTGGCCAACCGAGAACCTGACATGTCCGAACTTCCCGAACTTCGCGAGATTCCCGAAACCATCGAGAAAGAGCGCGAAAGCAATTTCGCATTGATGCTTGCGGTGGGCGCGGCCGTCGTGCTGCTTCTGATCGGCGGCATTTACCTGGTGGGCCGCATGACGCGATCTTCCTCCCCGGCGGCGCAGCAACAGCCGCTCCCGCTCGGTTCCGAAGAGCAAGCCTACGCGGAACGCATTCACTTCCTGAATGTCCAGATGTCGCGCGCCGCGAATTTTCTGAATCAGGAGTTCACCTACGTGACGGGCGACGTTTCCAACGACGGGACGCACACGATTCGCGCCCTGGAACTGACGATTGAATTCCATGACCCGTTCAATCAGGTGATTCTGCGCGAGAAGCAGCGCGTGATCAGCCAGCAGGACCGGCCGCTGCCCGGCGGGCTGCGCCAACCGTTCCAAATTACCTTCGAACATATCCCCGACGAGTGGAATCATCAGTACCCGTCGATCCGCGTCACCGGTTTGCTGCTCGAATAGCAACAGCTTTGCGCGCGTCTTTCGGCCGATGGACGAATTGACCAACCTCGAAAGCGCCTTGAACCAGCTGGCCACCGCCGGAAATGTGGAAGTGCACGAAGACGGCGAATGGCTTGCCGAGTTGGCCGGGCTGCGCTTCGAAATTCGGCGGCAGGGCAAGCAGGCGCTGGTGCACCTGTGGTCGGAACAGCGAAACCTGACCCGCCGCGTCCTGCGCGTCGCAGAAAATTCTCCCGCCCAGCTCGTTCTGGAGGTGCAGCGCTTCGGGCGTCCGCGTTCCGGCCGCCTTTCATTCATTCGCGCCGACGCGCCCCGCCCGGCGCGGCGGGTGAGCCGCGAGCAGTTTCGCGCGCGATTCCAGCGCATGCTCACCGAACAGTTTCCGGATGCGCAGCCCGCTTCGCTTTCCACGGCGCCCGATCTCGCGCATTCTCTCTCGGGAAATTACACGCGGGGGTTGATGATCGAGGGCAGCCGTGCCTGGGCGGTGATGGGCGTTTCCCCGGTCGAGGAAGCGTCAACGATCGAAGGCCTGCTCAGCTTCGGTTTGATCTGGCTCGACCGGTCCAGGGAGCACGCGCAGAAGCGAGCCGTGCAGGGCCTGCGGCTTTTCCTGCCGGAAGGCATGGCGCGATTGCCGGTCGAACGACTGCACGGGCTGGCCGCCACAGCGCGTGTCGAAATCTTCGAATTCTCTACGGCCACCTGGCACGCCCGGCGCGTTCCGGCAAGCGACACAGGCAACATCGAAAGCTGGCTCACGCCGCGCCGGGAAATCGAAGGCACGCTCGCGGCCGCGCGGGGGGCTATCGAGCGAATCTGCGCGCTTTCGCCCGGCAACATTGTCGCCTCCGTTCCGCCCGGCACTCGCGAAGTGGCGTTTCGATTTCGCGGCCTCCAATTGGCCCGCTTCGGCGACGGCCGGATTTTCTTCGGGTTGGAGGACCAGCGCGACGAGCTCAGCGGCGCAAACAGCGCGAAGCTCGAACGCCTGGTTCAACAACTCGATCTGCATCGCAGCTCGCTCGCCGAAGATACCAATCATCCGCTCTATCGCGCGGCCGCCGAGCGCTGGCTGGAAACTCTGGTGCTCGGCGATTCCTCCCGCCTGGACGCACAGCTCGACCCGCGGTTTCTCTATTCCCAGACGCCCGCATTCGCCGCGGGCGATCGCGGGGTGATGGATCTTCTGGGCGTCACGCGCGCGGGCCGCCTGGTCATCATCGAATTGAAAGCCTCGGAAGATCTGCACCTGCCCTTGCAGGCCGTGGATTATTGGCTTCGCGTGCGCGCGCATCACCGGGAAGGCGATTTCCCGCGTTACGGTTATTTTACCGGCGTGGAGCTCGATCCCCGGCCGCCGTTGGTCTGGCTGGTGGCGCCCGGCCTTCGCTTTCACGCCGCCGTGGAAATGATTCAGCGGCACCTTTCGCCGGAAATTCAGATCACGCGAATCGGCCTGAACGAAAATTGGCGCCGCGGCATTCAGGTTGTTTTCCGGATGTAACTTCGTCTTCCGTTATCGGCGGCGGGAGCAAAATCAGAGCGCTCAATTTATCGGGGAATAACAAGAACCATTACGGCGAAAGAAAGGAAGGGAAGCAGCTTGGGGGTTACCCAGAACTGCCTCCCGGGGTGTGTCCTAGATGTGTTTGCTTAGTTGGATGCACGGCGCAAGATTTGGTTGCGCTTTTTTTGCGCGGCTCAATAAAAAAGATATTTGCGCCACTTCTCGTCTTTGTGCCCGATCAATCGCATCAACTGGCGGGAAGTGTGCAGCGTGAACGGCCGCGGGCGCCGCGACAGCCGCAATCCGGCTTCTTCGGGAGTGCGGTCGCCTTTGTGATTGTTGCATTCATAGCAGCAAGCCACCAGATTTTCCCACGAGGAACGGCCGCCGCGCGAACGCGGCATCACGTGATCCAGCGTCAATTCGGATGCGGGGAAAATGCGCGCGCAGAATTGGCAGGTATTGCGGTCGCGCAGCAAAATGTTCTTCCGCGAAAGCGCCCGGCTCTGTTGCGGTATGTGCCGGTAGCTCAACAGACGGATCACCGAAGGAACCGCCACGGATCGGGAGGTGGAATGAACTTGGGCGGGGTTCGATTCCTCGGCCTGGGCCACCCCTTTCAGCATCAGCACCAGGGCTCGCCGCACGGCGGTTACGTTGATCGGCTCAAAGGTGGCGTTCAGCACCAGAACGGGAGCTTGCATCAAGGAATGCCGACCGGGATGTGACGATGACGGAATCATCGCGGGCGCGCCCATCCCGGTGCTGCCCGACATTAACTTGGGTCGGGGTCGCAGCCCGTTGTTGAGCCTTGGGTCCATACTCTTACCCGATCATCTCACCGGCAAAGGAGCCGGATGATCCATAGTACTAGAACTTTAGGCGCCAGAGAAGCGATTCCGCTTCCCGGTATTGATGCTGAGGAAAACTTATTGGTTTCCTGAGTGCCCGGCGGACGTCCAGTTCGTCACCACTCGCGCCACCGTCAACCCCATCACCCGGGCCGCTCCCGCCTGCCGCAAAGTCCGCGAACAGGAATCCAGCGTCGCGCCCGTGGTAAATACATCATCTATCAGCAGAACACGGAGCTTGTCAACTTGCGTGCCGGTGCGGGTGGCGAACGCGCCACGGACCGTCTCCCATCGTTCGTGGCGGGTCAGGCGATGATGCGCCGGCCGGGGCTTCGTGCGCACCAGTAAATAGGTTCGCAACGGAAGCCCCAGAAGCTTCGCCAGTGGCCGCGCGATCAATTCCGCTTGATTGTAGCCGCGCTCGCGTTGCCGCAACGGATGAAGCGGCACCGGAACCACGACGTCCGCGGCGAAGCCTTCCGCGTTCTCCGCCACTCGCCCGGCGAGCTGCGCGGCGAACCAGTGGCCCAGGCGCGTCACTTGTTCGTATTTCATCAGCGTGATCGCTTTCATCATCGCATCGTTGTAGGCGGCATGGCTCCGCGCCAGGTCGAATGCATAGACGCCGCGACGGCAGGCATGGCAGAGCGGCTCAAATGCCTGCGCGGCCACGGTGGAAATGAATGGCCGCCCGCAGCATTGGCATGCCGGACCCGCCAGCCGTTCGAATGATGCGAGACATTCCCGGCAGATGGGAATCGAGCTGGCAGTGGTCAAAGGCGCCTGGCAAATCCGGCAGGGGGCGGGGAACAACACCGAAGACAACGCATCGAGCGCGGCGCGCAGCATGTTTGGAGTGTATTTAACTGTACAGTCAATAGAAGGGTACCCTGATCCGATTGGTTTGGGAAGCTTGAATTTGCCGCGGGAGCGAGCCGCGCAAAAGTTCGGGAGGACTGGAGAGGTGGCCTGCAAACGCACGCGGACACGGCTTTGCACGCTCGCTGTGTCGCGGAAATTTTCTAAGGTTCTATCGTGAAGGGAATCGGCCGCGAAGGGAATCCGCTTCCGGTCTACAGCAATCCCTGTTCGTGCTTTTCCTGGCAGGCGATGCAGTGGCGCGCCCAGGGAACGGCCTCCAAGCGCTTCTGCTGCATTTCTTCATGGCACTGCGCGCACTCGCCGTAATCACCTTCCCGGATCCTCTCGAGTGCGTCGTCCACCAATTGCAGCAAGGATCGATCGTTATGCGTCTGGCCGAAGAGGAATTCCTTGGTATAGGAATTGGCCGCCTTGTCGGCGAGGTCCACCGTGGGATCCTCGTCCGCTTCGCGGCCTTCCTGCTCGGTCCGGGCGATGGCTCGCAGCAGATCTTCGCGGCGCTGGAGCAGTTTCTTCTTGTAGTATTCTAAGCGCTTCTTATCCATGGTTCGGGTCCCTAGGGCGGCCGCATCGGCCTACCTACAAACCGCCGATTGTACAGACCGCATCTACCCTTGTCAATCGAGTTACCCCTCGAAATTGCTTCAACTTGCATGGCCTGCTGCATTCCTGCGGCAATTATGAGCAGCAGGATTGCCGGTGCATCGGGATTGGATGCGCCTTCGTGCGTGCGGGTCGCACGCAAAGTATCGCCAGAGCGACGCGCCACGGGTGCGATCTTTGAATCGTCGAACCGCGCAGCGATAGAATATCGAACCGGTCAATCCTTCTCTGCCGGCGGCACACTTAGAACACAGAAGTGCGCTCGTCGAGCTCCAAAGCAGCGCTGCCTAAGATAAAGATCGCATGGCGGAATCCCAGTCCTTGATCGGCCGCACGATTTCCCATTACCTCATCGTCGAGCAGGGGGGGCGGCGGAGACATGGGGGTGGTTTACAAAGCGGAAGATAGCCGCCTGCATCGCGCGGTGGCGATGAAATTTCTCCCCGCCGGGCTGTCCGGAAGTTCCGCAGGCTCGACGAATCCGGGGCAGGCGCTGGAGCGTTTCCGCCGCGAGGCCGAGGCCGCCTCGGCGCTCAATCATCCCAATATCTGCACGATTTACGACGTGGGCGAGCAGGACGGCCAGCCGTTCATCGTGATGGAATACTTGGAAGGGACCACGCTAAAGCATCGCATCGGCGGCAAACCGTTGCCGCTCGAGCTGCTGCTGGAGCTGGCCACGGAAATCGCCGACGCGCTCGAAGCGGCGCACTCCGCGGGCATTCTCCATCGCGACATCAAGCCGGCGAATATCTTTGTCACCGCGCGCGGGCATATTAAGATTCTCGATTTCGGCCTGGCGAAACAGCTCGAAAAAAAATCGCGGCAATTCACTGGCTCGCTGGCGGCGGACGACGCCGCCACCCTGGACCCGCAGCACCTTACCAGTCCGGGTACGGCCGTGGGCACGGTTGCCTACATGTCTCCCGAGCAAGTTCGCGGGCAGGACCTGGATGCGCGCAGCGATCTCTTCAGTTTTGGCGCCGTGCTCTATGAAATGGCCACCGGCTCGATGCCGTTTCCGGGAGAGACATCCGGCGTTATCTTCAACGAAATTCTGGAACGCCCGCCCGTTCCACCAGCGCGCCTGAATCCCGCGCTCCCTGCCAAGTTCGAAGAAATTATTCAGAAGGCGCTGGAGAAGAATCGCGAGGTTCGCTATCAGACCGCCGCTGATCTGCGCGGGGACTTGAAGCGGCTGAAGCGCGACACCGATTCCGGCCATGCCAGCGGCACAGTATCCACTGCCGCCCAGGCGGTTGCAGGGAATTCACAAAAGCGCAGCCGCCGGGTTCTTTGGGCGATCTCGGCGAGCGCGGCGCTGGTTCTCGCATTGCTCGCGGGATATTTTGCCCTGCGCTCGCGCGAGCCGGGAATTCCAAATCCCTCGCAGTGGGTCCAGATGACCCATTTTACCGATTCCGTGTCCGGCGCTGCGTTTTCACCGGATGGGCGCCTGTTGGCTTTCATCCGCCGTTTCGACAACACGAACCCGAAAACCGAGTTGTATCTGATGCCGTTTCCAAAGGGCGAGCCCCGGCCACTCACCCAGGACGGCCGGTTGAAGTTCAGCCCGGCGGCGTTCTCGCCGGATGGGTCGCGAATCGCATTCGGAAGCGGGCCATCCTGGGATACCTGGCAAGTTCCCGTCCTGCGGGGTGAACCGAGCCTGTTGCTGCCGAACGCCACAGGGCTGAGCTGGCTGGACAATCAGAACGTCTTGTTTTCTGAAGTTAAGAAAGGCATCCACTTGGCGGTCGTGACGGCCTCGGAAAGCCGCGGCGGCGAGCGGGATATCTATGTGCCTCCCACGGAATTTGGCATGGCCCACTTCCCTGTGGCCTCGCCCGATGGAAAATGGGTTGTCATCGCTTCGGAAATGGATGAAAAGGGCTGGCTGCCATGCCGCCTGCTTCCCGGGGACGGCCGCGATGCCGGCAGGATGGTGGGCCCGGCCAAAGGCGAGTGCCGGTATGCAAGCTGGTCGCCCGACAGCAAGTGGATGTACTTTTCTTCGGACTCCGGCGCGGGCTACCACATTTTTCGGCAACGATTCCCGGATGGGCCCGTGGCGCAAATCACGTTTGGCGGGACGGACGAACAGGGAGTGGCTGTCTCTCCCGATGGCCGCTGGCTGGTCACTTCCGTTGGGACGGCGGAGAGCACCGTGATGCTTCACACCTCCGCGGGCGACCGGCAGATTTCCTCCGAGGGGTACGCCGCGTACCCGAACTTTTCTGCGGACGGCAAAAAATTATTTTATGTCTGGAATCAACAAGCTTCGGGGGGGGCACCTCCTCCTTTCGGGAGATGCGATCAACCGATCTCGCATCAGGCCAGACGGAGAGCGTGCTGCGGGACGTCCAGATTACAAACTATGACTTCTCCGCGGACGGAAAGTTGATTTTCTATAGCGCTCTCGATTCCGGCCGGACTTCGCGTCTTTGGCTGTCCTCCCTTGATCACCGTTTTCCTCCCAGGGAGCTTAGCGTCGAGAGCAGTTCGGACGAAACTTTTCCGGTGTTCGGTGCGAATGGAGAGCTCTACTTTCTTTTGAGAGAGGGAAAATCGAATTACGATACCGGATGAAGCAGGATGGCACAGGGAGGCAAAGGCTATTGCCCGATCCGGTGATTAGTTTGGATACGATCTCGCCGGACAAGAAGTGGATCGTGGCGGAAATCCCGTCCACTGACCCTGAATTGCTTCGAGAGATCGTTGCTTATTCGATCGAAGGCGGGACCCCCATTCCAATTTGTGCTCCCAATTGCAATGTGAGTTGGGGCTTGTACGGAAAATTCCTTTATTTGGCTTCAGAGGGCATGGTTCAGATGGGGGGCATGAAGACTTTCGCGATTCCCTTGCCGCCGGGAAAGATGTTTCCGGCATTGCCCGCGGTAGGGGTTCGCTCCGACTCTGACGTGGCGGCGATTCCGGGAGCGCGTGTTGCCGGACGAGGCATCATTTCTCCCGGCCCCGATCCCTCCACATACGCCTTCCGGCGATCCACCCGCCGCTCGAATCTGTTTCGCATCCCCCTGCAATAATTGGTTTGCTCAAGAAACGTGTGCCCGCCGCGAAGTTGCACGGCAGCTTCCACCCAAACGTGTGTAGTTCCGGGGATTCAGGAACAAGCAAACCGGGCAGGGTTGCGGCGCTTGGAGGCCGCTGATAGAATCAACAATTCGGACGCGATGGGCAGGGCCGCGTTTCGGGCGCGCACGGCTCTCTGGATTCCCCTTACATTCGTTGTGCTGGGCGGTGTGCCCGCGAGGAGGAACGGTTGGCCAAATACGATCTCGCCATCATTGGCAGCGGCCCCGGAGGCTATGTGGCCGCCATCCGGGCTGGACAATGGGGCCTGAAAACCGTCGTTATCGAGAAGGACAGCTACCTGGGCGGCACCTGCCTGCACATCGGCTGCATCCCCACGAAAGTTCTGTTGTATCACGCCGAGCTTTACGACCATTTTAAAGCCGCGGAAGAATACGGATTCTCGGTCAAGGACCTGAAGGTGAATTGGGAAGCCATCCTTTTGCGGAAGGATAAAATCGTCAAGAAGCACGCCAAGGGAATTGAATTTCTCTTCCGCAAGAATAAAGTGGAAAGCATAGCGGGCTGGGGCCGCGTAGCCGGGCCGGGGCGAGTGTCCGTCGAAAAAGACGGCAAGACCACCGAAATTGAGGCCTCGAATATTCTGCTGGCCACAGGCTCCGACGCGCGTTCCATTCCCGGCGTAACCATCGACGAGAATACCATCCTCAGCAATCGCGGCATGTTGATGCTGCCCAATCTTCCGAAATCGCTGGTGGTGGTGGGTTGCGGCGCGGTGGGCGTGGAATTCGCTTCCATCTACCGCTCGTTTGGCGCGGAAGTGACGCTGCTGGAGATGTTGCCCACCATCGTTCCGCTCGAAGATGCCGACATCGCCGCGGAGCTTACCAAGGCGTTCAAGAAGAAAGGAATTCGTGTCGAGACGGAAGCCAAAGTGGAGTCGGTGAAAAAAGACGCCAAGGGCGCTTCGGTTGTTTTCAAGGACAAGGCCGGCAAATCGCAGACCATCGCCGCCGAAAAAGTCTTGATCGCCGTGGGCCGCCGCCCCATGACCGAAAATATCGGCCTCGAAAAGACCAAAGCAAAAGTCGAGCGCGGATTCATCCACACCAACGGCCACCTGGAAACGGATGAGCCGCATCTCTACGCCATCGGTGATATCGTGGCCGGGTTGCCGCAACTCGCGCACGCCGCTTCCATGGAAGGCATCATCGCCGCCGGCAAAATGGCCAGAAAAGAGATGCCCGCATTCGACCGGCTGCGCTGCCCCAACTGCACCTATTGCGAGCCGCAAATCGGCTCCATCGGCTACACAGAAAAGCAGGCGCGGGATGCCGGCTACCAAGTGAAGATCGGCAAATTCCCCTTCGCGGGCAATAGCAAAGCGTCCATCATCGGCCAGCACGAAGGTTTCATCAAAGTGGTGGCCGACGAAAAATATGGCGAGATTCTGGGCGTGCACGTGATCGGCCCGCTGGCGACGGAAATTATCGCCGAGCCCGCCACCGCGATCGGCCTCGAAGCTACCGTCGAGCACATGATGAGCATGATCCACGCGCACCCCACGGTTTGGGAAGCCATGGGCGACGCGTTTAACGCCGTGAACAATCTCGCGATCAACGTGTAGGGCGTCACATTCATGAAGGAATGCTGGGTCGTCCAACTCGGGTTGACCGGCTACCAAGCGGCCTATGAATTGCAGCGGCGCATGGTGGCCGCGCGCAAAGCCGGCGGCGTGCCGGACGTGCTGCTCCTCTGCGAGCACCCGCACGTGATCACGCTGGGACGCAACGGCAAACCCGAGCACCTGCGCGCCTCGGATCATCTGCTGAAGCAGATGAACGTGGAATTCCATCCCACGGACCGCGGCGGCGACATCACCTATCATGGCCCGGGCCAATTGGTCGGCTACCCGATTCTGGACCTTAGCGAAATCCGGCGCGATGTGGCCTGGTATGTGCGCGGCCTCGAGGAAGCCATGATTCGCGCGACCGCCGAGTTCGGGATTGCTTCGAAACGCATTCCTGGTCTAACGGGAGTGTGGGTGGATCAAACACACGCGGCGCCGGAAGGAAGTGGATCGCCCGCGGCGCATCCCATGCCCGAAAAATTGGGAGCCATCGGGGTGCACTTGAGCCGCTGGGTCACCTCGCATGGCTTCGCGTATAACATTTCCACCGATCTGCGCTATTTTGATTTGATCGTGCCCTGCGGAATTCCCGACAAGCGCACCACGTCGCTCGAACGCTTGCTCGGCCGTGGCATCCGGCGCGAAGAAGTGGAGCCGCGGATCGTCAGGCACTTCGGCGAAGTATTGGGCCCGGCGATGCAGCCGGTTTCGCGCGTGCAACTGGATGAATCTCTCCGCTCGCACGAAGAATTGATGGCCAGCGCAACGGCTGCCGCAACCATGTCAAAGAATTCGGGCAAAACGGTCGAGGTGGGATAATGGCGGCAAACCCCGAAACGAACGGCAAAAACTATCCGCTCACGCGCGAACAGCATCTCGATCTCTACTATTTCATGCAGCTCAACCGGCAGCTCGAGGACCGCATGACGCGGCTCTTCCGGCAGAACAAAATTGTCGGCGGATTATATTCCAGCCTGGGCCAGGAAGGCACCTCTGTGGGCACCGCCTACGCGCTCGAGCCAAAGGACTGGCTGGCGCCGATGATCCGCAATATCGGCTCGCTGCTCGTCAAAGGAGTTCCACCGCGCGATATTTTCACGCAGCACATGGCCAAATACACCGCGCCCACGCTGGGCAAGGACGGCACCAGCCACTTTGGAGATTTGAAAACGCTGCACATCGTCTCGCCCATCTCCATGCTCGGCGATTTGATTCCGGTGATGGCCGGCGTGGGAGTGGCGGGACGCTACCTGGGCCAGAAAATTGTGGCCATGACCTGGATCGGCGACGGCGGCACTTCCACCGGCGCGTTCCACGAAGGCATGAATTACGCGGCCTCGCAGCGGGCCCCGCTGGTGCTGGTGGTGGAAAATAATCAGTGGGCGTATTCGACGCCGGTGGCGCGGCAAGTGCCGGTTCGCAACTTGGTGGATCGCGCCAGGGCTTACGGCGTCACAGGACTAGTCACCGACGGCAACGACGTGGTCGCCGTTTACCAGACCGCCAAGCGGGCCGTGGAACAGTGCCGCGCGGGCGATGGCCCGGTGCTGATCGAAGTGAAAACGATGCGCATGAAGGGCCACGCGCAGCACGACGCCGCCGAATACGTGCCCAAGCGGATGTACGAATACTGGAAGGAGCGCGACCCGATCGCGCATTATCAAAAATATCTGACCGCCAACAAATTGTGGGACGCGAAGAAGAAATCCGAAATTGACGCGCGCATCGAGCGCGAACTCGACAAAGATCAGAAATTCGCCGAGGAATCGCCGCTGCCGCCGCCGGAGCTGGCGGAACAGGGCGTCTATTGCCAGGGCTGCCACACCATCAAAGCCGAATGGAAGCGGCCCATCGAAGAAGTGACGCCTCCGCGATCGAGCGTGAAGGCGGAATGGACCGTGGAAGATTTCGGCGGCCTCGACCACGCGGAACCAACCGGCAAATCTGCTCCCGCCCAAAGCGGGGAGAGCGGCAACGGCCGTGAAGTGAAAAGAGCCGGAGGCGGCAATTCCCGCCCGGCGAAGTCAAAACCTGCCGCTAAGAAATCGAAGCCCGCGAAACCGCTCGCGCCCGCGAAAGGGAAGCGATAATCATGGCGCCCGTCACCATGCTGGAGGCAATTCGCCAGGCGCTGTTCGAGGAAATGGACCGCGACCCGGCGGTGGTCATGCTGGGCGAGGACGTCGGAGTGTATGGCGGCGCGTTCAAGGTGACCGAAGGATTGCTGGCGCGCTTCGGCTGGGAGCGCGTGATGGACGCGCCCATCAGCGAAACGGCCATTGTGGGCGCGGCGGTGGGCATGGGTTACATGGGGCTGCGGCCGGTGGCGGAATTGCAGTTCATCGATTTCATCGCCTGCGCTTTCAACCAGATTACGAATTTTGCCGCCAAGTCGCACTACCGCTGGGGCGCGCCGGTGCCCCTGGTGTTGCGCGGGCCTTCGGGCGGCGGCGTGCATGGCGGCCCCTTCCATTCCGGGAATCCGGAAATGTATTTCGTGCACACCCCGGGGCTGAAAGTGGTTTATCCCTCGACGGCGTACGACGCCAAGGGCCTGCTGAAGTCGGCCATTCGCGATAATAACCCGGTGCTCTTCTTCGAGCACAAGTTTCTGTACCGCCGCATCAAGGAAGAAATTCCCGCGGACGATTACACCGTGCCGCTGGGCAAAGCGATCGTGCGGCGCGAAGGGCGCGATTTGACGATCGTTTCTTACGCGGCCATGGCGCACACTTCGCTCGAAGCCGCGGCGCAACTCGAAAAAGAAGGCATCGACGCCGAAGTGATCGACCTGCGCACGCTGCTGCCGCTCGATAAAGAAACGATTCTCGCGTCGGTGAGGAAAACCAACAAGCTGCTGGTGGTGCATGAGGACACGCGCACCGGCGGCATTGCCGGAGAAATCGCGGCGGTGGTGTGCGAAGAGGCCTTCGAGGATTTGGATGGGCCGATTATGCGGGTCACCTCGCTCGATACGCCGGTGCCTTACTCGCCGCCGCTCGAGGAGCATTTCCTGCCGAACGCGCGGAAGGTGGCCGCGGCCGCCCGCGAATTGGCAAAGTATTAGCAGTTTTTCGAGATGACGCCGCAGGTTTTTGTAGGGGCGGGCTTCAGGCCGCCCGCTTTCGCATTGAGTTCCGAACTCAGAGGAGAATCACATGGCCGTTGACGTGATCATGCCCCAGATGGGCGAAAGCATTTTCGAAGGCACCATTACCAAGTGGCTGAAAAAGCCGGGCGACAAAATCGAGCGCGACGAACCGCTCTTCGAAATATCGACGGATAAGGTGGACGCGGAAATCCCCTCGCCGGCCGCCGGCGTTTTGCAGGAGATCAAAGTCGCCGAAGGGCAGACCGTGCCGATTCAGACGGTGGTTGCCGTGATCAGCGCGGATGGCGCCGCGGCGGCTGCTCCCGCTCCCGCACCCGCAAAGGCCGAAGCGCCCAAAGCGGAGCCGCCTAAGCCGGCCCCCAGCGCAGCGCCCGGGCCCAGTCCAGCGCCCGGGCCGACGCCTCCTGCGCCTTCACCGGCGCCCACACCGAAGCCTGCCTCTGGTGAAAAGCTTCACAGCTCACCCCTGGTTCGCCGGATCGCGCGGGAACAGGGAATTGATCTTTCGCAGGTTCCCGGCACGGGCCTGGGCGGCCGGATCAGCAAGAAAGACATCCTGGCATTTTCGGAATCCGGCAGCGGAGCCGCCGCGGCCGCTCCGGCCCGGGCGGCTGCTTCGCCCTCCGCCCCGCCCTCCGCGGTTCCGCCGCCTTCGGCCGTTCAGGCTCATGCCGCGCTCGAAACCGCCGTGCCACGCGAGCGGATGTATTTCGGCCATTTTGAAGTGCAGCCCATGTCGGTGATGCGCCAGAAAATTGCCGAGCACATGGTGGTGTCCAAGCGCGTGTCGCCGCACGTTTATTCGATCGACGAGGCCGACGTCACCGGAATCGCCACGCTGCGCGCGCGCTCGAAAGCGGATTTCGAGAAGGCCACCGGCGCCAGGCTCACCTTCACTCCCTTTTTTATCCGGGCCGCGGTGGAGGGTTTGCGCGAATTCCCCACGGTGAATTCGTCGGTCGACGGCACCAACATCGTGCTGCACCGCGAATGCAATATCGGCATCGCGGTGGCGCTCGACTGGGGCTTGATCGTCCCGGTGATCAAGAATGCCGAAGAGAAAAATTTCCTGGGCCTGGCTCGCGCGGTGAACGATTTGGGCGAGCGCGCCCGCGCGAAAAAACTGAAGCCCGAAGAGGTGCAGGAAAGCACCTTCACCATCACCAACCCCGGCACGTTCGGCGGCCTGATGGGCCTGCCGGTGATCAGCCAGCCCAACGTGGCCATCCTGGGCCTGGGCGCGATCCAGAAGCGCGCGGTGGTGGTGAACGATGCCATCGCCATCCGCTCGATGGTCTATCTCACGCTGAGCTACGATCACCGCGTGGTCGATGGAGCCATCGCGCACCAGTTCATGGGCAAGGTCAAGTCCTTCCTCGAAAACTGGACCGAAAGCATTCTCTAGGTTCTCAGCAACAGCTGATGGGCGGGTGCGCGAGTGAGGAAGCGCTTGCCGGCGCTCCCCGATTGTTCGCGCGTCCTCCCGTCCGGAAGGTGAAATTCCAACCGTTGGCTCCTCTCGAAATACCAATCGCCATCATCGGTTGCGGCTTCACGGGTCATGCGGCAGCGGCGTGGTTGCGGCGGTTCGATCCGCAAGACCGGCAGTGCTCTTCGAAGCAGGGCATTTTGGCGGGAACGCGAGCGGGCGCACCGGCGGCGGCTTGGATGCGGCCGAAGGCTGGTGAACCGCGAGCAGCAGCTATTGCAGCCTGGGCCGGATGCGGCTGGCGAAGGCATCGAGCCGCGCTAGGGGGACCATTTCGATTTTCTGTTCGTGCAGCAAGCGCGCGACAAATTGATGCCGCGCGTTTTCCGGACGCGGCCCGGTTTCCGTGATGGCCGCGAATTCGGCGGAGGAAATTTTCGCGCGAATACGTTCCGCGGTATAGGCCAGCACCTTGGCCTGCGCCGGATCGCGGTCGAGCGAGATGGCCTGCAGGTAGCCGCGCGTGCCGTTGTAGCGGTAGGCATAATCGATTCGCATCGGATCACCCGGCTGGGTGAATTGCTCGACGCGCACCCCTTTCTCCATTTTCTGGAGCAGGCCCTGGCGGCGGAACACTTCGTTGATCCGGGTGCGGATCCACACCCGGGTATTTTCGAGCAGGCCCGCGCGGCCGGCGCGGCGCGGCGGGGCCACGTAATCGCGGTACAGCCGGTCGAGCTCGGCGTCGAAATCTTCGGCCAGCAGGGCCCGTTGCGGGCTCAGCTCGATCACGTTCGAAAGGGTTTGATCGAGTTTTCCGAGGTAGGCCGCCACATCGAGCCCTGCGGCCGCGATCTGCGCGTCGAATTCGCGCGGCAGGCCCCGCAGCAATTCTTCGTCGGCATTGGGATGCAGCCGGCGCACGCGCGCGAGTTCCCCCGGCTCTTCCACCAGGCGCGCGGCCAGGCGCTTCGCCCCGGCATCCTCGAGCAGCACTCCGATATTCACCCACTCGTCACGCACCAGGTTTGGCGTGTAGCGCAGCACGCGATAGCTAAAGGTTCGCAGATTTTCATTGGCCATGCTTCACGTCCATAGGTCACGTCCAGTTGGGAAAGGGCTGACGATGCGATTTTTTCGCGTCCAGGATCAGCTCGCGCGCGCGGCTCCGCCGGCGGTCCAGTTGCTCGATGAGCCGCTCGAGCGCTTCCGGCTCGAAATCGTACCACTCCGGGGGAATTTCGCCGGCGCTCTCGCCGATCACCTCGCGGGAAATTTTATGTTCGAGCCTCTCGAGCCAGGGCTCGAAGGCCTCCATGCCGCGCACCGCTTCGTACACGCGATGCCGCGCGTAGAGGCCGCGCACCGGCGCGTCCGGAAAATTCCACTCGCCCGCGTTGAAACAGAAGCCCTGGTCGATCATTTGCGCGTGATAGCGCGTTTCCGGCGGCTGGCGGAAGAAAATAGCCTGGCGCCCGTTGGTGTTGCAGCTCCATTTGTCGAAGACCAGCATCCCGGAAAAATCGGCAAGATTCTCGACTTCCCGTAGCTGTTCATCGGGTAGAAAATCGTGCACCACCAGCTCCGCCGGATCGCCCGGATAGCGCGAGCCGAATTGAAATCCAGCCTGGCACGGCAACCGGCTGCGGCCCAGTTGCACCACCAGCTCCGCCGAACCCGAGATCAACTCCGGGCCCACCTCCACCACCTCGGCCCTGGGCACCGGCAGCCCCAGCCGCGCGGCCAATCTGGTACCGAGCAATTCGTTCGCCAGCACGCGCAAATGCTGCGGGTTGTTCTGAAATTTCACCACGTAATAGCTTTCGTCCGAACAACGGAGCAAATGCGCCTGCGCGCCGCCGCGCATCCGGCGAATGTATTCGATGGCCACCTGCATTTACGCGTATGCTAGCCATCAGTTGGTACTCCCGCAAGGGAAACATTCTCAAATCGGGAAAATAGCGGCCATTGTGCGTTTAGCCCCGGCCGCATCGCCGTCAATCCGTATCGCTGTACCAGTGTGGAACTGACCATCGAGGACTGAATAGCCTCCGTTGTGATGCTTAGCTCGCTGATATATCATGGAACGCATGAGCTTCACCGGCCTGCAGGAAATTCTCCGCCGCGAACTTCGCAAACGCATTGACGGCGGAGAACTCACCGGGATCGAGCTGGCTCGCCGCTCCGGGTTCACGCAGGCGCACATCTCGAATTTCCTGAACCGCAAACGCGGGCTGAAACTGAGCGCGCTCGACCGCATGCTCAAGGCCATCGGCTTGACGGTCTACGATCTGCTCAATCCCCACGAACTGGTGCGCTACGCGGCGGCGCCAGTCGGCACGGACGAAGAGTATGCGGAAGTGCCGCTGGTGGAATCGAGCGTGGCCGCGTCCAGACCAGTGATCGTGAATGAAGATGTGCGCGAGCTTTACAAAATGAAACGAAGCATCCTCAGCCGCATCCGCCCGGACCTGGCCGCGCCGCCCCGCCGCGCCTGGACGCGCTGGCTGCTGATCCAGCTGGACTCTCGGGATGCCGCGAATCTGGCGCCGCGGCTCTCTCCCGGCGCCGTGCTGCTGGTGGACCGGCACTACACCTCGCTGCGCCCCTACCACAAGAACGAGCGGAATCTATACGCCGTGCGCAAACCCGAAGGCTGCGTGGTGCGCTCGGTCGAGCTCGGCGAAAATCTCCTGGTGCTGCGCCCCTCGAATCCGGCCGCGCCGGTGGAAGTACTGGCCCTCCGGGAAGGGCAAAGCTATTCCGACTTCGTGGCCGGCCGCATCGCCGGCGCCGCGAGCGAGCTGTGAGCATGGATCGAGGAACCCGGCGGCAGCTCGAAGACCCCGGTTGCGCGGATTCCTCCGCCTCAGCCATCCGGGAATAGATGCTCGCGGTCTCCGGATCTCCGTCGCAATTCTAAAATTTCCATTTTTCCATTTCCATTCCGCAAGAGAAAAAGCCCGGGAAAATCCCCGGGCCTCTTCGAACACTTTCTTTTTTGAGAAACGGGAATCGCTAGCGCTTCTTGCGCTTTGCTTTTTTCTTCGGCTTGGACTTCGCCTTCGCCTTTTTCTTGGCCTTTGCCTTTGCTTTTTTCTTGGCCCTTTTCTTTGGAGCCGCCTTTTTCTTCGCTGTTTTTTTAGGCGCGCGCTTGGCGGCAGGTTTGGCCGCCGGCTTGGGCGCCGCCGGGGCGGCTGGCGCCGCTCCGATCTCTTCGGCTTCCTCTTCCACGATGATTTCTAGGGTTTCATCCTCTTCCACCAGATCGTCGGGCTCGCCCGCAATTTCCTCTTCCTCCCCCTCGTACTGCGGGAGCTCGTCGTCTTCGTCATCTTTGAATTTCATGTGGAACATCTCTCCCTCCGCGGGGTCAGAGGCTTTCCGACGTGCTCCCACCCCTTGCGGTTTATAAACGGAATTTCGCAGCTTTGTCAATGCACAACGCAAAGTAATCCTGCTGAGGTTCAGATTGACCCGGTCCGCGCCGGGGGGCAAAGGGAAGTGCTCGCAGTCCCCTAATGATCGGGCTGAATGGGAATGAGGATTTTGAAAATCAGGAGTCTGCCTGGCTTCTAATGAACCGGCCAGATGGTGAGAAGATCCCCGGCTTCCAGGGGCCGGTTCGCGACAGCCGGGTTCCACTTGCGCAGCGCCGCGACCGTCGTGCGGAACGTTTGAGCGATCGAGAAGAGTGTTTCACCTGGTTTGACACGGTAATGCTTGGCCTCGCCCTTTCCGGAATCCTTTGCCGATGTTGCCTTTAGCTTCGGCTCCGCCTCGTTCGATTCCTGGTTGGCGGAGCGCCTGGGGCTGGGGATCACTCCGCCAGGATAGATTTTCAGCCGGGCCCCACGGGGGGCGCGGTTGGTGCGCAGGCTGTTCCATCGCTTCAGTTCTTCCACGCTGCAATCGTAGCGTGCCGCAATGCCTTCCAGCGTGTCGCCCTTCTGGACGCGGTAGCGCACCAGCTTGGCCGCCGCGGGGTCCGTGGGAATAATGATTTTGTCTCCCACGGACAGCGGGTCGTGCGCATCCAGACTGTTCGCCTCGGCAATGGCTTTGGAGGTCAGGTGATAATGCCGGCCCACTTCCGCCAGCGTCTCCCCCGATTCCACCAGATGCAATCGCCAGATTGTCCACTTGTCCGCGGGGACGGCGGCCATCTGGGTGACGAACTTGGCCCTGGTTCCGGGGGGAAGGTGCAGCTCGAAATTCGGGTCGTCCGGCGTCACCAGCCGCACTAGGATCGGATTCAGCGCGCGCAACGTCTCCAGATCAACATCGGTCGAATCGGCGGCCAACCGCAGGTCCAGCGAATGGCCCGGCTTCAGCGTGTCTGTTTTCGGCGGCGCTTCCGGGGTCACATGGATGCCGTACCGCGCCGGCTCCTTGGCCACCATGGCCAGCGCCAGAATAATCGGCACGTAGTTCTTGGTCTCTTTGGGGAGTGCGTTGCGTTTATAAAGTTCCCAGAAATCGGCATAGCCGGTGCGCTGAATGCCCCTGATCACGTTCATCGGCCCGGAATTGTAGGCGGCCATCACCAGGTACCAGTCGCCGAACATCTGGTAGAGGTCGCGCAAATGGCGCGCCGCCGCCCGCGTGGATTTCTCCGGATCGCTCCGTTCATCGATCCAGAAAGTGCGTTCCAGGTCGTATTCCTGCCCCCGGAAGGGCATGAATTGCCAGATTCCGCGGGCGCCGGCGCGGGAGACGGCTCGCGGCAAAAATGCGCTCTCCGCTTGCGCCAGATAAATCAAATCTTGCGGCATGCCCTCCTGTCGCAAAACCCGCCGGATCATCTCGCGATAGCGCCCGGAGCGCCGCAGTCCGTTTTCGACGGTAGCCTGGCCGCGCGCGGTCTGGAAATAGGCCAGATAGGAGAGCACGGACTCATTCAGCGTCAGGGGAATATCATGCGGCACAACCATTAATTCCTGCTCGGCCATGGCCGCCAGGCCCGGAGCGACGGTAGCCGGCAACTCCATGTCCGCGATTTCTTCGATGGGGGCCGGCTCGCCTTCTGCTACGCCTTGCTCTTCCCTTTCTTCGCCCTCCGGCGGGGCCGTCTCACGGGCTTGCGTTTCATACCCGTGGATGGTATCCGCGATATGGTCGAAAAGCTCCGCCAATCGAGGATCGCTATCCACCGCAAAGCCGCTGGCCATGATCAGATCCGTGGCGTGATCGAAATCCTGCCGCGCTTTATCGATCTTTCCAGCCTGGTAATCTTTCATGCCGGCTTCGTAGCTTGCTTCGACGCTGTCAATCAGCACGTCGATTGCGGGAAGGAGTTTGGTATTCAGGTAGGCGAGGGGGGGTCTTGCGGTCAACGGCAACCGCTCAGTTTGAATGGCAGGTTGTGGAGGCGGCGCTGGCGGACGGACCTTTGCGGTACGCTGAGTGGAATCATCACACCCCGCGAACGAAATCGCCAAGGCGATCCCCAAAAGCGCGACTTTCTCCTTCATTCGCATCCGGTTCGGCTTCCGTTCAGGCACTACTCCCCGTGATATGCAAGCTCCTGGACGGAAAGACGATACCCCCTGTCAGGCGGACCCGCCATATACGCGATATGATCAATTTTACGGATGGATGCGGAGTTAGGTCAACCAATTTAGGCGTGGCAAGTGCCTAACTAACGACTGGCGAATATACAACGGGGGATGGCAAAACTCACCGGCGAAGGTCCTGCCGCCTGCCGAGTCCAAGCGGCCAACATTAGGCTGGCCAAGTTCTAGTCCATACGCTAGCGTTTGGTAGATATAGATACGAGAGAAAGGTACAGGCCACGGCTCTACGCCAGCGCCTGCCGCAAATCCTCAATCAGGTCCTGAGGATCTTCGAGTCCCACGGAGACGCGCACCGTTCCCGGCTCCACTCCTGCCCCCCGCAGCTCAGCGGCCGACATCTTGTAATGAGAGGTATAAATCGGCAGCACCACCAGCGACTCCACGCCGCCCAGGCTTGCTGCCAGCAGGAAGATGCGCACGCGGTCGCAGAACCGCCTTGCGGCGGCCAGGCCCCCCTTGGCGTCAAATGCCAGCATCCCGCCGAATCCGCGCATCTGCTTGCGCGCCAGCCGGTGATCGGGATGCGAAGCCAGGCCCGGGTAGTAGACTCGCGAAACCTTGGGGTGTTTCTCGAGGAACTTCGCCACGGCCAGGGCATTCTCGCAGTGGCGCTGGACTCGGATCTCCAAAGTTTTCAATCCGCGAATCAGCAAGTACGCAGCCAGGGGATCCATGGATCCGCCCAGGTAAATGATTTGCCGCCGGACCTCCGCGATCCAGCGGTGGCTCCCCGCTGCCGCCCCGGCGATGATGTCAGAATGCCCGGATAGATATTTCGTGGCGCTGTGCAGCACGATGTCGAACCCGAGCTCCACGGGCTTCTGCAGAGCAGGGCTGGCGAACGTATTGTCGATCAGCGAAACCAGCTTGTGCCGCCGCGCAAAGGCCACTGCCTTTCGTAAATCCACCAGCCGCAGAGTCGGATTCGTGGGGGTTTCCACATAGAGAGCCTTGGTGCGGGGATTGACCAGGCTTTCGATCCCCGCCAAATCCGATTCCACGTGCCGCACCGTGATGCCGAAGCGCGGGAAAATGTCCCGCATCAGCCGGTAACTGCCGCCGTAGAGTTGCCGTGTCGCAATCAGCTCATCGCCCGAGCGCAATACCGAGAGCAGCCCGCTCGAAATGGCCGCCATACCCGATGCCGCGACAACCGCTTCCTCGGCGCCCTCCAGGGCGGCCAACTTCGTCTCCGCCACCGTCAGGGTGGGATTGCCGTAACGTGTGTAGATGTAGGCCGAGCTCTTGCCCTCGGCCCACCGTTTCATCTCCGCCGTGCTGGAAAATGTGAAGTTCGAGGTTTGCTGGATCGGCGTCGTTACCGGCCCTCCGACGCCGTGCTTTTCTTCGCCCGCGTGAATTGCCAGGGTGGCGTCGCCCCGGTGAGGGGCGCGAGTTCCTGATTTCTTTTTCATAGTTGAAACAGCATGCCCTCCCCGCAGCCACCCGCGCAAGCGCCAATTTGGCTAGCCGCCATGAAAAAAAATCATCAAGTCATTCCGGCCGGGCCAGCCGGGGTCCGGCAGCGCAAGTTCCTACGCGCTGGCCCCCTCCACTTCATCGCCCTCGTGATGCGGTTTGTGCGCGGCGATGATCTTCTCCGCAATTTCCGCCGGGACAAAATCGTAATGCGAAAATTCCATCGAATAGCTGGCGCGCCCCTGGGTCATGGACGTCAGGTCATTCGCGTAATTCAGCATTTCCGAGAACGGTGCCTGCGCCTTGATCACCACGCTGTGCCCGCGCACTTCGCTTCCGCTGATGCGCCCGCGCCGCCCGCTCATGTTGCCCATCAAATCTCCCGAATACTGATCGGGCGCGTAGACTTCCACGTTCATGATGGGCTCGAGCAGCGCCGGCCGGGCCTGCCTCATTCCTTCCTTGAAGGCCAGCGAACCGGCGATCTTGAAGGCCATGTCGGAGGAATCCACATCGTGATACTTGCCGTCGTAAAGGGTGGCCCGGAAATCCACCACCGGGAAGCCGGCCAGAAATCCGCGCTCGGCGGAATCCTGGATGCCCTTTTCCACCGAGGGGATCCAGTTCTTGGGAATCGCGCCGCCAAAGACATCGTCCACAAATTCAAAACCGGCGCCGCGCTGCAGCGGTTCGAATTTGACCCGGCAAACGCCGAACTGCCCGTGCCCTCCCGTCTGTTTCTTGTGTTTGCCTTCGGCATCGGCTTTGCCGCGGATCGTCTCGCGGTAGGGAACCTTCGGCGGCTTCAGCGTCAATTCCACGTGGTAGCGTTTGCGCAGCTTGGCCACCACCACTTCGATATGCTGCTGACCGGCGCCCGAGAGCAGGAATTCCTTGGTCTGCGGATCGCGGCTGAATCGCAGCGCCAGGTCTTCCTCCAGAATCCGGTGAATCGCCTGCCCGATCTTGTCCTCGTCCGCCCGGGTTTTGGGTTCGATCGCGAAAGTAATGGACGGCTCGGGAACGCGCGCGCCCGGATAGAAAATCGGCGCGGCCTTGTCGCCGAGCGTGTCGCTGGTGGTGGTGTCCTTCAGTTTCGCGACGGCGCCGATATCCCCAGCGTGCAGTTCGGTGACGGCGGCGGCCGTCTTGCCCTGCATCACCTGCACGTGCTGCAGCCGCTCCGGCGTGCCATGATTGAAATTCGTCAGGTTGGCGTCATTCTTCACCACCCCCGACATCACTTTGAAATAGCTGATGCGGCCCGCGAAGGGGTCGGCAACCGTCTTGAAGACGAACAGCGATGCTGGCTCCGATTCGGCAATTTTCCGCTCGATCGGATCGCCTTTCCGCCCCGGTTGCGTGAATCCGGAAACCTTTCCGCGCGCGGTGGGCGCCGGCAAGAAGTCGCAGATAAAATTCAGAATCGCATCGCTGCCGATATTGCGCAGCGCCGAGCAGGCCAACACCGGAAAGATGCGCTTTTCGAAAACCGCTCCGCGCAGCCCCTTGGCCAGGTCTTCCGCGGGCAGCGTGCCCTTCTCGAAAAATTCCGCCATCAATTCGTCGTCGCCTTCGGCGATCATTTCCACCAGGGCTTCATGCGCGGCTTTCGCCGCTTCGGCCAGTTCGGCGGGGATTTCCTCGATCTTGGCCTTGCCGTCGCCTTCCGCGGTGTAGAGCCACGCCTTCATGGTGACCAGGTCGACCAGGCCCTTGAAATTCTTTTCTTCGCCGATGGGCAGCGCCACCGGCACGGCCCCGCGTCCAAACACCTGCTGGATCGAATCGAGGGCCCGCTCGAAGCTGGCGAGTTCGCGGTCCATCCAGTTGATGACGAACGCGCGCGGAACATCGTATTCCGTCGCGTAGTCCCACACTTTTTCGGTCACCACTTGCACCCCGGCCGCCGCGTCCACCAGGATCAGCGCCGCGTCCGCGGCAATCAGCGAAGTCTTGGTTTCGTTGACGAAGGTCGAATAGCCGGGGGTATCCAGAAAATTAATTTTCGTTTTCTCGTTCCGGCCGGGGGTTTGCCATTCCGCGTACGCGAGGCCAGTGTTCACGGTGATCTTTCGCGCGATTTCTTCTTCGTCCCAGTCGGTGACCGTGGTTCCTTCGGTCACCTTGCCCAGCCGCGGCGTCATCCCGGCTGTGAACAGCAACGACGATACAAGCTGGGTTTTCCCCGTATCGCCGTGGCCTACAATGCCCACATTTCGGATCCATTCGCTGTTGTACGCTTTCATCGTTCACCTCTCTCCAAGGGTGGTTTTGTAGCGCCCGCCTCTCTTGTCCCGAAGGGTTCTCTCGGGACTCGTCCCGATGGGTTTGTATCGGGAAAGCGGGCATCTGTGAGTTGCTCTTCAACTTGCAAACTTGTGGAGAATCGCGGCGGGAACAACGGATCTGTTTTTCATGCGGAAGTGCCGGAACAAGGAACCGAATCGCCCCGGCGCTTACCGAACCGGGGCCAAGCTGGATACGATGTGGATCGTGGATTACCGTGCGGCGCATAGTTGGTTGACTCCGCCACACCCCGAATGCCGGATGCTAGCACACGCCTTGCCCCCCTTCAACCGTGGTGCCATGTTGTGTCAAGCCTCTTTAGAAATGTCCCCTTCCTTACCTCATTAGAAGTGTCCCCTTTTCTTTTGATTTGCTGTTGTCGTTGGGGTGTCCGCCGGAGCGAAGCCCTGCGCCGCGGTTTGGG
>JBGPTK010000028.1:0-24449 GCA_041490605.1 Terriglobia bacterium | reverse complement strand
GGCGGCGAGAGTGGTTACATTGTTCCCGATCCGCGCGATCCCAACATCATCTACGCCGGCGATAACGCGGGCGTGATCGCCCGCTGGGATAAGCGCACTCAGCAAGCGCAGGATGTGTCGGTGTGGCCCGTGGATCCCAGCGGTTACGGCGTCCTCTCGCTGAAGCACCGTTTCCAATGGACCGCGCCGATCGTCGTCTCCCCGCACGACCCTTCCGTGCTCTATCAGGGAGGGGAAATGCTCTTCAAGACCACCAGCAATGGAATGAGCTGGACCGCGATTAGTCCCGACCTGACGCGCAACGATAAATCCAAGCAGGAAGCCGCGGGCGGCCCCATCACCAAGGACAACACCAGCGTCGAATACTACGACACCATCTTTTCCGTCGCCGAATCACCTCTGCAGAAGGATTTGATTTGGGCAGGAACGGACGATGGCCTGATCCAGCTTACCCAGGATGGCGGAAAAAATTGGAGCAAAGTCACGCCGACCGGCATGCCGGAGTGGAGCCTGGTCAGTTTGATCGAGGCTTCGCCTTTTAGCGCGGGCACCGCATACGTTGCCGTGGATGCCCACAAACTCGATGACCTGAAGCCGTACATCTACAAGACCGCCAACTTTGGCAAGACCTGGACCAAGATCACGAATGGCATCCCGGCGGCCGCCTACGTTCATGCCGTGCGCGAAGATCCCGTGCGCAAGGGGTTGCTCTTTGCCGGGACGGAGACGGGCCTGTTCGTTTCGTTCAATGATGGCGCCGATTGGCAGCCGCTGCAGCTCAACCTGCCGCAGACCCCGATCCACGACCTCGTCATTCACGGTGACGATCTGGTGGTCGCGACTCATGGCCGCTCCTTCTGGATTCTCGACGACATCACTCCTTTGCGCCAGGCGGATGGAAGCCTCTCTTCCAAAGACGTCCATCTGTTCAATCCGCAATCCGCCGTTCTCTTTCGCACCGGAGGAGAAGTTCCCGCCCGGTTTTTCCGTTGGTACGGAGAAAATTCGCCGAACGGCGCGGTAATCGATTATTACTTCAAATCGAAGCCGAAGGATGAAGTGAAGCTCGAAATCCTTGATAGCCAGGGGAAGGTGGTTCGAAAGCTTTCGAGCATACCGGCCGCCAACGGGGCCACTCATCAACAGGAGTGGCCCGATCAGCCGCCGCCAAACGATCTGCTTCCCGGGGAAGCCGGTATGAATCGCTTTGTCTGGGATTTGCTCTACGAATCTCCCACACCAATTCCCGGCGCGGTGTGGGATGGAGGGGATGGTCCCAAAGGCCCGTACGTCGCCCCGGGAAAATACCAGGTCAGATTGACGGTTGCGGGGGCGACGGAAACGGCGCCACTCGAAATCGTTATGGATCCACGAGTGAAGACTTCACAGGCGGATCTCGAGAAGCAACTCGCCCTGGAACTCAAGGTCAGCGGCAGCATTTCCAAAACCGGAGAGACCATCAACCAGATTCGCGATCTGCGCTCACAACTCACTGCCCTCAAGCGCCGCCTCGTTTCCGATGAAAAAGCGAAATCCTTCGTGGAAGCTGCCGGTGCAATCGACAAGAAGATGACGGCTGTAGAGGAAGAGCTGATCAATCCGAACGTGAAGGCCACTGAAGACACTCTAAATTATCCCGTTCGCCTGAACGACCGGCTCGCCTTGCTTCTGGGACTAATCGGCCGCGCGGACATGCCGCCGACCGAACAGCACTACGCAGTCTATGAAGATCTGAGTCAGAAGCTGGCAGTCCAACTCGCCCGGTGGGAGGAGATCGTCGCGAAAGATTTGCCCGCATTGAACGAATCCATACGCAAGCTGGAGATCGCCGTCATCGCTCCAGCACCGGCGAAGCAACCTTAGCAGCCGGAGGATTTAACTGCCGAAAATGCAGAGAGCCGGGTTCACATTCAGCGTGAGCCCGGCCCTTCCACTATCCGAGTAGAAGTAATGCAATGAGATTAGTTTCCCGAAGCGCCTGCAGCGAGGTGATCTCTCCATTCCTGGAGAACCTTGTGCACCATGGAAATTGCGATTGAGCCTTCTCCCACGGCCGACGCCACACGCTTGACGTTGCCCGAGCGGACGTCTCCCACGGCAAACACTCCAGGAAGATTGGATTCGAGTAGAAACGGTCGGCGCGTCAATGGCCATCGCCCGCTTGTCAGATCCGCGGGACCCAAGTCCACGCCAGTTTTGACGAAGCCTCTTTCATCGAGCGCCAGGCAGCCCGCAAGCCAGCGCGTGTTCGGGTCCGCTCCGGTCATCAGGAAAACGTGGCGGATGTCGCGGGTTTCCAGGACGCCAGTCAGTTTATTGCTCCACTGCACGTGATCCAGCCGGTCGTTTCCTTCCAGCGAAACCAACTCCGTGTCCGTATGCAGGGTGATTGCAACGCTCTCTTCAATCCGGCGAATCAGGTAGCGCGACATGGTATCCGCCAGCCGCCCCGATCGAATCAGCACCTGCACATGTTTCGCTGTCTGCGACAGGAATACGGCCGCTTGGCCGGCGGCATTGCCGCCTCCCACAACAATTGCCTCTTCGTTCGCGCACAATTGCGCCTCGAGGAATGTTGCTCCGTAGTACACGCCATTCCCTTCAAATCGTGACAGGTTTTCGAGCGGGAGCTTGCGATACTCCGCCCCGGTGGCGATGATCACCGTGCGGGCCGCCAGGCGCGCGCCGCCTTCAATTTCGACAGCATACGGATGGCGCCCGCAATCCAGGCGCGCCGCACCGCGAGCGATCATCATCTTCGCGCCGAATTTTTGCGCCTGCGTGTACGCCCGCCCAGCCAAATCCTGCCCCGAAATGCCGGTCGGGAAGCCTAAGTAGTTTTCGATTTTCGAACTGGAACCGGCTTGTCCGCCGGGAGCATAGGATTCGACGACCAGGACATCGAGCCCCTCCGAAGCGGCGTAAACCGCCGCCGCAAGTCCCGACGGTCCTGCGCCGACCACGAGCACGTCGCGGACCTTCGTCAAGTCGATCCCTTCGTTGAATCCCAGGCAGTCGGCTACCTGTTGATTGGTCGGATTGCGCAGTACGTCTCTTCCCCTGCAGATCAGAATCGGCACTTCGCTGGCAGTAACCTGAAACTGGTGCAGCGTTTCCTGGACGCCCGACTCGCCTTCAAGATCGACGTAAGAGTGCGGATATCCATTGCGGGTCAGAAATTCCTTGATTCGCAGCGTTCCTGCCGAATTATTCGTGCCCAGCAGCACGGCGTCTCCCCACCCGTGAGCGATGAATTCCAGCCGGCGCAGGATGAATGCGCGCATCAGGATCTCGCTCAACTCGCTGTCGGATTCGATCAATTCCTGCAAGCCCGGGCGATCCACCTCGATCACCTCGCCAGCTTCCCGCATCCGCGCGCGCACCATGCTCCGCCGGCCCGATAAAATGCCGGCTTCGCCGAAGAATTGTCCGGCTTGGTGGAGGGCCACAGCTTCTTCACCGTTGGTCGTGGGCCGCAGGATTTCCATCGCACCGGAAATAACCACGAAAAAGAGAAGATTCTGGCCACCCGGCTCCACCAGCACCTCTCCGGCTCGGACCTCGCGTTTCTTTCCGTGGGCCGAGACGCGAGCTATGTGAGCCGCTTTGAGGGTGGGGAAAATGTGCTCAATTCGCTCATGCTGGGTGAGCTGAGAGCTTAGGTCCGCCATGGCAGTACTTCCTCCCCAAGCCCATGCAGAGATTCGGAAACCTGCATTTCCGTTTTGAATTCCGAAGCAGGCCCAGAAGGCCTTTCTCCCGTGGCGCCCGCCTGACCGCCGGCGCCCGGGGGCATCACGATGTTATCAGAGGGTGCTCCAAACGGAAATCCAGGCTAATAACTCAAATAGCGCCGGTGAAGTTCCGCAACCGTCATCGGCCCTTTGCGGATTCGCAGAGCCAGGGGCGGCGTCGCGCCGCCTTGCAATGTCACGAACACCGTATCGCCGGTGCGAAGGTCACTCAGTTTCAAATGTTCGCCATTCTCTCCCAAAATCGCCGTCTGATCGTTCGCCTGGATCAGCAACGTCACTTCCGTGGGGCGCTTCAGCACAAGCTGGTGTTTCGCGGCATCAACGGAAGTGGTGATAAAAAATTCTTCGCCGCCGGACGCCTTCGAAGTTGTCCCTGTCCTGGACTTGTCCGCCGCGTACGGCGCCGGTCCTTGCGCCGGTCCATGCGAAGTTCCAGGCGCAGGCGCCTGCGCCTGCGCGGACGGGGTGCTCGAAGGTGTTTGCGAATTGGCGCCGGGAGGACGCGAATGCCTGGTCTGAGAACGGCCCGGGGCAGACATGGCCATCAGCGCCGCAACCAGCAGGGCGAATGCAATCCCAAATTTCGCCAAAACTTTATTCATAGCGAAGCGCCTCAATCGGATCCATATGTGCGGCCTTGCGAGCCGGGTAGTAACCGAAAAAAATTCCCACTGCGATGGAAAATAGAACCGCGACGGCAATCGCCGAGGGCGGCACTTGCGTCGGCCAGCCAAGAGTGCCGGAAACTCCAATCGCGCCGACCACGCCGACCAGCACGCCCACGCTTCCGCCCAGCAAACTCAGCACAACCGCTTCGCTCAGGAATTGCCGTTGCACATCGGACTCGGTGGCGCCCACCGCCAGGCGCACGCCGATTTCCCGCGTCCGCTCCGTCACCGATACCAGCATGATATTCATGATGCCGATGCCGCCCACCAGCAGCGACACCGAAGCGATGCTGGCCAGCAGCAGCGTCATCACCCGGCCCGTTTGCGCCTGCACCTGCGCCAGATCGTTGGGGCTGCGAATGAGGAAGTCATCGTCTTGGTCCGGCCGCAATTTGTGCCGCTGCCGCAGCAGCGCGCCGATCTGCTTTTGCGCGAACGGGATATCCGCTTCGGAATCCACGGAGGCCATGATGTTTTGGATCCAATCGATTCCGGAAATTTTCTTCTGCACCGTGGTGAACGGCGCCAGAATCGTGTCGTCCTCATCCTGTCCGAAGGGCGATTGTCCCTTCGGTCCCAGAACCCCCACGACCAGGAACGGCAAGTTTCGCAAGCGGATGACCTTTCCCACGGGATCTTCGCCCTGCGTAAAAAGATTCTCGGCCACGGTTTTCCCGATCAGGCAGACATTGGCCGCCACATCCACATCCCGCTGGCTGAATTCGCCACCCCGTTCGATCGGCCATCTGCGAATCGACAAATATTCCGTGCCTACGCCGCGAATCCGCGTGGCCCAGTTCTGATTGCCGTAAACCACCTGGGCGCTCGCTCCCACGCCGGGATCAAGCCGCTTGATCAAGGGAACCTGCAATTGAATCGCTTTGGCGTCGGCCACGGTCAGGGTCTTGGTCGCCTGGCTGCCCATGTGCACGCCGTGCTGATTCACGCTCCCCGCCATCACCAGCACCATGTTGTCGCCCAGATTTCGAATTTGCTCTTGCACCTGGTTGGAAGCGCCTTCGCCAATCGCCACCGTGCAGATCACGGCGCCAACTCCGATGATGATGCCCAGCATCGTCAAAATGGTGCGCATCTTGTTTCGCCCCAGCGCTCTTAGTGCGACGCGAATCACATCCCTCAGATTCATCGGTCCATCTCCATCAAGCTATTCATACCTCAGCGCCTCAATCGGATCCAGATGCGCCGCTTTTCGCGCCGGGTAATACCCGAAGAAGATTCCGACTGCGGCGGAAAATAGAACCGCTACGGCCACCGCCGACACCGGCACCTGCGTGGGCCATCCCAATCCGTTCGAGACAAGCATCGCCCCGATGATTCCCACCAGCACTCCAATGCTGCCGCCCAGCAGGCTTAGCACGATCGCTTCGCTCAAGAATTGCCGCTGCACGTCCGATTCGGTGGCCCCCACCGCGATTCGCACCCCGATCTCGCGCGTTCTTTCGCTCACCGAGACCAGCATGATGTTCATGATGCCGATCCCGCCGACCAACAAGGAAACGGAAGCGATGCTGGCCAGCAGCAGGGTCATCACTTTTCCGGTTTGTGCCTGGGCATTCGCCAGGTCGGTCGGGTTCCGGATGATGAAGTCATCCGCTTCCGACGGCCGCAGCTTGTGCCGCTGGCGAAGCAGCAAGGCGATCTGCTGTTGCGCCAAGCTCATGGTGTCCGGCGAATTGGTGGAACACATGATCGATTGCAGCCAATCGATTCCCGCGATCTTTTTCTGCACGGTTGTGTAGGGCATCAAGATCGTATCGTCTTCATCCTGGCCGAAGGGAGATTGTCCCTTCGACGCTAATTCTCCGACCACCAGAAAGGGGATGCCCTTCGCCCGAATTGTCTTTCCCACTGGATCGTCGTTGCCGAACAGATTTTGCGCCACGGTTTGGCCGATGACACAGAGATTCGCGGCCACATCCACATCGCGATCCGAAAAGATGCCGCCCTCCACCAACGGCCAGCGGCGGATCTGCAGATAATCGGGCGAGACGCCCTGGAACCGCGTAAACCAGTTTTGATTTCCGTACACCACTTGCCCCGCGGCTCCCACCACCGGACAAACTCGAGTCACCGAAGGAATTTGTTGCGCGATGGCTTTGGCATCTTCCACGGTCAGCGTCTTCGTCGCCTGGCTCCCCATGCGGACGCCGCCTTGATTCACGCTGCCTGCCTGGATGAACAACATGTTGTCGCCCAGATTCTTGATCTGCTCCTGCACCTGATTCGAAGCGCCTTCTCCGATGGCCACCGTGCAAATCACGGCGCCCACTCCGATGATGATCCCCAGCATCGTCAGCATGGTTCGCAGTTTGTTGCGCGCCAGCGCTCGCAACGCCACGCGAATTACGTCACGCAGATTCACTCGTTTATCTCCGTGGCCCGCCGCCACCGGGGCCGCCCACGCGCGGTCCTCCGGGGAAGCTGCCGCTCGTGGACTTGGACCCGCCGCTTTCCTGGCCGGTTACGAGTTTGTTTCCTTCCTGCAAATCGCCTTCGAGCAACTGTGAGTGCACGTAATCCGTAATCCCGATGCGCACTCCCACCGGCGCCGGCTTCTTGTCCGTTCCCAGCTTCCACACCACCTGCCACCCGCCCAGATGCGAGGTGTACGCCTCGCGCTTGATTTTGTACTGGTTGTAGAGTTCGGTGAGTTGTGCCCGCGGAATGTCGGAGGGCGTGAACGTCAGCGCCGCGTTCGGAATTTCCAGCGTATTCTTCGCGACGCCGGTGGGAATGGTGACGTAGGCCGTTTCGCCGGGCAGCAGTTTCTCATCCAGATTCTCGAAGTCGATCACCGTGTCGTAGGTCACCACGTTCTGCACCGTCGTCGCATCCAGCCGGATCGTGCTCACCCGTCCGTGAAATTGTTCCGTCGGAAAAGCGTCCACCTGGAACGTCACATCCGTTCCCACCTTCACGCTGCCGGTGTCCGATTCATCCGTCTTGGCATACACCTGCATTCGCTTCAGGTCCTGCGCGATCGAAAAAACATTCGGCGCTTGCAGCGACGCCGCCACCGACTGCCCCACCGTGATATTCCGCGAGACCACCGTGCCGTCGATCGGCGAAAGAATCGTGGTGTAGCGCAAATTCGTCTCGGCCTGTTTCAAGTTGCCTCTCTGCGCTTCTACCTGGGCTCGCGCCGATTCCAGTTGGGCCTTCGCTTGATTGATGGCCGCCTCGGCTGCTTGCACCTCGGCCTGGCTTTGCATCAATGTGGATTGCGTCAAATCGTTCTGGTCGGCTGAAATCACTCCTTCCTTCAGGAGTTGCTGGATGCGTTTGGCGTTGGCTGCTGCATAAGCCGCGTTTGCCTTCGCTTTCGCCAGATTGGCCTCATTCACCGCGATGGTGGCTTGCAAATTGTGGACGTTGGCCTCGGCATTGGCCAGATTGCCTCTCGCCGTGATTGTCTGTGCTTCGTAGATTGCCGGATCGAGCTGGGCCAGCACTTGGCCGGCATGCACGCGCGAATTGAAGTCAGCGAAGATATAAAGGACTGTTCCCGAAACATACGACCCCACGGGAACCGTCGTCAGCGGATTAATCGTTCCAGTGGCTTGCACGGCTGCGCGAATGTCTCCCTGGGTCACCGCCGCCGTCAGATAGCTTACCTGCGCCGATCGCCCCTTGTAGATGTAACCGCCTGCAATCAAAGCCAATAGAATAATGACTGCGAGGATCACTAATCTCTTGTGCTGCTGGTAGTAATCTCGAATCGGCATAATCCTTCTTTGCTTTCCTTTCCGCTATCCGTGCGCTGGCGGAGTAGTCTCTACAGGTTTAGGACGCGATGGATCGGGCCTGGGTTACATCTCGCGCCGCCGGCGCGCTCGCGCGATTTTTGTCCTATGCCTGTGTCTTGGGTCTCGATATTGAAAATGCGGCAGGCTCCAACTCCCTGTTGAAGTGCTCCATCTCCGTGCCACAATACACCATCCCGACTGTGTTAAAGTGTGCGGCTCCGGCGCTGCATTGTAAGTGAATCCGGCTCGAAAGGGGGAAAAGAGGTGGCTTATCGCGATCTCCGGGACTTTCTGGCGAAGCTCGAGAAGGCGGGTGAACTCGTCCGCATCGGCGTAGAAGTCGATCCCGTCCTCGAAATCACGGAGATCACCGATCGTGTCACCAAAGCCGGCGGCCCGGCCCTCTTGTTCGAAAAACCCAAAGGTTCGCGCTTTCCAGTCGCCATCAATCTCCTCGGCAGCGAACGCCGCCTCAATCTCGCTCTCGAAGTCGATTCGGTGGATGACGTGGCAGCCCGCGTCCGCTCCTTCCTGGATTTTCAATCGCCGCAGGGAATTTTCGAGAAACTGAAAATGTTGCCCAAGCTGGCCGAGCTCGGTTCGTTTTTCCCGAAAAGCGTCCGCAGCGGCCCCTGCAAGGAAGTAATTCTCAAGGACGGTTTCTCTCTCCTCGATTTTCCAATCTTGCAGTGCTGGCCCCAGGACGGCGGCCGCTATATCACCTGGCCTCTGGTGATCACCAAGAATCCGGAAACAGGGAAGCGCAATGTCGGCGTGTATCGCATGCAAGTTTTTGACCAGCGCACCACCGGCATGCATTGGCAGACGCAGAAACACGGCGCCGATCACTATCGCAGCGCGCGTTCCCGCTCCGGCGATGGCAAGCTCGAAGTAGCGGTGGCCATTGGATCGGATCCAGCCACCTGTCTCTCCGGCATCCTGCCCGTTCCGCCCGACATGGACGAATTCATGTTCGCCGGTTTTCTGCGTCGCGAGCCGGTGGAAACCGTTCCTTGCGAAACGGTAGATCTGGAAGTTCCGGCCAACGCGGAAATTATTCTCGAAGGCTACGTCAATCTAAACGAACTCCGTCGCGAAGGCCCCTTCGGCGATCACACCGGTTTCTATTCGCTCGAGGGAGATTATCCGGCCTTTCACGTCACTTGCATCACGCATCGCAAGAATCCCATCTACCTGACCACCATCGTCGGCCCGCCTCCTCAGGAAGACTATTTCATGGGTCATGCCGTCGAACGGATTTTTCTCCCGGTGATGAAAATGCAGTATCCCGAAATCGTGGATATCGCCATGCCCGCCGAAGGTATCTTTCAAAACTTGATGATCGTGGCGATTCGCAAGTCCTACCCCGGCCACGCTCGAAAGATAATGAACGCCATCTGGTCGCTGGGCCAGGCCATGTTCACCAAAGTCGTGATCGTGGTGGATCACGACGTGAATGTGCAGGATTCCCGCGAAGTCGTCTGGAAGACCCTTTGCGCCATTGATCCGGAACGGGATATTCAGTTTGTTCTGGGCCCCGTGGATACGCTGGATCACGCAGCTCGCCGCCAGGATTTCGGTTCGAAGATGGGGATTGACGCCACGCGCAAATGGGCCGCCGAAGGATATCTGGGAATTTGGCCCGACGAGATCAAGATGGATTCCGGGACCAAGGCTCGAGTCGACGCCCTCTGGAGCCGCCTGGGAGTCTTAAAGCGAGCGCAAGAGTAAACAGGGCATCCCCGCAAAAAAGGCCTATATGTTGTATCTTCGTACTAGTAGTCCTACAAGTACTTGACGTTCGGTGTCCATTCGACTTATAAGCCTTGTGGGCGCCCTTTTCGCAAGAGCACACGCCGCCTATCCCATGCTTGACACCCCCAATACGGGATGCAATAACAAGATGAACAGCATCAACCTGCAACTGGCGGTGGACTAGCTACCCGATGGAGAGAAGCGTCTCCGCGGGAAGTAGGGCTGGAACGAAGGGCATGGTTCCAGTTTAGGCAGGGAAGAGCTCTAGGGAAGAAGGGAAGAGAAGATTGGACATGCGGTCGCCCGCCCCCCGCGTGTGAGCGGAGAGGACGGGGGAACCAGAGGATACTGGATGTTTGGTATCGGCAAATCAAAGTCCCTCGTAGGCTTGGACATAGGGTCCAGTTCCGTCAAGGCTGTTGAACTGAAGCAGACCAAGCAGGGCTTCGAACTGGTCAGCTTCGGACTCGAGCCCTTGGCGCAGGATACCGTGGTGGATGGCGCCATTATGGATGCCCCTTCGGTAGCCGAAAAAATCAGCGCGATCTTTGATACCCAGGGCATCAAGTCCAAGGACGTCGCCACATCGGTTTCCGGCCACTCCGTCATCGTCAAGCGCGTTCCCATGCAATTGATGACCGAAGAGGAACTCTTCGATCACATCCAGGCCGAAGCCAGCCAGCACATTCCTTTCGATATCGCGGATGTCAATCTCAGTTACCAGTTGCTGGATACCTCCGACAACCAGATGGATGTGCTCCTGGTTGCCGTCAAGAAAGATAAAATTCTGAATCACACCAACGTTTTGGCCCAGGCGGGCAAAAGTCCGATCGTTGTCGATATTGATGCCTTTGCCCTGCAAAACTGTTTCGAAATGAATTACGAGCCCGATCCCGGCCAGGTGGTTGCCCTGCTGAACATCGGCGCCAGTGTGATGAATATCAACATCGTCCGCGGTTGGACTCCGCTCTTTACCCGCGACGTTTCCGTGGGCGGCAATCAGTATACCGACGCTCTCCAGAAGGAACTGGATCTGAGCTACGACGATGCCGAGCGCCTTAAAATGGGCGGCACCCGTCCGGGAATTACCGATGAGCAGCGCGGCCAGATTCTGCGCTCGGTTTCCGATATTTTGATCCTGGAAATCCAAAAGACCTTTGATTTCTTCCGGGCCACCGCCAGCGGAGAAAATATTCGGCGGATTTATGTCGCCGGGGGCACTGCCCGCGTTCCCGGTTTGCTGGATTTATTGCGCGAAGAATTTGCCATGCCCGTCGAAGAGCTCTACCCGTTTCGCAAGATCGTAATCAATCCAGGCCGTCACGATGAATCTCAGCTTCGTGAGTTGGCGCCGCGCCTTGCAATCGCGGTGGGCCTGGCGCTCAGGAGCTTCGACAACCAATGATTCGGATCAATCTACTCGGTCAGGCTCGCCCGAAATCGACTGGTGGCGGCGTCCCCCTGGAATCGACCATCCGCATTTTCCTGATTCTGGGCGCGATTGGTTTGGCTCTCGTGATTCTGTTCGTTCGCTACTATCAGATGGATCGCGAGCTGAACGAAACCAACCGGCAGATCGCCGACCTCACGCAGAAAAAAATCCGGCTGCAGCAAGTCCAGCAGCAGGTGCAACAGTACGAACAGCAGATGGCGGTCCTCCAGCAGAGGATTCAGGTAATCGAGGATTTGCAGCGGAATCGCACCGGCGGCCAGGAACTGCTCCAGATGGTCGCCAACACGGTGGTTCGCACCGATGGCGTCTGGCTCACCAATCTGTCGCGCAAATCGAACGCGCTCGAACTTGCAGGCCAGGCCAATTCCATCGCCGCGGTGGCCAATTTCATCACCCAACTGAAGCGTTCCGGCTATTTCGAGAAGGTCGAAATCAAGGAAGCCAAAGAAAACGACGTCAACAAAGTTACGGAAATGTTCCAGTTCAACATGACGGCCGAATTTGTCCTCCCGCAGAGCACGCCGGCTTCGGCGACTCCCGCGGCGCCCGCCCGGCCGGGAAAGAGTTAGGGAGATCAGCGATGGCGACGCCTTTCAAAGAATGGCCGTGGCCCATCCAGGCGCTCTTCGCCGTGGCGATAGCGGTTATTTTGGTGCTTCTGGGATTGTTTGTGCCTGGTTCACCGGTCACCACCGTGCGCCAGGATTTGGACGCTGCGAACAAAAAACTCGAACCGCTCCGGGCTGAAGTGAACACTCTCAGCACTTATGACCAGCGTCGCGTCGAACTCCAGGGCCGCATCGAAGCCTTGAACAAACAATTGGCCACCCTGCAGACGATTGTTCCCGAAGATAAGCAAGTGGACCAGTTTATTTTGATGCTCGAAGGCGCTGCCTCTGCTTCCGGCGTCATGATCCGGCGCCTGACCACCAAACCAATCGTCTCGCACGAATACCATTTTGAAATGCCGTTTGAGGTGGAAGCGGACGGCCCCTACTACGCGGTTCTCGACTTTTTCAGTCGACTCAGCCGGCTTTCGCGAATCATCAACGTCGGCGATCTGAAATTGATTGGCGTCACGGAAAACAAGACCACGAAGGTTCGCATGACCCCAGGCACCAGTGTCACCGGAACCTTCACGCTGTCGACGTTCTTCACCGCAGGAATGGATGCAGCGGCAGCAGCCGCGGCGGCGAAGACCCCGGCGAAGCCGGTGAAGCATTAATCGGCCGGAGGCAGGACAAAGGACTATGAAAGGCGCGAAGGCAGCAACAAAAATGATTGCGGCGCTGGCGCTGGCTCTTTGGCTGGTCCCGGCCGCGGGAGTTCAGGCAAGCACGGCTCAGGTCCCGGCGAAGAATTCGGCGCCTGCCTCTGCGAAGTCTGCGGCAGCAGGCCCGGCCCAGAAACCTGCGGCCCAGGCGGCGCCTGCGAAGTCCCCGGCCCAGAAATCCGGGTCGAAGGCCGCGAAGCCTCCCGTCGAGAAGCCCGCAGCCGCAGCCGCGGACGCATTAAAACCGGAAGAGCTGGCCCGAAAGCGTGATCCCTTCCTGCCGCTGGTCAATCTGAAGGCGACGGGCCCCGAAATTGCCCTCAATCTTCCGCCGGGTAAAGCCGGCCTTCAAATCTCGACCATTAAGATCGACGGAACCGTGAACGGACCGAACGGCATGATTGCAGTCGCGAGCAATCCTCAAAAGCGCGTCTACTTTATCCGCGAAGGCGACCATCTCTATGACGGCCGCGTGGAACGCATCAGCATGAGCGAAGTGGTGTTCCAGCAAGTTGCTAAAGATGCTTTCGGCAAGCCCGTAGAACGCCAGGTCAGCAAGCGAATTTACCCGACGAGTGCAGGAGAATCGCAATGAGAGCGATGTGGCGGCCCTGGGGCCTCGCCGTGCTGTTACTGGCGGGCCTGATAGCGACGAGCAGCGCGGTCCAGGCGGAACCTGGATCAGCGGTGCACGTGAACGCGGTGGTGAAGGATGGTGCGGTACGCCTGGAGGCGCACGCCACTGGTCCCTTCGAGTACTCCACCTCCCGGCCGAGCGAACACATGCTCGTGGTTGACCTTTTCGGCGTCTCCACCTCGGACTCCTCCGACGCCCAGATTCTCGAATCCGATGTGGTCAGCAGCTACCGCCTGGTGCCTTCGCAAGCCGGCCAGAAGCCCGGCGTTCGCATGGAAGTTCTCCTGCGCGGTGTGCTTGCTCCCAAGGACGAGCCGAAAATTGTCCGCCAAAATGCCAATGACCTCACCGTGCTGTTTGCCGGGACCGGCGCCAGGGTTGCGAATTCATCGGCGTCCAATCCGAAACCAACATCGGCTTCCGTATCGAAGCTGACGGGCGGCGTTCCCGCCATCGAGCAAATCCAGCTCGCCCAGAATGGCTCTCAGACGGAAGTGCGCGTCGCCGGCAATGCTCATCTCACTTATCATGTAATCCAATTGAGCAATCCGGATCGGCTGGTGCTGGACTTCGCCGGTGCGCGCCTGGAACTTGCCCAGAAATCCATCCCCAGTAATTTGGAGCCGGTTCGTCAAATTCGCGCGGCCCAGTTTAGTTCCGGCATCGCGCGAGTGGTCATCGATCTTCGCGCCAGCTCGAAGTTCAACGTCGTGGCCAATGGAAATCAGGTAACGATTTCGTTCAAGTCCGGCAATATTTCCGGCGCGGAGAAGGCGCCCCAGAACAGGCCCATCGCGCCTCCGGTCGCTCCGAAAACTCCCAAGGCCGATAGAGAACATGTTGCCGCGAAAGTGGCCCTCCGGCATGCGCAAGCGGCTCCGGCCGATTCCGTGCCTCTGATGCCCGCGCTGCCCATTATTCTGCCCGCGAATTTGACGGAGATTTCGATGGCCCTGGCCAGCCCCAAGCCCGTGAAATTGGATACGGACTCGCCTGCCCCGGCGCCGGCCTCTTCGCCCGTCCAGCCTGCGGCTCAGAATTCGTCAACTCCGGGCAATAGCTCCCCCGCTGCCAATGACGCTCCCAAGCCGGCAGCGCAGGCACCGCCTGCCTCGAATTCTTCCGGCGTGCAGCCTACCGGAAAATATTCGGGCGAGCCGATTTCCGTGAACCTGAAAGACGTTGACCTGAGGGATTTCTTCCGCTTGGTTCACGAAATCAGCGGCCTGAACGTGGTCCTCGACCCCAGCGTGAAGGGAAACCTGACCATCGTTCTCGACGAAGTTCCCTGGGATCAGGCTCTCGACATCGTGTTGAAAGATTTCGATCTCGATAAGCAGCTCGATGGCAACGTTCTGCGGGTTGCCACCAAGGCCACGATCAAGAAGGAGGCGGAACAGGCTCGCGATCTGGCCAAGGCCCAGGCCGAAGCCGCCGACACCGTCACCACCACTCGCGTTCTCAGCTACGCCAAGGCCAGCGAAATGAAGGAGACGCTCAAGAAGTTTCTTTCTTCCCGCGGCGATATCCTTTCCGACGATCGCTCCAACACCTTGATCATCCGCGATATCCCCGGCACCATACCGGTGGTCGACAATCTGATCCGCCAGCTCGACAAGAAATCGCAACAGGTGGAAATCGAAGCCCGCGTGGTATCGGCCAGCCGGACTTTCTCGCGCGATATTGGCACGCAATTCGCATTTTCTACTTCGGCTGTAAACGGCAAGAACGTGTTCGGCGGCGCTCTCGGCGCCAGTCCGATTTCACGCACCAGCCCGCCGACACCGCTGCCTCCGTTGATATTTGGCACGCCTCCGGCGGCGGGCGGTGCAGGCGCCCCGGTAACGGCTTCGCAGCCGTTGGTCACGAACCTCGCCGCGCAGGCGGCGACCAGCGGTATCAGCTACTTGTTCTCTTCTCCGAATTTCGCGCTCGATTTCATCATTACTGCCGCCGAAAACAAGGGTTTGGCCAAGCTGCTCTCCAAGCCCAAGGTCGTTACGCAGAACAACCAGAAAGCCACCGTGAAACAGGGAACCAAGATCCCGGTCCAGACGGTTGTGAACAACACCATCTCGGTGCAATTCGTGGATGCGGTGTTGAAGCTGGAAGTCACTCCGCAAATTACGGCGGAGGGCACCGTGTTCCTCGATGTCGTGGTTGAGAACACCCAGATCGACGATGGCATTCAGCGCGTCAATGGCATCCCGGCGTTGGATACTCAGTCCACCGAATCCAAGGTCCTCATCCCCGACGGCGGAACGCAAGTGATTGGCGGAATCATTATTTCGACCCAGAAGACCGCCATCGCCCAGGTGCCCATAGTCGGCAGCATTCCCATCATCGGAAACTTGTTCAAACATACGACTGTTAGCACCTCGTCGCAGGAGCTGCTCTTCTTCCTGACGCCTCGGATTCTGCCAATTTAGGTTAGGGCGCAAAGATGAAGAAGGGGCCCGGGCATTCTTTCACCAGTGCGCTCATTGAACACGTCTCGATTGGCCGCCACGAATCCGTTTCCGGCTAAGCCGCGGATTCGCGCCGTCCAGATGAAACTGGCGGCCGAAGGCGTGGACGCCTTTCTAATCACTCATCTTCCCAATATTTTCTATCTCTGCGGATTCACGGGCAGCAACGGAATCCTCTCGATTGGCCAATCCGGCGCCACTCTCTTTACCGATGGCCGCTACACGGTTCAGGCGCGAGACGAGGCGCATGGCGCCGCGAGCGTGCGGATCACAAAAGGATCGCTTCTGGCCGCGGCGGCTGAAGCTTTGCGCCGCCGGCGCCTACGCCGCGTTGCCTTCGAGCCGGCGCACCTCAGCGTCGCGCAGAAGTTGGCTCTCGATCGCGCATCCCGCGGCAGAATCCGATGGACCGGCTGGAAGGAAGTCATCGAATCTCTGCGGGCGGTCAAGGACGCCCGCGAACTCGCCACTATGCGCGCCGCGGCTCAGCTCGTCAGCGATGTCTTTCTACAGATCATCCCCTTCGTCAAACCCGGTGCCCGCGAATCAGACCTGGCTGCCGAAATCGAGTACAGCATGAGAAAGAAAGGCGCCACCGGGCCCTCTTTTGAAACAATCGTAGCTTCCGGCCCCCGGGCGGCCCTCCCCCACGCCCGTCCCACCAGTAAACTGCTCAGGAAAAACGAATTGGCCGTCTTTGACCTGGGTGTTATACTCGGCCACTATTGCAGCGACTTGACTCGCACGGTTCACCTGGGGCGAGCCTCCACTCGCGTTCGCCGGTGGTACCGGGCGGTGCTCGAAGCGCAGCAAGCTGGCCTCGCCGTAGTGCGGCCCGGCGTTACCGCCGGAGAAGTGGACCAGGCAGTCCGTAAAGTTCTCCGGGGATACCGGCTGGAGCGGCGGTTTATACACAGCACCGGCCACGGTTTGGGGCTTGAAGTTCACGAGACGCCGCGGCTCGGACGGGGCGACAAAACGCCTTTAGTTCCGGGGAATGTCATTACCATCGAGCCGGGCGTCTATATCGAAGGCGTCGGGGGCATCCGCATCGAGGATGACGTAGCGGTCACGGAGACGGGGCCGGAAGTGCTGACCACTGCGGGGCGCGAGTTTCTGGAACTGTAGTGCCGGAGCTGGCAGCCCGTCCTTTCGGGGAAGGCCAGGTCGGCTGATCCGGAAGCAATAGTCCCGCGCACCGGCTGCTCTCACGGACGGCGAAGACAAACTTTAGATGAAGAAACGCATTCAACCCTCAAACTCCGGACGGTCCGCTTCGAGCGTCGACCTGCATGAAATCGAACGCCTTCTCGAATTCATGGAAAAACACGGCCTCGAGGAGTGCGAATATGAACGCAGTGGCTTGCGCCTCCGCCTGAAGAAGGCTCCCATCCATCCGGAAGGAATCATCCGGATGCCCGCGGCGGCCACGACGCCTGCGCCGAACCCCGGCTCCGCCGTGAGTGCGTTTCCAGGTCCAGCTACCCCCGCGCCGCTGGCTGCTCCGGATCAACTTCCCGCGCCGGCCAAGGAATCCCAGCCGGATTTGCATACGATCAAGTCTCCCATCGTGGGCACTTTTTTCGCCACACCCAGCCCGGGTGCGGATGTCTTCGTAAAGGTCGGCGACACGATTGAGGTTGGGCAAGTTCTCTGCATCATCGAAGCCATGAAACTCATGAACGAAATTGAATCGGACGTCGCCGGCCAATTGATGAGCATCCTTGTCGAGAACGGGCAGCCGGTGGAATATGGCGAGCCGCTCTTCGCCATCCAGCCCGCCCGCAAGAAGTAACAAAGCTGGCCGGAACTTCCCTGGGTCTGTGAATTTCCCGAAGCGAAGACGTATCCGCCGCGCAGCGGTGACGGCGTGGACAATGGGTAGGGGCCGGCTTCACGTTCACCCTGAGTCTCGAAAGGCCGCGCCCTTCCCCGGAGCAGGACGAGCAACAAGGAATATTCTCAGCCAGCCAAAATGTTTCGAAAAATTCTAATTGCCAATCGCGGAGAAATCGCTCTCCGCATCCTGTGCGCCTGCAAGGAGCTCGGCATTCAGACGGTCGCCGTCTATTCCGAAGCGGACCGCAATTCCCTGCACGTCCGGTTTGCCGATGAAGCCGTCTGCATCGGTCCGCCCCGTTCCAGCGAAAGCTACCTGAACATTCCGCACGTCATCAGCGCCGCGGAAATCACCAATGTGGACGCGATTCATCCCGGATACGGCTTCCTCTCCGAAAACGCCAATTTCGCCGAGGTCTGCGAAGCTTCCCACATCACCTTTATCGGCCCTTCCCCCGACGTCATCCGCATGATGGGCGAAAAAGACCGCGCGCGCCGCGAAATGCAGGCGGCCGGCGTCCCTGTAATTCCCGGCAGCGATGGCGTGGTGCCGGATGACGAAGCCGCCGTCAAGGTGGCCGCCAAAGTCGGCTATCCCATCATGATCAAGGCTGCCGAAGGCGGCGGCGGCCGCGGCATGCGCATCGTGCGCGAGAAATCCGAGTTGGTCGCCGCGTTCCAGACGGCGCGCTCGGAAGCCGCGCAGGCCTTCGGCTCGCCCAATGTTTATTTCGAAAAGTTGATTGAACGCCCGCGCCACATTGAATTTCAAATCCTCGGCGACCGTCACGGAAACGTCATGCACTTGCGCGAGCGCGAATGCACCATCCAGCGCCGCCATCAAAAAGTGCTCGAAGAATCACCCTGCCTCGCTCTCGATCCCAAGCAGCGCGAAAAGATCGGCCATAAAGTTGTCGAGGCGCTCCGCAACGCCGGTTATTCCGGCGCCGGCACCGTGGAATTCCTTCGCGATGAATCCGGCGAAATCTATTTCATCGAGATGAACACTCGCATCCAGGTGGAACATCCCGTCACCGAATCGATCTCCGGTGTGGACCTGGTGAAATCGCAAATCAGGATCGCCGCCGGTGAAAAGCTCGACGATGTCGTGGGCAAAGTGGAATTCCGCGGCCACGCCATCGAATGCCGCATCAACGCCGAGGACCCCAACTCTTTCACCCCATCCCCCGGACGCATCACCGCCTTCAGTGTTCCCGGCGGCCCGGGAATCCGCGTGGATACGGCGGGCCACGCCGACGCTGTCGTGCCTCCCTATTACGATTCACTCGTCGCTAAATTGATCGCCCACGGCAAGGATCGCGCCGAAGCCATTGCCCGGATGAATCGCGCCCTCGATTTGTTCGTCGTCGAGGGCATTAAAACCACCATCCCGTTGCATCACAAGATTTTGGCTGATCCCGATTTCCAGGCGGGCAGCTTCGACACGCACTTTCTGGATCGCTTCGCCGTGTTTTCAGGCAAATAGATCCAGCGACCGGCCCGATGCGCTGAAAATGGGATTCCGCGGAGCAAGGAATCGGTGGGTCAATCAAGAATTCAAGAAGCGGCAACTCCATTGTCTTATACTGCCAATTTGGCCTAAAGGAATCTTGTGTTTCCCTCTCTCTATGCCATAATGGCCGCCGATTTGCTTCAGACGTCGGAATTGGCGTTCGCAGAGATGCTGGCGAAGTCCGGGGTCGAGCTGATTCAATACCGTAACAAAAAGATCTCCTCTCGAAACCTCCATCAGGTTTCCCTAAACCTGGTTGCTTGCCTGCGTCTGTATCGCGCCCGCCTGATCGTCAATGACCGTCCGGATATCGCCGCGCTCGCCGGCGCTGCCGGCGTCCACGTAGGACAGGATGATTTAGCCGTCGAGCAAGCCCGCGGGATTTGTGGCCCTGCCTGCTGGGTCGGCGTCTCCACGCACACCCTCGAGCAAGTGCGCGAAGCAGCCTCCACCTCCGCCGGCTACATCGCCGTAGGCCCGATCTTTGCAACCGCCACAAAAGAGAATCCCGATCCCGTTGTGGGCGCCGAATTCATTCGCCTTGCGAGGCGGTTGACTTCCAAACCCTTGGTCGCCATCGGCGGCATCACTCTCGCTCGCGCCGAGGAAGTTTACAAGGCCGGCGCGGATTCCCTGGCCGTATCCCGCGATTTGATCGCTGCACCCGATCCAGCCGAGCGGGCCAGGGAATTCCTTAGTTTGGCTGCGAAAGTTCGCGTCTCACGAAACTGAGAGGCATTCGAAAATGGCCGAAGTCACCCAGCCACCCATTACGTCAACCATCGCGAGTCAGCCTGGATTCGTGAAGGGCCTCGGCCTCTTCGATTCCACCATGATCGTGATCGGCTCGATGATCGGCTCCGGAATCTTCATTGTCGCGGCGGACATTTCCCGCCAGGTGCAGAGCCCTTGGCTGCTGCTCGTCGTCTGGCTGGTTTCCGGTGTGATGACGCTGATCGGCGCGCTCAGCTATGGCGAGCTTGCCGCCGCCATGCCGCACGCCGGCGGTCAGTACGTTTACCTCCGTGAATCTCTGGGGGAAATTTGGGGCTTCCTCTACGGTTGGACGATGCTCCTGGTCATTCAAACCGGAACTATCGCCGCGGTCGGCATCGCCTTCGCAAAATTCGCCGGTGTTCTGTTTCCTTCGCTTTCCTCGTCGCACTGGATTCTAAAACTCGGCACATTCGGTCCCTGGACTCTTTGGTTCGGAGTTCTCGGCCCCTACGACGTCGGCTTGAATCGCCAGAATTTTCTCGCCATCGCCGCCATCGTTTTCCTCACCTGGCTCAATACCCGCGGCCTGCGAATCGGCGCGCTGGTGCAAAACGTCTTCACCATCGCCAAGACGGGCGCGCTGGCCGCGCTGGTGTTGATCGGATTCTGGTTCTCCACCGCCCTCGCGCGCGCGGCTAATTTCACGGATTTCTGGCGCAATTCCGGCCTCGGCCTGATGCATCCCTACCCGCCCGGAAATCCCACCTGGGAAGTCGCCACCATCACGCTGGTGGGCGTCGCCCTCGTCGGTGCGTTGTTTTCCTCGGACGCCTGGAACAACATCACCTTCACCGCCGCCGAGGTGAAAAATCCCAGCCGCAACCTGCCGCTTTCTCTCGCGCTGGGAACCGGCATCGTCACCGTCCTCTACGTTCTCGCCAATATCGCCTATCTCCGCGTGCTGCCCCTGGCCGGAAATCCCGCGGGTACGGACCCGCTCTCTCGCGGCATCCAGTTCGCCACGGAAGATCGCGTCGCCACCGCCGCTCTGCAAGTGATTTTTGGTTCTGTCGGTTCCGTCATGATGGCCGGCGCCATCATGATCTCCGCATTCGGTTGCGCCAATGGACTGATCCTCGCCGGTGCCCGCATTTACTACGCCATGGCGAAAGATAATCTCTTCTTCAAATCCGTCGGCAAGCTCAATCGCCACAACGTGCCCGGCGCCGCCCTGGTAGTGCAGTGCATCTGGGCCGCGGTCCTCTGCCTCTCCGGCACCTACAGCCAATTGCTCGATTTCCTGATTTTTGCCGTCGTAATTTTCTACATCCTCACCCTGGGCGGGCTTTTCCTTCTCCGAATTAAACGCCCGGAAATGGATCGTCCCTATCGCGCCGTCGGCTATCCTTTCCTCCCGGCGCTTTATATTGTGATGGCAGTCTTCCTGGAAGTGCAGCTTCTGAGGTATAAGCCACAGTACACTTGGCCGGGGCTGATCATTGTTCTGGTGGGCGTGCCGGTGTACGTGATCTGGCGGGCTCGCGTAAAAGCAAACGGAGTAGGCGCGGCAAGTTAGGATTGGATTCCTGGCATGCCGGAATTTCTAAAGGGAGGCCTTGAATGGCCAGCTATCTTTTAAGAACGAAGCCGCTCACCCTCGTCATCGACGAAGCGGCGGAGACAGGCGAAAACACCCTCAAGCGCGCGCTCGGTCCCGTCAACCTGGTGACCTTGGGCATCGGCGCCATCATCGGCGCCGGAATTTTCGTGCTCACCGGAGCCGCTGCCGCAAAATACGCCGGACCGGCGATCGTGCTCTCCTTCATCTTGGCGGGCTCCGCCTGCGCCTTCGCCGGTCTCTGCTACGCCGAATTCGCCTCGCTTATTCCCATCGCCGGCTCCGCGTACACCTATGGCTACGCCACCCTGGGCGAAATCTTCGCCTGGATCATCGGCTGGGATTTGATTCTCGAATACGCTTTCGGCGCCGCCACTGTCGCTTCCGGCTGGAGCGGATACGTTCTCAGTTTCCTGCAGGACTGGGGCATCACCATCCCGCCTCAATTCACCAGCGCCCACGGCGAGCCTCTCGTCCTTTACAACAACCACTGGGAGCACTTCGCGCGGATTAAAGATTCACTGGTTTCCGCTGGAATCGATCCGGCCTCGCTTCCCCACAAGACAGCGTACTTTGACGCGGTTGCCTTCTTCGCGATTCTCGCCGTCACAACGGTGCTGGTCATCGGCATCAAGGAATCCGCCAACCTCAATTCCGCCGTCGTCATCGTCAAGCTTGCCGTCGTGCTCGTTTTTATCGGAGTGGTCGGCGTCTACTACTTCAAGGCCCCCGAAGTTTTCAAAACAAACTGGCACCCCTTCATTCCGCCCAACACAGGAGTAATCGGTCAATACGGCTGGTCGGGAATTGCCCGCGGCGCCGCCGTCATTTTCTTCGCCTACATTGGATTCGACGCCGTCTCCACCGCCGCCCAGGAAGCTAAAAATCCCAAGCGGGATATGCCGATAGGCATTCTCGGCTCCCTGATCGTCTGCACCATCCTTTACATCGTGGTTTCCGGCCTGCTCACCGGCGTCGTCTCCTACAAAATGCTCAACGTCTCCGATCCCGTCGCCATCGGAATCGATGCCGTACCCGGCGTCCGCTGGGGCAGCTTCCTGGTGAAAGTCGGCGCGATTTTCGGCCTCGGAACCGTGATGCTGGTCATGCTTCTCGGCCAATCGCGCGTCTTCTATTCCATGTCCCGCGACGGCCTGTTGCCTGCCTGGGCCAGCAAAATCCATCCAAAATTCCGCACGCCCTATCTTTCCAGCATCGTCGTGGGAATCTGTGTGGCCATTTTTGCCGCTACCATCCCCATCGGCGTTCTGGGCGAACTTGTCAGCATCGGCACCCTGCTTGCATTTGTCATCGTTTGCGCCGGCGTTTGGGTCCTGCGGCGCCGCCGTCCGGATTTAGAAAGGCCATTCAAGACGCCCTGGGTGCCTTTCGTCCCCATCATGGGCATTTTGATCTCGACCGGATTGATGGCCAGCTTGCCCCTCGACACTTGGCTGCGCCTGATCGGCTGGCTGATCGTCGGCATGGTGATCTATTTCACCTACAGCCGCCATCACAGCCGTGTGCGCAATCTTCCTCCGCAACCCGTGCCCAATGACAAGGCAAGGTAGCGCCCGGCGATAGGCCGGGATTCGTGTAGCGCCGGCATTCATGCCGGCACCTGTTACGCCGCCACGCATGAACCTTATGCTATCCGGAAACGCACATCCTGCGCTTGTCATCCTGAGGCCCGTCTTCTGGGCCGAAGGATATCTCTCGGTTTTTGGGTGGCCTGATCCGCTAGACGATTTTCTGTTACCGAACGTATGCAGCCCTCGCCATCCATTCCGGCTCTATTTCACCTGATCTTTCATCCCACCCGCTCTCCTGCTTTGCATCTGTCGCATCGTAACGATTTTTGATGTACCCCTCGCCCTTTCGCGTTAGCCTTATGGGTCATGCCGATTTTCTCCTTCCATCGCTTTCGAGCAGCCTGGCGGCGAACTGCCCCGCTCGACCGCATCGCTCTCGGCGTAGTTCTGCTCTACCTTCTGCTCCGCATCCTCGAGATGGCTGGATGGCGTGCGCCGTTTCAAGGCTTCGCCGGATTTTTGAGCATCCTGGCGATCATCTATCTTCTCTTCCGCCAGATCGCCTGGCTGCGCCAGCAACTTCTGTGGAGCCTGCGCAATCGCCTGATCGTTGCGTACATCTTCATCGCCGTTGTTCCCGTTTTTCTCTTGCTCGCCATGGCAGGCCTCGGAGCCTATCTCAGCTACTTGCAGTTGGGCGCCCACTTGCTCCACGACGACCTGCAGGAACGCGTGAATCAGGCCGCCACTACTGCCAACGCCGTGGCTGCGGAACTCTTAAGCGAACAGCGAGTGGTCAGCAAAGGACAAGCTGCCGCCATTGTTCAGCCCAGCGTGTCCGCTCTTCTCGACGCCGCCCAAAGCGATCTGCCGGGAATCCATCTGGACGTGGACGTCGAAGATACGCTCCTGCAAAAAATCGGCGCCGATCAATTCTCCGGAATCGTCGAATCGGAGGGAAGACTCTGGCTGCGCGCCAGCATTCAGAAGAGCGAGCGCGGCCAGAAAGTCCTGGTCGCGGTTTCGACGCCTGTTTCTTCCGAGCTGCTCGATAGCTTGAGTTCCGAGTTAGGTCCCATTCAGCTCACCGCCATGCGCCCCGCGGCTCCGAACGAGAACGAGAAAATCGGACTGAATTTGGATGGAGACCGGTTCGTCCCGATGGGCAGGATCACCAGCCGCCATCGCGTTCTGGGCCCTCGAAGCAGTTGGCTCGACGTTCCCGTTAACGGTGGATCCACGCTCGAGGCCTATGCCTGGAAGCCTTCGACTGGCGAAATCCTGAAAACCCCGGTGCTCGCCGCCTTCACCGTGCGGCCGTCTCAATTGAACCGCCGGTTGATCGGCTCGCTGGGAGCCTTGGGCGAACCGCTGGTGTGGGTGCTGATCCTGATCGGCATCACGTTCCTGGTCATCGAAATCGCGGCGCTGATCACCGGCATCATCTTGACCCG
>JBGPTK010000027.1:0-24981 GCA_041490605.1 Terriglobia bacterium | reverse complement strand
GGGCATGGATCCGCGCATCGGCCCTTCGTTCCTGCGCGCCGGCCTGGGATTCGGCGGTTTCTGCCTGCCGAAAGATTTGCAGGCGTTCGTGCAATTGGCCGAGAGGGTGGGAGTGGATTTTTCGCTGCTGAAAGAAGTGGAGCGAATCAATCGCCGGCGCATCGATCATTTTCTGGAAACGGCGCGGCGGGCGCTGTGGGTGGTGAAGGAAAAGCAGGTGGGATTGTTGGGCCTGGCGTTCAAGGCCCATACGGACGATATTCGCTTCGCGCCCTCGCTCGATTTGATCGAGCGGCTGCTGGCGGAGGGCGCGCATCTTCGCGCCTTCGATCCGGTGGCGATGGAGAAGGCTCGCGAACGATTCCCGCAGATTCACTACGGCGCGGACGCCTACGAAGTGGCCCGCGACGCGGAAGCATTGCTGATCGTGACGGAGTGGCCGGAATTCCGCAAACTCGACTGGGAACGCATTCGCGATTCCATGGCGCGCCCGCTGGTGCTGGATGGCCGCAATTTACTTTCGCCCGCGGAGATGAAGGCCCTGGGCTTCGAATATCACTCCATGGGCCGCCCGATTTAGCCTGCACGCCCCGCTCCGTCATTCCGACCGAAGGGAGGAATCCAGAGCACACGTCGAAGCCGGAAAGCCCAACAATCCAACCGCGGGCCCAAAATCCGCAACGGCCCTGCTATTGCGCATTGCCGTGCGCGTTGAAATTCGTTAGCCTCTCGCCGAATCCACGCGGCCCGTCTCCGCGATTTTCTTCTGGAAATATTCGAGCGTGCGGCGCAGTCCTTCGTCCAGATTTACTTTCGGCTCCCACCCGAGAATTCTTCGCGCCTTGGTGATGTCCGGGCAGCGCCGCTTGGGATCGTCCTGCGGCAGCGGATGAAATTCCAGCGGCACCTTCGCGCCGGTCAGCGCCAGAATGCGCTCGGCGAATTCCAGCATGGTGATCTCATGCGGATTGCCGATATTCACCGGCTCGTGTTCCTGCGATTCCAGCAGACGGTAGATGCCTTCGATCAAATCGGAAACGTAACAGAAACTGCGCGTCTGCTTGCCGTCGCCATGAACCGTCAGCGGCTTTCCGGTGAGCGCCTGGTAGAAGAAATTCGGCAGCACGCGGCCGTCGTTCAATCGCATGCGCGGGCCGTAGGTATTGAAGATGCGCACGATTCGCGTATCCACGCCGTGCGCGCGGTGATAGGCCATGGTCATCGCTTCGCTGAATCGTTTGGCCTCGTCATACACGCCGCGCGGGCCGATGGGATTCACATGTCCCCAGTAGGTTTCCACCTGCGGGCTGATTTCCGGATCGCCGTAACATTCCGACGTGGACGCCAGAAAATACCGCGCATGTTTCGCCAGCGCCAATCCCAGCGAGTTGTGCGTGCCCAGCGAGCCAACTTTCAAAGTTTGGATCGGCAATTTCAGATAGTCCACCGGGCTGGCGGGAGAAGCGAAGTGCAGCACGGCATCGACAGGGCCGGGCACGTCAATATATTTCGAAACATCCTGATGGGTATAACGAAAGCGCGGATGCTTCAGCAGATGCGCGATGTTGGATTCCGAACCGGTGACGAAATTATCGAGGCAGACCACTTCCCACTGGCGTTCGATCAGGTAATCGCACAGGTGCGATCCCAGAAAACCGGCTCCGCCCGTCACCACTGCGCGCATGGATCCTCCTCCTCAAGAACAAAGAGCAATTGTATAGACGGCGCCGGGAATCACAAAGCTCCCCGCAATCGCCTGTTGTGAAGATGGAAGAGTGGCGGCTATCCGCAATCCACGAGGCGATGATTGACGGAAAAGAGCGCGAGCTCAAGACGGTTGGAGACGCCGAGTTTGTCGAAGATATTGGTGAGGTGATGTTTGACGGTCTGTTCGCTGAGAGAGAATTTCTGGGCGATATCCTTGTTGGTGTAGCCGGCGACGATCGCGGAAACGATTTGAAGTTCGCGCGGAGTGAGCTTCCACCTCTTACTCGGATCATTTCCGTTGGAGAAAGCCGCTTGTTCCTGGATCTTGCGCACGAGCTCGGGAACGCTATCGCGCCCGATCCAATACTCGCCCGCCATCACGCTTTGAATGCTTTTGCGCAGAAGCTGGGTTGCCGATTCTTTCAGGATGATGCCTCGCGCGCCGTGTTGCAGGGCCTCGAGGATTTGCAGTTTCTCCACAGTCGCAGTCAGGATCAAAGTGCGAACCTGTAGCGACAGGCCCGAGATCTCCCGCAAAGCTTCCATCCCCGGATGCCGGGGCATGGAGAGATCGAGAAGAAGGATGTCTGGATTCATCTCGCGCGTGAGCTTAACGGCTTCCTTGCCGTCGCTGGCCTCTCCGATCACGCTGAATCCGGGTTCCGATTCGAGGACCATCCGCAAGCCGAAGCGAAATACGGGATGATCATCCGCGATAATCACTCGAATCGAACTGGCCGCTTTATCCATAGACCTCTCGAGATAGCTCAATTTCCAGCCGCGAACCGTGGCCTGGATTGGATTGCACCGATAGCTCCCCGCCGATGGTGTGGACGCGTTCCTTGATGACCACCGGGCCTTTCCCTGCCGCGTCCAATTCCATGTGCGAGAGGCGGCCGGCAAAATCGAACCCGCAGCCGTCGTCGTCGATCACAAACTTCCACTTGCCTTTTTCCATGACGAACTGGACCAGGACGTTATGGGCAGAGCTATGCTTCCGGACGTTCACCAGAGCTTCTTGCACGATGCGTGCCAATTCGTGGCGAATGCTGGGGGGGAAGGGGAGTTGGTCAACATCGGAGATAAACTGGGTTTTGATGCCCGTCTCGTCCTGGAACTTTTGTACTAGTTCCGACACAAACCCGACCAGCCCCTGAGGCCCGAGATCAGGCGGACGATACCGTTGGACGAGTTCGCGAACCGCCACGATGTTCTCCTGCAGGAGCTTTTGCACCCGGGTGAGGCCTTCGTTAATTTGCAAGGGGTGGGTGACATTCTGCCGGCGCATGACATCAATCTGACACTCCGCCGAGTACAAGACCTGGATCACACCGTCGTGAATTTCGCGCGCAATGCGCGATCTTTCTTTCTGCGCAGCGCGCGCCGCAGCTTCCAATCGAAGCTGCCGCTCTTTTCGAGCCAGATAACCCAGGAGTCCGCCTGCCATGCAGATGTATAAAATGGCGGCCCCGAAGCGCATGGGAGCGGCCTGAGCCGGAAGCGGCCACAGGTCGAACTGGCTGTCAAAGCTGCCGAGCAATAGGAACAACAATAGAAAAGCGACACAGACGGCAACCGTCTTCAGCGTGCCATTGAAGCCCCAACGATGGGCGGACGCTGCCAGGACAAAAAGTAGAAAGAGCGGCACGGGCGCCGGGCTATGCGTAAGCAAGCAAAGAAGGCCCATCCAGAGCACATCGACGATGTGGAGCCATGACGAGAGATTTGGCGCGTGCACGATTTGGCGGGCGCGCAGCCAAAGAAATACGAGAATGCTGTAGGCAACGTAGGATAGGACGAAGATTTGTGGGAGCAGGAAGGCTTGTTCCAGCGGCGCGCGCTCGAGAAAGATCGCAACCGTCACCCAAATCGATATCCAAATTCGAGCGACCGCAAGGGTGCGTTCCGCGCTTTCGAGATCGATCCCCTTGCGCAAAAGAGCCGAATTTGATCTGGGAGCTGGAGCCAGACCCAAAATAACACCCCAAGCATTAAGGGCGAACTCGGCAAGTGGGTTCCAGACACGCCACGAAAACGCGGCAAACACGGCGGTGCTTGTGCTTGCGCGCTGACGCGACAACCCCTCGCTTGCGCGAAGTTCGGCCCCGTAGAGTCTTTTTAAATGGGACCGTGCCTGGGGACGTTGGCCCCGCCCACTGACCAAAAGTGCTTCGGATCAGCGAGCGATTGAGCGTAGTTTCACAGAATGAGATAGGTGGGTCAAGGCCAAATCATAGGACTAGGAGTACCGAATTTTGCTAGCCGCAATGGCCTGAAAGAGGCGCGTTTTTCAACTAACTCATACAAATAGGGCCAGGCGCAAAATGTGACTGGAGGATGGTGGGAACGGTAGTACCAAACTCTGGAAAATATTTTCCTCCGCAAGCCTCCTGATTCCCCCTCGCCTGGGATCTCCCCACTAGCGGAACAGGCCAGTCAAAAAGCGCTTCCCCAGCGGATGGGACTGATTCCCAGCGCCAAGCCGGTGCCATAGGGGTATGGCACCCCCTGGCTAGCCCGGTGCCACCTTCGAGCCATTGCCGATATTTACAGAACATTTATATTGAGACTCAGCATCTGCAACACGGATTGCAGTGCGGTGTTTGTGTCTACTAACGGAGCAACGGCGAGCGATGGCGCGACCACGAAAAGCAGATGGCACCAGGGACTTGAGGAGAGCTCCACGCTTTCCCATTCGAGTGCCCCTGATGTATCGCGTTCACGGTGAAGCCGCCTGGCGGCCCGGAAAGACGGAAAACATCAGCTACAACGGAGTTCTGTTTCACTGCGAGCAAGCCGTGGAAAGAGAAACGCGGATCGAGCTCAATTTTACTCTGCCCGCAGAAAGAGCGAAGCAGCAGGGCGCCGAAGTGGTGTGCCATGGGGACATCGTGCGCCGCGAATCCGCCGCCGAGGCGAGAAGCCCGATTGTGCTCGCGGCCAGAATTTGGGATTACCGGCTAAAGCGAGGGAAGGAAGCTCGCAAGGAAGTAGCCGAGGAAATGGGGAGCGCGCCAAAAGGAAGCTCCCCAGGCACGGGCAACAGTTTGGAATACGAATTAGGCAAAGCAAAAGATCGCAAGAGGCCTCGCTCCCAGGAGTAGGCCGACGGGCCGGCTCGCGTGAGATGAGCCGGAAAGATTTCGAGTTCCTTTTCCTCCGCTGAGAGCAGCAGGATCGAGCGCGTGAGGGAAGGCGGCTAACAGGGAAAGCATCCCTGTAAGTCACAGGGGCGAAGCCTTATGCAAATGGCGGATCAAAATCCGATGCCGGGCCAAGCGGGAGCAAGCGAGTGGTATGCCCTGTACACACGGCACCAGCATGAGAAATCCGTCGTCGATTTTCTCTCCTATTACGGTATCGAAACATTTCTACCCCTATATGACGTTGTACACCAGTGGAAGGACCGGAAGAAACACCTCTCGCTGCCATTGTTTCCCTGCTACGTATTTCTGCGGGGAGGATTGGAGAAACGAAACAGGATCCTATCCGCGCCCGGAGCCTGCCAGATTGTCGGAACCGCCGGCCATCCTATCGCCATTCCGGCGGAAGAAATCGAAGCGATTCAAAGGGCCGTGAATGGTTCCCTCCGCGTTGAGCCGCATCCTTTTCTGCACTGTGGGGACCGGGTTCGAGTGCGAAGCGGACCTTTGGCCGGAATCGAAGGGATCCTCCTTCGCAAGAAAAATATTTGCCGCCTGGTTCTCTCTGCGACTTTGCTCGAAAAGTCCATGGCCGTGGAAGTGGATGCGCACTGTGTGGAGCGCATCGGCACGGGGATATTTGTGCCGGCGATGTCTCCGAAGAGGGCGGAAGTATTCGAACGTGAGCGCGCCTCGGGATAGAGCAAATGCGGGCGCGGTGGGGAGCTTGAGGAACCGTCATCATGCGAAATAAAACTTTACGAATACTCGCGGCCTTTTTACTGATGGGAAGCGTCATGGGCATCTGCGCCGCCCAGGACCAACCCAAGGAAAGCAAGTCCGAAGTTCGCCCGGCGGATGACCAATCACCAACAGACCCGGCGGCTCCCGATCCGGTGGAATCGAAGGACCGCCCCGCATTGCAGAAGCGCAACCCGCGCTACCTGGTGCGCAGCAGCGATATCCTGCAGCTTTCATTTCCAGTCACCCCGGAATTCGACCAGTTGGTGACAGTCCAACCGGATGGCTACATCAGCCTGCACGGAGCCGGCGACCTGTACGTCGAGGGAAAGTCGGTGCCGGAAATTATCGATTTGCTCAAGGCCGCCTACGCAAAGATTCTGCACGAACCGATTATCGACATCCTGCTGAAGGATTTCGAAAAGCCTTATTTCATTGTCGGTGGACAAGTGACGCGCCCCGGCAAGTATGATTTGCGCGGAGATACCACGGTGACAGAAGCAGTGCAGATCGCCGGTGGCTTCACTGAAAAGTCCAAGCATTCGAAGGTTGTGATCTACCGGCGAGTCTCCGAAGGGTGGGTGGAAGTGAAGGAGCTCGACGTGAAGAAAATGCTGGCGAAGAACGATTTGAACGAAGATATCCACCTGCACCCGGGCGACATGATTTATGTGCCCCAGAACGGCATTTCGAAAATCAAAGCGTTTTTGCCGTCGACCGGGTTGGGCATGAGCATGCCCTTTTAGCACGGCCGCACCCGCAAGGGAGAACCTGTATGGAAGAACCGAAACAATCCGCGCGAATCACTCCCCAGATGGTCTTCGAGCTGGCCAGGAAGTGGCGAGGGGCAGCGCTTCGCCACCGGCGCCTGGCGGCGCTTTCCTTTCTAGGAGTGTTCCTGGGAGCAGTGGCCGCGGCCGTGGTGATGCCCTTGCGCTATCAGGCGGAAACGAAACTGCTGGTAAAGCATGAGCGGCAGGACCCGATCGTCACCGCTGAAGCCAATATTACCATGTCACAGATGCCTTCACTGGTGACCGATATGGAATTGAACTCGGAAGTGGAGCTAATCCGAAGCCGTGATTTGATCGAAAAAGTGGTAGTGGAGTGCGGGCTTCAAGCTGGGGTCAGCCAGAAGAGCTGGCGCTCCCTTTTCGGGCGGCGGAAGTACGGCACGGAAGCGGAGGTAATTGCCGCGGCGGGGCGACAACTCGAACAGAACCTGCGCATCGAGCCACTGCCGAAAACCAACCTGATCTCAATGACCTATGATTCTGGCAAGGCGGATCAATCCGCTCGAGTGCTTACGACACTCGTCAATCTCTACCTCGAAAAACATGTGGCAGTGCACCGGCCCGTCGGCGCATTCACCTTTTTCGAGCAACAGACCAAGCAGTACGAGAAACAATTGGCGGCTGCGCAGGAGAGGTTGCTGGCCTACAGCCAAAAGACGGGAGTGATCGAGCCTGGCACAGAGAAGCAGGGCGCGTTACAGAAACAAATGCAATTCGATGCGGAACTCAAGCAAACCAGGGCGGCGATTTCGGAAACACAGCAACGCATCGCCCAACTCGAGACGCAGTCCTCCACGGTTCCAAAACGCCTGACGACCCAGGTGCGCAATTCGGACAACCCGCAATTGATGGGGCAATTGAAATCCACTCTGCTGACGCTGGAGCTGAAACGCACGGAATTGCTGCAGAAATTCGACCCCAGCTACCGGCTGGTCCAGGAAGTGGAGACGCAGATCGCTCAGACTCGAGCCGCTATTGAGAACGCCGGGAAAGCGCAGCTTCGCGAGGAAACCACCGATCAAAACCCAACCTACGAATGGGTGGGATCCGAGCTGGCGAAGGCCCACAGTGACCTGGCCGCATTCCAGGCGCGCGCGGAGGCGCTGACGCGCAATGTGCAAATGTACCGGGCGGCTGCCAGCGACCTGGACGGGAAGGAAGTGGTGGACCAATCGCTTCAGCGGGATGTGAAAGCAGCGGAAGCAAATTACCTGCTCTACCTTCACAAGCAAGAAGAAGCGAGGATTTCAGAAGCGCTGGACCGGAGCCAAATCGTGAACGTGGCGGTGGCTGAGCCCGCCATGGTTCCCATGCAGCCTGTCCGGCCAAGGTCGCTGGTTGTCGCTCTCGGGTTCCTGCTGGCCTTGCTGGTCAGCGGAGGCTCCGTGATCGCTGCCGAATATTTGGACCCCTCGCTCGGCACCTCCGATGAATTGAAAGAGTTTCTGGACGTGCCGCTGCTCGCTTCGGTCTCGGGCCAAGGCCAGTAAGGAGAATCGATGTTTCTGGAATTCTACGGTCTTCGTGAACAACCGTTCGGAGTGACGCCCGATCCGCGTTTCCTGTACATCAGCTCGACGCACCGGGAAGCTCTCTCGTCTCTCTATTACGGCCTCGAAAGCTCGCGGGGATTTCTGACATTGATCGCTCCGCCTGGAATGGGAAAGACAACCCTGCTCTTTCACCTCCTGGAACGGCTTCGGAGCACCGCGCACACGGCGTTCCTGTTCCAGACGCAGTGCGACTCCCGCGAGCTTTTCCGCTATTTGCTTTCCGACCTGGGCATCGACGCGGGCGATCAGAATTTGGCCCGCATGCATGAAAAATTAAACGAAGTGCTGATCAACGATGCCCGCGCCGGCAAACGCTTTATCCTGGTAATCGACGAGGCGCAGAATCTGGAAGATTCCGTTCTCGAAACCGTTCGTCTGCTTTCCGATTTCGAAACACCGCAAGCGAAACTGATGCAGATCGTGCTGGCGGGCCAGCCACAACTGGCGGACAAACTGTCTCGTCCCGGCCTGGCGCAACTCCGGCAGCGCATTTCGATCGTCAGCCGCCTGGAACCGTTCACGCCGGCGGACACTGTAATGTACATCGACCACCGGCTGGCTGTGGCCGGGCACACAGGCGACCCGCTGTTCACGTATGACGCGCTGGCACTGATCGCGGTGCAGAGCGGGGGCATCCCGAGAAACATCAACAATCTCTGCTTCAACGCCTTGTCGCTGGGGTTTGCCAAAGGGCAAAAAAGGATCGACGCCGCAACCGTTCGAGAAATCCTGTCTGACTTGAGCCTCGACCTGCTGGGATCGTTGCGGGACGCAGCTCGCTATGTGACTCCCCTTTCTTCTCCGGCCGCCGAGGTGAATTGGAAAGCCGACCTGGTAGACCGTGAAGTTCAGGCCGCGGCCCGGGCTGTGCGCGAGCTTCGCGCATCCCCTCCCGCCGAAATTCCGGCGGCAGATCCACTCCCTGGCCAAACGAATCCCCGCGCAAGCGAGAAGCACACCAGAGCGCGAATTGAGACTGCGCGGCCAACGATCGGCAAAGCGGAACTCCCACAGCCGGTCGAAACAGTTTCCGTCGAAGAAATGGACATTGTTCCCCGAAAGGAACGTTTTTCAGCGATCGCGGCTCTGGAAGCCGATTCGAAAATGGAACCGGCGGGCAAGGAAGCGGAGAACAAGACCTTCACGGATTCCGGTGAGATAGAGTCCGCCACTGAGGACGCGAGAGAATCCCGGCCTAATTCGAACAAGCGAAGCTCATCTCGTCCGGAAGCACAGCGGATGGAGGGCGCGGCGGCGCGTATCAGTGTCCCGCACGAACAGGCAAGCACTGCATCCCCATTGCAGATGGTCCAACGGGGACAGGGAAAAGAGAGCGCCAAGCACAGTACGGACCAGAAATCGAATGCAGCAATTGGCTCCGCCGAAAAAGAATCTTCCGTTGCCCTGCCGCAAGAGGAGCTTGCTAGCGCGGGAAAAGTGCAGCCAGCCACGCCGAACCCCTCGGTTTCCATCTTTCAAAAGAGCGGGCAAGTGTGGCGGCGGATCTTTCGCAAGGGCGCTTTTTCCTACGGCCTGGTCCTGTTGCTAGCCCTGGCCTTCCTGTGGCCGAACCGGCATCTGACTCCCGTTAGCGCGACGCCTGCCGCCGAGCCGGTGACGGTGCCGCAAGAGGCGGCAGTAACCACCGAAGCGACGAATTCCAAACCAGCCGAGAAGGTGCCAGTCACCGTCGTCGTCAAGCCGGCCGAAACTCTTTCAGGACTCATGAAGAGCCACATCGGAACCTATGATGAGAAGTCGCTGGAGGAGATTCGAGCGCTCAATCCGGGAATCAAGGATCCAAATTTAATCGTGATCGGACAACGAATCCAACTCCCGCAAGCGGCTCGCGAACTCAACGGAGCCAATGCCCCGGCCTCCGACCAGTCCGGCCCGCGCTGAATATCCGCGATGAGCAAAAATTTCGAACTCCTACGACAAGCGCAACGAGAGAGGGGACTACTCGACCGCGCATTTTCGGCCGTCGCTTCGAACGGCAAGATGCATGAAGTCTTGCGGCAGGCCAATCGCGGCCAAGATTTGCTGGATACTTCAGTAGCCGCGAAGCCTTTCGCCCTGGAGCACCCGCAAGCCCCTCCCAGCCGCTACTCGCGAGAAGAGACCTTTAAGCTGATTCAACGGCTGTTCCTGGCGAACCGGCAGGGAGCGCCGCAAATGGTGGTGTTCTGCGGGGTGGCTGATGAAAGCGAATACGGCTGGATCTGCGCGCGTTCCGCCGAGCACCTTTCCAGCCAAGTGAAGGGCTCCGTCTGCGTTGTGGATGCGAACCTGCATGATCCTTCGCTGCACACATACTTCAAAGCAGACGGATCGAAAGGACTCAGCGACGCTTTCCGCGAATCCAAGCCGCCGCAGAATTTCATCCAACGCGTCGGCACTGGAAACCTGTGGTTGCTGCCGGCCGGATCAGCCGGCGCGAACCTCAGCCTCCAGTCACTCGTGACCTCGGATCGCCTGCGGCCGCTGCTTGCCGATTTGCGCACGGAATTCGATTATGTGCTGATCGATGCAGCGCCCATGGCCGCCGAGCAGGATTTCAGCTTCCTCGCCGCCCAGACGGACGGCGTGATCCTGGTGATGGAGCCGAATAGCACGAGTTCGAAGATGGCGCAGAAGGTAAAAGCGGATTTGCAGGCAGCCAGCGCCCGCGTGCTGGGCGTGGTTTTCAACGAACGGCCCTGGTCCGCGGTTCAGAAATTCGCCGAGCTACGAACCAATTGGCGCAAAGTGATCTTCAAACGCTAGAAGCGTTTCTCTTTACTTCCCCCGATAAAGATTTTCCTTACAAACAAAAACAGTACAACTGAGGACTGCCGTGGGCACCGCACGCCGTCAATTACTTCCGAACTTGTACAAGCTGTTCGAGGTCGCCATCGCGGCTGCATCCTTCCTCCTGGCCCTGGCGCCTGGAATGGAGCCGGCCGGCGCGGTGTCGTTGGCGACGATATTCTCGCTGCGGATCAGCATCCGGGAATTCACGCTGTTTTCCCTGTTTCTGTTGCTCTGGCACCTGCTGTTCACCTCGTTTGGGTTATACGATTCCAAGCGGCTCTCCCGGAAGTGGGAGGAAGTTTTCGAAGTGCTCGAAGCGACGACGATCGGCGTCGCCATCCTTTATCTCGCCGGCCTGATCTTCCACATTCCTTCGCTGACCCTGCCCTTTCTCGCCATCTTCTGGGCCGTCGACACCGTGACGGTGGTTGTGATCCGCAAGATTGTGCGAGCGGCGCTGGAGCGCGTCCGGATGAGGGGCCGCAATCTCCGGCACATTCTGATCGCCGGAACCAATGCCCGAGCCATTGAGTTCGCGCGCAATATCGAAGCAAATCCCGGCCTGGGCTACCGGATCATCGGATTCGCGGACGAGGATTGGAGCGGAGTGGCGGAAGTGGAAAAGACAGGCTACCGGATGGTCTGCACGCTGAGGAGCTTCCGCGAGTTTCTGCGTGAGAACGTGGTGGATGAGGTGGTGATCGCGCTGCCCATGCAGTCGCATTACGCCCACGCCTCGGAGATCGGGGCGATCTGTGAAGAGCAGGGACTGATTATTCGATTCATTTCGAGCATCGTCAGTCCCAAGCTGGCGCAGACGCGGACCGAGGAACTGGCGGGCAATTCCTTCATCATGATCTATCCGCGGGCTCCCGAATATTTTTCCCTGTTCGTCAAGCGCGTATTCGATTTTACGCTCTCGCTGATTGGGCTGCTGGTGGTCGCGCCGGTCTTCGCCGCGGTCGCGATTCTAATCAAAGTGACATCGACTGGCCCCGTTTTCTTCTCCCAGAAAAGACTGGGCTTCAACAAAAGAATTTTCTCGGTCTATAAATTCCGGACCATGGTAATCGACGCCGAAGAAAAACTCGCCGAGATCGACCACTTGAATGAAGCCAGCGGGCCGGTGTTCAAAATCAAGAACGATCCACGAGTCACGCGACTGGGAAGATACCTGCGCAAAGCCAGCATCGACGAACTTCCTCAACTCTTCAACGTTCTGAAGGGTGATATGAGCCTGGTGGGCCCGCGGCCGCTTCCCGTGCGCGATTATCTCGGCTTCCGGCAGGACTGGCAGCGCCGCCGATTCTGCGTTCGCCCGGGGCTAACCTGCCTTTGGCAAGTGAACGGAAGGAGCAGCATCCCCTTCGAAGAGTGGATGGCGCTCGACATGCAATACATCGATCACCGCTCCTTGTGGCTCGATTTGCAAATTCTTGTCCGGACCATTCCCGCCGTGCTGAAAGGATTGGGAGCAGCCTGATTTACCGGAAGAGAAGCAATCACAGAAGCGCGCTTGTGAAAATGCCGCTTGCCGATGTGGCGCGACTGGGATCGAAAATTGTGAAGGAAAACCTGAACACCCTCCATAGCTCGGCCAAGAACGGAAACGGGAATGGGAGGAAGGGTGTGACCCGATCCGCAGTAGCCGGACCCACAGACCAACACGGGGAGCTCGATTTCCTCGGCAGTCTCTTCGGTGCTCTTGGACAGGAAGGGATTCGATACTGCGTCCTGCAACGCTGGGATGCCCTGCTGGAAGAGCTGCATACCGACCACGATGTGGACTTGGTGGTCCACCCGAAGGACGCCGGCAAACTGCGCTTCGTCTGGCGAGCGCTGCGAGAACGCGGCTACACTCCGATTCATCTGTTGAATCACGAAGTGAACGCCTACGCGTTCGTCTTCGCGTGGTTCGAAAGCCTTTCGATGAGAACGGTGATGGTCGACATTGCGTTCGAGCACCGGCAAAGCGGCCTGATTTGGAAATCCGGGGAGGAGCTTCTCGCCGGGCGCCAGCAACAAGGGAATATGTGGGTGGCTGATCCGGGGGTCGAGCTGGCCTACCTGCTGGTGAAGAAGATGCTGAAAGGCTCTTTCAAAGCGTCCCGCGAACAACGCTACAAATTGCTTGTCGAGAGAGTGGGGCGGCAGCAAGCGAAGGGAATAATTACCGGCCTTTTCGGTGAGGAGCACAGCGACCAGGTTCTTGGGGCCTGTGAGAGCGCGAATTTGGAACCGGTGCTGCGACCGCTGCGGAGGAGTTTTCTTCTCAAGCGCTATGTCCGCAACCCTTTCAACCTGATCCGGTATGTGCTGGCCAACGATCTGCGGCTCGCTCGACGCTGGTTCCAGCCGACGGGGCTAACCCTGGCGTTGTTGGGAACGAGTGCTCTGCGAGAGAACAATGTTTACCAGCGAGTGGTGGAAGTGCTCACTCCGGCATTTGGCGTTCACAACGTCAAATGGCGCCGGCGCCCGTCAATTCCCGGGAGTGAGAATCCTGCAACGGCCAACAATTTCGTGCACGGACATTCCAGGGGAACTTTGAGGTCCAGCCTTGGCCTCCTGGTTTGGTTCTGCAATTACTGGGCGAGATATGCTTTCCGCATTCGGCCGTTAGTGGTCCGGACTCACCTGGTTGTTCTGGACCGCTACTTCCATGACGGCCTCGTCGACAGCAATTCCGGCAAACTCAAGGGTCCCGTGTGGATGGCGCGCTTGCTCAGCCGGTTTGCTCCCAAGCCAGACCTGCTTCTTTTCCTGGACTCGAGAGACGAGGCGATTCTTTCCGAAGAATGTGCAGCGGCGGAGAAAAACAGGTTCGCGTGGGCTGGGAGTTCCGGGGAATTCCTGCTGCCTTATCGCAGCGTTCGCCTGGTCGGAATCAGCTCGAAAATGGATCAAACCGTGCGAGAAGCTTCGCAATTGTTCATGGAATATCTTGCTCAGCGATTCCAAGCCCGGCACTCGCGTTGGCTCGGCGTGCAATCCTAGATCGTCAAGACGAAAAGCCGCACAAACGAATTCATGAACCCTAACATCGCAGCTCGAAATGCAAGCATGCCGCACCGGACGCAGGAGACGGCCCGCATCGCTCCTAGCGACCCGCTGCTTCCGCGGCCGGGCCTGGCAGACTTCGTGCGCTCGCTGTTCAGAACGCTCGAGCAAGAGCGGGTTCGCAATTGCGCGTTGCAAGGGTGGGAAGAATTCCCGGAACAGTCCCAGGAAGAGTTTGAGCTTGATCTCGCCGTTCATCCGGACGACCGCTCCGGGCTGCATTCCGCCATCGATCGCCTGGGTGAGGACGGCTACCGGCTCGTGCAGCAATTGAACTACAGCGTCCGGGCTTCCGCACTTACCTTCGCCTGGTTTGAAAATCTGACCCTGAAGACGGCCCGAGTTGATTTTGTTTTCGAGCCACCCAAGAACCGGCAAAAAACAAGAAATCTGTGGATCGCTGATCCGGCAGTGGCCTTCACCTGCACTCTCCTGAAAAACGTTGCGAAGGGATCGATCAGCGCGCGCGATGAACGGCGAATTGGAATGCTCACCAAGAAACTCGGACGAACCAGAGCCGGGGGAATTGCCGCCGAACTCTTTGGCAAGAGAATCGCCGAGCAGGTTGTGGAAGCGTGCCGGGAAGGAAACCTGGAAAAACTGCTAAAGCGGCTCAAGCCGTCTTTTACCTGGAGACAATTGCTGCAAAAGCCCTCGCGGGCCCTGCGCTTTTCTTGGAGCGATGCTCTGCGGCGAATTCAACGATGGAAACAGCCGGCAGGGCTTTCCCTGGTGCTGCTGGGTCCGGACGGCGTGGGAAAAAGCACCCTGGTGAACGGGATGATGTCTTCCCTTTCCCCCATTTTTTGCGGCGCGCACGTATCTCACTGGCGCCCTGGCGTGGTTGTCCCCATCCGGGATGGGGACAAGTCAGCGGAGAATCCGCACGATGACCCCACGCGCAGTGCATTCGTATCCATTTTGTATTTGTTCGGATTCTGCATGGACTTTTGGGTGGGCTATGCGGTGCGCATCCGCCCTCAACTGTCTCGAACTAAGCTCGTAATTTTCGACCGATACTATTACGACCTGTTGGTCGACCAAGTTAGATACCGGTATTCCGGCCCCAAGTGGCTGCTGCGATTCCTGCTGCACTTCATCCCCGGACGCGAACAAGTTGTGCTCATTCTGGACGCTCCGGAAAATGTGATTCTGTCCCGGAAGCGCCAGCTAACACTTGCAGAACTGCAGCGCCAGCGCGTGGATTACCGAAACCTGACCAAGACGTTGAACAACTCGCACATCATCGAGACTCAACACGGAATCGAACAGGCATTGGCAGCGGCCTGCCGAGTCGTGACGGAGCACCTGGGCCGACGGCTCAAGATCAGGCGCGCGGATTCCCTCATCACTCGTCCATCCCAAATCTCTGGAGGCTCTCTGTGAACGAGGTCCTTCTTCGAGCTTTTGCTCAGTTGACCGGTCATCCTGACGGTCCCGCTGTACACAGCGGAATCTGCGCATCCGAGACGGACACTTTCAGGGCCCCTACCGTGATTTCCGCCGATCCTGGGAACAGCACGACACGAGAACTGGCAGATCAGGGCTACACGCGCACGCACAAGTTCGCGGTGCTCCCTTCCCGAAGCGAGCCGCGTTGGCTGCTGCCTCTGGGCGACGCCCGGCGGACGCGAGAGGGATTTCGAATCTACACACCGTATGCGCCCGTCGCTCGAATTCTGAAGAATCTGGCCGTTACGGTCATGGAAGCGGGTTGGACCGGTTGGGCGAAGAATCAGGTCCTGCTGGCATCGCAGAGGCCGTTGCCCATCGAGGAATTGGTCCGCGAAGTGACTGGGGAAAACGACCCGATCTTTGCCCTTTCGCTCGGCGCACCTGGCAAGTACCGCAAGCTGACCGTGCAGGTGATGCGCCCCGGCTCCGAAATCCTCGGCTACATCAAACTTCCCCTTACGGAAGCCGCCAGCGGACGAATCCGGCGGGAGGCGGCCGCGTTGCAGCGCCTTTGGAATTACCCCTCCTTGCGGCCACATCTTCCCAGAGTACTGCATGCCGGAGAATGGGAGAGTGGCTATATCTTGTTCCAATCGGGCGGCCCCGTGGGCTCCAGCCAAGTCGAGTTCAGTCCCGTTCATGAAGCTTTCTTGAAGTCACTTTGGAGCGTGAGACCACTGGTGAAGCCGGCAGAGGCAATCGTCAGGGACACGGCGAACCGCTGGCAAAAAGCGGCGCCGCGTTTGAGCGATCAACGGCGCGCCTTGGGAAACGCAGCCCTGGAAAGGGCAGGCAGTGTGTTGGCCGGGGTAAAGATTCCCTGCGGCATCATGCACGGCGATTTCACCCCCTGGAATACGCGAGCTGAAGACGGCCGGCTGTTTGTTTACGATTGGGAAACAGTCGAATGGGAAGCACCGAACCTCTGGGACGTTTTTCACTTTCGCTTGCAAGTCGAAAGCCTGCTGAATCGCAAAGGAAAGAACGGCGCGCAAAACGGCAAGTCTCCCGCTGAACGGGCCTCGTTTTGGCTGTACCTGTTGCGAACAATCTCCCAGAACATCGACGAAGCAGCGCCGGGGAGCTTCGGTGCGGAATACCGCCTGCAGATCCTGGCTCGCGAGCTTGCCTAGGACAGAAAAACATTCATGGCTTCGATATCAATTAAAATGGCGGCCTACACGATCACAGAACGCCTGGTAGCCGTGCGAACCACGGCTGTCGCGTGGATGGACAAGGTGATTCTGGCGGTCCTGGATCAAGGTTTGATTTCGGGGTCGAATTTTGTCATGGGGATATTGCTGGCGCGCTGGCTTTCGCCGGTGCAGTACGGCGCCTACGCCCTGGCATTCTCAATTTTTCTGCTGCTTTCCCAATTCCACACTTCCCTGCTGCTCGAGCCGATGTGCGTGTTCGGCGGCTCGATTTATCGCTCGCGGCTGCGCGGCTATCTGGGCTCGCTGCTGTGGATGCACCTGGGAACAGCGCTGGCAATCTTCCTGGTTCTGGGAATTGCCACGTCGGTGGCGCGCGCCCTGCATGCGAGCGCGAATCTTCCCAGCGCGCTTGCTGCCGTGACGGTCGCCTCTCCTTGCATTCTGCTCTTCTGGCTGCTGCGGCGCGCGTTCTATCTGGAGCTTTCGCCGGCGGCCGCAGTCCTCAGCGCCGTCTTCTATTGTGTTCTTGTGCTGGGGGGCCTGTTCATCATCTACCGTCACGGATTCCTCTCCGCCTTCACCGCTTTTCTGCTGATGGCTTTCGGGGCGCTGATGACCAGCGCATTCTCCATGCTGCGGCTGAAACCCATCTTGCGATTGAAAAACCTTTCGCCCAGCTTGCGGGAAAGCTGGGGCCAGCACTGGATTTATGGCCGCTGGTCGCTTGCGACGGCCGCTCTGCTTTGGCTCCCATCCAATTTTTACTTTCCGGTGGTCAGCGCGTCCGCGGGCATGGCCGGCGCCGGGGAGTTGAAGGCGTTGCTCAATCTGGCCTTGCCCATCGGCAATACGGCGGCGGCGCTCTCTTTGCTGTTTCAGCCTTATGCCTCACGCCTCAATCATCAACATGGTTCGAGCCGGCTGGGATCCTTCGCCGGAAGGGTTTCCCTGCTGTACGCGGGGTGCGGACTCGCCTATTGGAGCCTCCTGGTGATTTTCCGCGCGCAGATCGTGCATTTTCTGTACGGCGGCAATTATCAAAATCTGGTGGCACTGGTTCCCTGGCTGGCGCTTGCTTCCGTCCTGCAGATCTCGCTTGCCGGTCCGGCGATCGGTTTGCGCGCGATGGAGTCGCCCGCTTCGGTTTTCGTAGCCTATGCGGCTTCGGGCGCGGTAGCGGTGCTGGCTGGAATCCCGCTGACCTGGGCTTTGGGTGTCCAGGGAGTGATCGTCTCCATGATGCTCTCCAGCGTTGTCGGCTTTACCGTCGCGTTTTACTTGCTTCATCGCAAGGTTAACTCCGTCGCGAACGCTGTAGCCCAATAAAAAACTGATGCGCATACTTGTCTCAGGTTATGCCTGCTCGCCGGGCAGCGGCTCGGAGCAAGGCGTGGGTTGGCATCGGATCCGCCAGCTCGCTCGCTTCCACGAAGTGTGGGGAATCACCCGCGTCAAAAATCGCAAGCCAATCGAGGCTGCGATGGCCCGTGAGCCGATGCCCAATGTTCATTTTGTCTACCACGACCTGCCGCGCTGGGCGCGGTTTTGGAAGAAGCATCGCCGCGGAATCCACCTTTACTACTATCTCTGGCAATTGACGGCGTACCTGAAGGCAAGAAAACTCCACCGGAAAGTGGGATTCGACCAGGTGCACCACGTTACGTTCTGCAATTACTGGATGCCGAGCTTCATGGCGCTGCTGCCGGTGCCGTTCCAGTGGGGGCCTGTCGGAGGCGGAGAAGCTCCGCCTTTCAGTTTCTGGAGTTGTTACAGCACCCGAGGGAAAGTTTTTGAAACCCTGCGCACGGTGGCTCAGCGCCTGGGCGAGATGGATCCCTTCTTGCGCGCAACTGCCCGGCGGGCCGCGGTGGCGCTGGCAACAACTGGCCGCACAGCCGAACGGCTGAAAATCCTGGGCTGCCGCGATGTGATGGTTTATTCGGAAGCGGGATTGCCGCAGGAGGAAATCGAGCGGCTGGGCGCGATCCCCAGCCGTCGAGGCGGGTTGTTCCGTCTCGTAAGCCTCGGCGATCTGCTGCACTTGAAGGGCTTCGAGCTTGGGTTGAGAGCTTTTGCCCGGTTCCAGCAGAAATTTCCTCAAAGCGAATACTGGCTCATGGGCGAAGGCCCCGAACGGGAACGGTTGCAGAGAATCACCCGGGAACTCGGCGTGGAAGGAAGCGTCAAGTTCTGGGGACGGATTCCCCGCGCCGAAGTTCTGGAGAAACTCGAACAGTGCGATGTGCTGGTGCATCCGAGTTTGCACGATTCAGGCGGCTGGGTTTGCCTGGAAGCGATGGCGGCGGGCAGGCCTGTTATCTGCTTGGATATCGGCGGGCCTGGTCTTCAGGTGACTGCTGAAACAGGCGTCAAGGTGAAGGCGATCGCGCCAAAACAGGCCATCAGCGACATGGCCGCAGCGATGGAGCAATTGGCCGAAAATCCCGATTTGCGGGATCACATGGGCGAAGCGGGACGCGAGCGCGTAAGACAAATATTCGCCTGGGACAAGAAGGGAGAGTGGCTGCGCGATCTCAGCGGACGAATCGCGCGAGTCGAGGGCCGGGGCGCTCTTGCCGAAGGAATCGAGCATGCCGGGTAGCCAATCGATCAAGCGAATCGCGGCGTTCACGGGCTTCGCGGTTCTTGGCTTCGTTGTTTTCCTCTATCCCCAGACAGCCATGGTTCCGGTGGGCCTTATCCTTGCGGCCTTCGCTTTCACCCGGCCTTCGATTCTGAAGGTTGGGATTGTTGGATTGGTGCTGGTGCCAACTGTAGGATTTCTCCGCAGCTCCGAAGCCGTAACCAATGCCATGCAATTGGCCCAAAGTATCGAATCGGGCAGCATGTTGAACCGTGTGGCCGGCACGCTGCTGTTCGCGATCGGCGTCATTTGTTTGTTTTGGGGCCGCCACAGGATTGGCCGGGTCAACTTGATTCCCTGGGTCGGGACATTCATTTTGTTCTCCTTTCTTTCCTTTTTCTGGTCACAGGGCCCGATGCAGACGCTGCGAAGGGCGGCAGAAGCGCTGTTCGTCGCTGTGTTCGCTTTAGGCCTAGGAGCCGTGTACTACGACCGGAAGCCGGAAGGCTCGACCGAGCTGATCCGTACAATGTGCTGGGCGAGTTCCCTGCTGTCGTTTGCCGTGCTTGTCCTTTCCATGGCTCGCGGAGATTTCCACATCGCCAATTCAGCCTGGCGGCTCGGCCGCATCGGAATTGAAAATCAGATCGGGTGGTGCGCATCGGTGGGATTTCTAGCGGCATGGACCACCCGCGCTCGAAAGGACATTTGGGCCAGGAAAGAATTTCTGTGGTTCAACCTGATGATTCCCGGGCTTGCCGTGCTGCTGACCAAGTCGCGGGAGACCTGGCTGGGCGTGCTGGCAGCCCTCTTTTTCCTCGAGTTTCTGAAGCCCCGGGAGTTCAAGAAAAAAATCTACGGCGCGATGGCGGTCGTGAGCGTGGTTGTACTGTTCACTCAAGTTCCCGCGCTGAAGCAGATGTGGAACCGCGGCGAAACCGATGAAGACATGCAGACGGCTTCCGGCAGAACACAAATTTGGCGGCAGGCCATGCCGATGATCTCGAGTCACCTGATGCTGGGGCACGGGTACGGCGCATTTTGGATCGGGCAGACCGTGCTGACTTTCTCCGCGGACTGGAGCCCCACCTCGCTGCATAACGGATATCTGGATTCAACAGCCGAAGCCGGCCTGATCGGACTGCTCCTGATCGGCATCGGAGTTTGGGTCTCCAGCAAGAACGCGTGGAGCTTGATGAAGTATCCCGGACAGAGCGAAATCGCCCTGGTTCTACTGACCCTGACTGTCAACTTCATGGTGATCAACCTGTTCGGCGCCGTGCTCGAAGTTTTCAATTATTTCCCGGTGACGGCGCTACTGCTCTATTCCTTCTTTATCTCCCATCGTCTCGACACCTTCACCAGGAAACAGAAACAGGACGGCTCGACAATGCGGGCCCTCGCCGATGGCTTTGCCAAACGGCCGGACGAATTTGCATGGGCCGCAAGTTCTCACTTGCAGCGAGAACCTTATCCAAACGCATGAGTCTTTTTGCGAGCGTCGCGGAGTGGCCATCATGGATCGAGGGGAGAAGACAATGAGCTTGGGAGCGATTTTAGGATCATTTGCAAGGAACCTCGATCACCGATTTGGCCTTCAGGCTCTGTTGAATGGCGAGCCCCGGCCGCCCCTCGGTGGGTTCGACTTGAAAGGAGAGGGATTCCTTGACTGGGGCTTTGTCTGCGCCAACTTGCCGCCTGGTCCCAAGCGGGCGCTCGAAATTGGCCCCGGCCGTTCTCCCGTCATTCCGGCCATGCTCGCGCTGGGTTACGACGTTACCGCAATCGACTTCGCCTCCGATCTCTCCAAGCAGTACGCGGGGATACGCTTCATCCAGGGGGATTTCACAGGCGAGCTGCTGGAGGCTGGATTCGATATGATCGTGGCCTGCTCCAGGGTCGAACACTTCGGGATCTCCGGCCGGTACGGCTCCGTCGAAGATGTGGATGGCGACCTGAAAGCGATGCGCAAGATTACGGAACTCCTCGACCGGCAGGGATGGCTGTTCCTCACCGTTCCAGTGGGAATTGACGGAGTTTTCCGGCCTTTTCATCGAGTGTATGGAAAGCACCGCCTGCCCCGCCTGCTCGCCGGCTACGAAGTAGTGAAGTCGCGATTTCTGGTCAAGGAGCCCTGGGGCCCGTGGCGGGCCTGTGACCGCCAGACGGCACTCGAATATCCTGGCAGCGCTCGCCGTTACGCACTCGGAGAATTCCTGCTGCGCAAACAACGAGAGGAATAAATCTCCACGGCAAGAAAAGTTCGAAGGTTGAAAGGAAGCCGAACACATGAATGATACCAAGGCACTTCCCAAGATCTCGATCGTCACCGCCTGTCTGAATCACGGCGAATATCTGGAAGACGCGATCCTGAGCGTAATGCATCAGGGATATCCGAACTTCGAACATATCGTCGTGGATGGCGTTTCAAAGGACAGCACGCTCGAGGTCTTGAAGCGGTATCCCCATGTTCGCTGGATTTCAGAACCCGATCGCGGCCAGTCGGACGCATTGAACAAGGGCTTTAGGATGGCCACGGGCGGCCTGGTCGGCTGGCTGAATGCGGACGAATACTATTTGCCTGGCGCACTTTCCGCCATGGCCAAAGCTGCCGTGGCCAGTCCCAGGACCGATGTCTTTTATGGCGACGTCCTGTTCGTGGACAAGGACGGCAGGCTGCAGCGATCCAAAACTGCCCATGACTTCGACTTCCGCGTCCTGCTCTATTACGGCTGCTTCATCATCACTGCAACCACTTTTTTCCGCCGGCAAATCTTTGACGAACAAATGATGCTCGACATGGACTACCGGGTGGTTATGGATTTCGAGTATTTCGTGCGATTGGCCTCCCAGGGAAAGCGGTTCCAGTATGTCGATCAGATCATCGGGGCGTTCCGCTGGCTGGGAACAAACGCCAGCTTGCAGCACACCCGGCGGCGCATGGAGCGGTTGCGGGTGCAGCGCACCTGGAGCCCGCGAAAGATGTCGGACCACGGTTACGACACCCTCGCCAAGTTCTACCAGACGAAACGCCTGCTGCTGAAGACATTCAATGGCGCATATCCCAAAGAGTGGAGAATCCTGCGTCACGCGCCGAAACAGACTTTGTGGTTCCGCACGTACGATAATTTCGAGACCTGCCAGAGACTCATGTCCAAACGGCATCCGCAGTCGATGGACCCCAACTTTGCTACTTAGGATTCTTGTGGAACAGATCTGTGATCTGAATCTGAAACGAGGCGCGTCAATTCCGTGGAACCGATAACAAGAATTGTTACGACGAGCTGGGATGACGGAGACCCGGCGGACCTGAAAGTCGCGAGCCTATTGGGCGCGCGAGGCCTGCCAGGCACCTTCTTCATTCCCATGTCGGGTTACCGCGGCCGCCCGACTCTATTGCCCGCGGACCTGCGATCGCTGGCAGCGGAAGGGTTTGAGATCGGCGCCCATGGAGTCTCGCATCGCACTCTTTACGGTTTGCCCCAATCGGAAATCGAGCACGAGGTGCGCGGCAGCAAAGAGGCTTTGGAAGGAATCCTGGGAAATGAAGTGCCGATGTTCTGTTATCCGCGGGGCAAATACGATCAGAGGGTCTCGGAACAGCTCAAGGCCACTGGTTTCCGCGGCGCTCGCACCACGCGCATGCTTTCCATCGAAACAGATTTCGCACGATTCGAGATGCCGACGAGCCTGCAAGTGTATCCGCACACCGATTGGACCTACATCAAGAACATTGCCAAGGCGCGTAAGGCCGGCCGGCTCCTCGACTACCTGAGCCGGTTTCGCGGGACGGAAAGCTGGGTTGCGCTCGGAAAGATCTTGTTCGATCGCGTGATGAACGATGGCGGCATCTGGCACCTGTACGGGCACTCCTGGGAGATCGAAGAACTTGGGCTGTGGACCGGCTTGGCCGAGCTCCTGGACTACGTGCGCGGGCGCGAAGGAATTCAATACGCCACAAACACCGGGACGCTGAGCGCAGTCACGGGCTACGGCCGCCCGATCCCCAAGGTTCGAGACTTCATTGAAACTCAAAATTATTCTCGTTCATAACTCCTACCAGCAGCCAGGTGGCGAGGACGTGGCCTTCGACCAGGAGCGCAAGCTGCTCGAGGACGCCGGGCAAACCGTCATCGCCTATCGCCGCAGCAATTACGAGGTGGAGCAATTCTCCGGGGTCTCCCGGCTCGCCCTGATTCAGAGGACCATCTGGTCGAGCGGCACTTACAAGGAATTCTCCCGGCTGCTGCGCGATGAAAAGCCCGGCCTGGTTCACGTGCACAACACTTTCATGATGATCTCGCCCTCCATTTATTCGGCGTGCCGCGAGGCGGGCGTCCCGGTGGTCCAGACTCTGCATAATTACCGGCTGCTCTGTCCGGCCACGAATTTGTTCCGCGATGGCAAGGTGTGCGAGGAGTGCCTTGATCACACCCTATTGCGCGGCGTCCTGCACGGTTGTTATCGTGAATCGCGCGCAGCGACGGCAACAACCGCATTGATGCTGGCCGTCCATCGCGCGCTGGGAACCTGGCAAGACAAGGTGGATGCGTATATCGCCACCACGGAGTTCGCGCGTCAAAAATTTGTGGCCGCGGGGTTGCCGACCCATCGGGTTCATGTGAAATCGAATTTCCTCGATAACGATCCGGGTCCGAAAAGCGGAGCCGGCAATTATGCGCTCTTCGTAGGCCGGCTCTCTCCGGAAAAGGGCGGTGATATCCTGCTCGACGCGTGGGAACGCATGAGCCTGCCGATTCCGCTACAGATCATCGGCGACGGGCCGATGCGGCAGCAGCTCGAAGCCCGAGTGGCTCAAAAGGGCCTCTCCCACATTCAATTTCGCGGACAGTTGCCGCGGCCCGAAGTGATTGAGGCGATCAAGAAGGCCCGCTTCGTGCTCGTGCCGAGCCAGTGTTATGAGAATTTTCCAGTCACCATCGCCGAAGCCTTCGCCTGCGGAACTGCGGTGATTTGCTCCCGGCACGGCGGCCTGCAGGAAATCGTCGCCGATCAGCGCACCGGGCTGCACTTCACCCCGGGCGAGTCCGCGGATCTGGCAGCGAAAACCGAGTGGGCCTGGATGCACGCCGCGCGGTTGGAAGAGATGGGCAGAGCGGCGCGCCTGGAATATGAATTGCGATATACCGCTGAAAAGAATTACACGATCCTGGCCGGCATCTATGCGCAAGTGGTCTCCTCCCGCAGGCGGGTGAATGAAGCTGCTCACTCGTACGAGGCTGCTCAGACTGAAACTGCCGCAACAGATGCTCCACTCACCGTTATTCGAGGCGCCAGTTTTCTGAGCGAGGAATCTGAGGGTAGTTCCCCGGTTCGTTTTCCGAACGGCCAGAGGAATGTTTTGCCGCATAGCTGAAATCTAAAAACATTGCTCTACTTAAGGAGAGACGCATGTCGAATAGGAAACGAATTTTGGTCACCGGCGCGGGGGGGTTCATCGGGCACCACCTGGTTCACCGGTTGAAGGCGGAAGGTAATTGGGTCCGCGGCGTCGATATCAAGATGCCCGAGTACGAAGCTTCCTCGGCCGATGAATTCGAAGTCCTCGACTTGCGCCGCTTCGACAATTGTTTGATTGCCACGCGCAACGTCGACCAGGTCTACAACCTGGCTGCGGACATGGGCGGCATCGGTTACATCACCGCCTTCCTTGCCCAGATTTCCGTCAACAACACGCTGATCAACGCCCACATGCTCGAGGCCAGCCGCATCAACACCGTGAAGCGTTTCCTGTTTTCTTCTTCGGCCTGCGTCTACGCCCAGTACAAGCAGAAGAGCGCCGACGTCACTCCGCTCCGCGAAGAAGATGCTTTCCCCGCCGACCCCGAGCCGGGCTACGGCTGGGAAAAACTTTGGTCCGAGGAACTGTGCCGCTACTTCACCAAAGATTACGGGATGGAAACCAGAGTGGTCCGCTTCCACAACGTCTACGGCCCGCTGGGAACCTATGACGGCGGCAAGGAAAAATCTCCC
>JBGPTK010000026.1:0-25220 GCA_041490605.1 Terriglobia bacterium | reverse complement strand
GGGCGATCACGGAGATGGTAAATATTTTGGTCTCTCTCAAGAAGATCGATCGCGGCATTGTTGCAGAAATCGAAAGCCAGTTGGTGAGCGAGCGGCGACTGAAAGATCTGAGGGTAGACTTCGTTGAGGTCAGTCCTCGGAAAGATTATGACTTTGCTGAATTCTTCTACCACGTGAAACAGGGCATTCTCATGTACCATTCCGGAGTGGGAGACGTGATTCACAGCGTGATAATGAAAAACAACAATATCAGTGATATTTTGACATTTGACGAAAAAGACGACTTCAAACAGATCCCCGATCTGACGGTGATGCACCCTAAAGACATCAAGATCGATAAGTAGTGGGAATTAGCTTCGATTTGGGGTGGCGCAGACGCCGATGCATGATTCTTTTCCCCTCGCTTTTGGCATCATCCGGCTAGAGATACCCCTTTTTGACAGGTGTACGGAGCGTTGTGCTGCGGTGGAGTGAAAGTAGAAAGGCCAATTGCTGCGGCGATACCTTCCCTTCGGCTCGCCATAGCGCGACCTCAGGACAAGCGCAACCGCCTGCGGCAGCGAGGTGGGCGCTGCGCGCCGGTTCTTATTTGTCGCGGCTGAAAGCCGCGACCCCCTGCCGCCCGCCACCCCGATGAAGGGCATCGGGGCACAAAAAAGGTGGACACAGCAAAGAAGAATCCAACAAGCAAAGTCAAAATCCCCACGTGCAAAACCCCGGCACGCGGAGCATCCGACGTCGTCAGGACTGCGAACGTCCGCGCCACCCGCCTGCCGCAAATGCGGGCGGGTTGGCGCTGGGGACGGAGTCCGTTTCCATCCCCGGCGCATCAAATTCGTAACAAAATCGATTGCGGGGAGTGAGGGGGGCCGCCAGAAAACTATGCTCCCACAGGTGCGTGGGCCATTGATTCGCAAGATGCAGCACAGTGACGGCATGCATCGGCGCAACGCTTCAGCTTATCGTCGCCGCGCACTTTCTCGCATGCTTCGGCGCAGGCGTTGCAGATCTCAGAACAGACGTCGCACAACCGTGCCGACGTGCTCGAAGAACGGCTCAAGCAATGAGCCGCGGTCTGGCATGATTCCGCGCAGGAGAGCAACAGATCCATCAACTGGCTGCTCATGGACGATCCGCCCTTGCTACAACAATGCCGGATGGCTTCCAGGCAGGACTGCGTACAGCGATTACAATCGTCAATACAGTGCTGCGAATCCATTTCACTTTTCATGTAAGTCTCCTTTTGTCAGGCGTGTGAAGCCCCGGCAGGCGCGATGAGCAAACACAAACAAAGTAGTTATGTACGCCCAACCGAGAAGCGTCCTTGCAAAAAGCTTATAGGCTGGAACCTGTCAGGTCAATTCCAAATCGGGCAAAATGAAGCGCCATAGGTATCTCTTAGGGCATATGGAATTCGAAGGCTGTAATCCTCACGAGATGGTTGGCTACAGGGGAACGTGGAAAGCAGGCCGAGTTGAAGTACTAGATTGAATGGTACCGATTCAGAGGATTTGGACCATCGACCGTACCGCCTAATTCGGTACCATCTTCGCATTGGCCAGAGCGAAGGGCAGCCGTACTCTCTTGCGAGAGAGGACGCCATGATCAACCGAACCCACGAAAACAAAATCCTCGCCAACATTGAGGAATTGAACTACTGCTTCGAATGCGGGAAGGATTTTTTCCCGATGGGCGGCCAGTTCAACTCGTGTTCCGAATGCGAGCGAAGCTATTGCATCGGCTGTTCGCGCTGCGCGTGCTCTGGCTCGGATGATGCGGTAAAGCAGATTGCCTCTACTGCCCAGCGGCTTTTGGAAGGCGGAGCCGAGCGGATCTGAATCGGGCTGAAACCACGGAGCGAATTGTACAATCGGGCTGATTAGATGACGTTGTCGGCTCCTTCCTCCGAGTAAACTTGGTAGCGCTAACGACCAAGGCTCGGAAAGATGACCATCAGCATCCGCGCAGTATAGCCGATGCTGGTCCCGTTGAGACACCGCGTTCCGATTCAAGGCCAGGGTGCACAAGGCGCACAGGGCAAATCGCGAGCAGTTAAGCTGCGGCGAATAATGAAAACCGGATTTATGATGAGAGGGAGGTTCATCCGCGGGTGGCACACCCTTCGGTTTAAAGGGCGCGGATTTTTCTTCGATGTGCAATTCCTTACGACGCTATCACGGGCGTGGGGACCTGTATTTTATTAGCTTCGGTTATAACCTGGCCTTCGCAGCTCAGGGTAAAGCGTCCCGATCAGCGGCATCGGGATGCAAAAAGCGCGGGCGCAGCCCCGATCAAGTGCATCGGGGTGCAGAAGACGCACGAGCAGCGCCCCGACATGAGACACGGCACACGCCCCGATAAACGGCCCCGATCAAAACCATCGGCGTTCAAAGGGCGCACATCGGGATGCCAACGGCGCCGGCTAGCGGGACAAGGATTGGACCCAAGTTGCGAAGTTGTGCCAGGCGGCGGTTTGGCGTAGGGGGAGGCGGATTTGTGCCTTGGGCGCGCCATTCTCCTGAATGGCGTTTGGCTGGGCGCGAATCTCATGTTTGCCTGGACGCCAATCGGGAGATTGGCGTTCCCGGAGGATGCGCCCTTACTCACGAAAGAAAGATCTAATGGTATCCTATGTGTTACCATTGGCCATGGTCGAAGTGCGCGAATACCTTGACCGGCGTGGCCATAGTCCATTTGCTGCTTGGTCGGATCGTCTGAACGGGGAAGCGGCAGCGAAAGTGGCGGCTGCTCTGGTACGCATGCAACAGGGCAACTTTTCCAACGCCAAGGGTGTTGGGGCAGGTGTTTATGAGTACAGAATTGATTTTGGCCCGGGCTACCGGATTTACTTTGGCAAAGATGGAGAGAGGCTTGTAATCCTCGTGGGCGGAGGAACGAAGAAACGTCAGCAGCAAGACGTCAAAACTGCCTTGGCCCGGTGGCAAGACTACAAACAACGAAAAGAGGCGGGAAGGTGACTCCGATGGCTTTGACACGAGATTTCAAGGAAACAATCCGGGCGCGCGTAAAGCGTGATCCTGGTTTCCGCCAAGCGCTTCTTCGAGAAGGAATTGAAAACTTTCTTTCCGGGGATGTGGAAACCGGCAAGATGATCCTGCGGGATTTCATCAATGCCACAATCGGATTTTCCAAGTTGAGCGAGGCTACGCATCACTCGGCGAAGAGTCTTATGCGCATGCTCGGTCCCCGTGGTAACCCTCAGGCTCGCAATCTATTTGAGATCGTTGCTTATCTGCAGCGCGCGGAAGGCGTGCGCTTTGAAATGCGATCCGCGCGCGCCGCCTTGCGCTCCAAAAAACACAGGAACTAAGAAAAGTCAAAATCCGCGCCCTTTCAAAACCGGAAAGGACGCGGCACCCGCCCGAGGCCGATCGCCCGGCGATTCAATTGGGATTTTGGGGAGCGGGGGCGGGGGTGGATTCATTGGGGAAGAAAGTCTTCACTGGAATCACTACGGAGCCGAACGCGCCGGAGCCTCCATCGCGGACCAGGACGCGAATTTCGGAGGATCGCGGCTGGACGGTCAAGTGTCCCTCGAGAATGATTCCTGCTTTGGCGAGGAATTCGTATTCCTTGGGAGCAAAATCCAGGGCGAAATGGCGCTTCTCGGCTGTGATTATTTTGTTGGACCCATCCAATTGAACGAAGAGCAAGTCCAGCGCGCCTTTCTGGCGCCCGCTATCCGGCTGCAACAGAAATTGTTTGGGGTCGAGGCTCATTCGCAGTTCCAGGTTACGAGCGGCGAGCGGGTCTACCGCCTTGGCGGCAACAGATAAACCCAGGCTGGTAGCCTCCAGAGGGCTCAGCGCTGCTTCCTGCAATTCGGCCTTGACCTCGGATTCGGTGTCCGAGCGATCGGGGAACGCATAGTAACCCTGGCGATAGCGAAGATGTGCGCCGGGCGCATCCACATGGATTTTGATTTTGCGGAACTTGCCGTCCCAAATCCCCAGTTTCGGATAAAAGCCGATGGTGTAGGCGTAGCGCCCGTCGTCAAATGCGCGCCGCATGGCGTCGCGAATATCGTTGTCGCCGAGGAACGCCAGGCCGCCGGTGCGATCCGCGAGCAAATTGAGGGAATCGTGCGTTTCCTGCCGAACGAAAAAGGCCGAGGCATTCAAAGAAGACGGACTTCCGCGCATGCCGGGGCTCATTCCAGAATCAATTTCCACGCCGTGAACATCCACCGGATAGATCGCCATGTTGACGCGATTCAGAGCCTGACTGGCCCCGCTCACCGTTCCTTTTCCGCCGGCTCGTTGGTTGCCCGTTCGACCGTTGGAGGTATCGAATTGGACTGTCTCGCGGTCCGGCGCTCCAACAAGCCCCACTCCCAGCGCCAGGGGAAATCCGCCCGAGACCCACACCAAACTCTTGCGGCCGGGAATCGCGGCCACATGATCGGCGATGGCTTCGAATGCCGCGGTGGTGGCGGCAACCCGGTCGATCGTGCTCTGGTCGCTGATCTGACCGTTGACGTTGTTCAAGGCTTCCTGGAGCCTGGCCCATTGTGGATCGGAGCCGAGGGAGACCAGGTCAATCTTCGCAGGATGCGATGCGTCATACGCTTGCATTTCGTGTGGAGTGAAGCGGCTTACGGCCGCGACCAGCGCTGAAGCATCCTGCGTGAATTCGTGCAGAACGACGAGTTGCGAAGTGAGCGCATAAATGGCTACGTGATCCTGCGGCTTTAGAGTTCGCAAGAAAAGGAGAATTTGATTGCGAACGTATCCTTGATCGAGCGGGGAAGTATTCAGGGCATCGAAGAGGATCACCGTCACCGCGCCCGGTTCCTGCCCTTTTTGGTCCAAGCGATTCGTGAATACGTTGCCCGGAAGCGGATGGGGCGGCGCGCCGGCGGGAGGAGTACCTTCGCTCGAAAAAAGTGCGACGGCTTGCGGTTTCCCCTGATCGAGGATGGTGAGGTCCTCTTTCTTGAGCCCAGTGATGGGCTCTCCCTTCTTATTCTGGACAATGACGCTGAGTTGGACCAAACGAGTGGTCGATCGAATTACGGGCAATTGCGCAGGCGACTGCTGAGAGCTTGATTTATTATCCAAACTTTTCCGCGCCTGCGGCGCCGCCAGTGAAAAGGAAGATAGAATTAAAGCCAAAAACAGCACGGGTGGCCAGGGGAATCTACTCGAAGACAAACTTTGGTCGTGTCGCACCGGGGGAGTATACCATTCGGGCACTATCCTGCGCCCGCCGATGGCGTGGGTGGCGCACTCTTCGGTTTTAAGGTGCGGGTTTTTGTTCGATGCGCAATCCCTCACGGCGGTATCACGGGCGTGGGGACCTGTATTTTCTTAGCTTCTGATGATACCGGTGGCCACCATTTGAGAGCTCGGGGCACACATGAGCGGGCGCAGCGAGCAGCGCCCCTACGGTGGCAATGGGCGGCCCCATGGCCTAAATCATTACGCTTGACGTAACGCGTAATCATTTATATCTTGGTTCGGTGATTGTCAACTATCGGGACAAGCGGACGAGAGGCTTCGCCGCCGGGAAGCGGGTCAAGGCATTCTCTGGTTTCGAACGGTCCGCACGCCTGAAGCTCGACCGTCTGGAGGCGGCCACATCGCTTAAAGACCTTGGCGCATTACCCGGGAACCGTTTTGAAGCGCTCGGGGGTGACCGCAAGGGCCAGTACAGCATCCGCATCAATGATCAATGGCGGATTTGTTTTGAGTGGACGGACCGTTCACTCGGGCCCTCGAATGTGGAGATTGTTGATTATCACTAGGAGGATCGCCATGGCACTTGCCGCTATCCACCCAGGGGAACACCTGGCGGAAGAACTGGAAGCACTCGATATGAGCGCGGCCGAGCTTGCGCGAAAGCTCGCCGTGCCGGCCAATCGCGTCACCCAAATCTTGAACGGGACGCGCGCTATCACCGGTGATACGGCCCTGCGGCTCGCTCATTTTTTTGGCACCAGCGCGCAGTTCTGGCTGAATCTGCAGAGCCTCTACGAACTACGCCGCGCCCAGGAAAAAGCCGGGAAATCCATCAAGGCACTCCCAAGGCTGAAACGCTCCGAACCGGTCCACGCGTGATCGCGCGTGGGCCGGACGTTCGTTGCTCGGACAATTTCGGGTGCCCAACACGCCGGTTTTGCGTGTGGTGGTTTTGACTTTGACTTTCTGATCCTTAGCCTGTCTGCACTACCCTCCTCCCGAAGTTCTGCAATCAAAAGCAGGATACCGTTCAGAGTCTGTACGGCAACTTGGTTGTGTTTCCTGTAGCGCCCGCCTTTGCAGTCTGCGGAAAAATGAAACTGCCGGTCATTCCGATCCCGCTCCTGCGGGAGAGGAATCCAGAGAAAACCCCAAGTGCTTGAGAAGCAGTTGGTTCTTCCGTCGCTCATCCTGGATGGCCTTCCCATCGGGGAGCAACTATCGACTTTTTCCACACCCTGTTCAGGCGGGCATGTGGTTGATTCTAAGGATGCCGCCCTTCCCGATCCCGCACGCGGGGCCATCGGGCGGCGAGGAAGGATCCGCGCTGCACGCCTTCCAAATTCCCGTTGAAAGGCGAGCAGCGCGCAGGAAGCAAAAGGGGTGTACAATCCGGGGCGTTTTCGTATTCAAAAAAGAAATCCGTGAGAGGAGATCACATGAAAAGCAGGACGATTCTATTGACTGTGGCGGCTCTGTTCGCTGCCGTGGTGGTGTGCTTCGCCGCCGACGTGAATATGGGCACCTGGAAGCTGAACGAGGCCAAGTCCAAGCTCAGCCCCGGCGCCGCGAAAAATAACACCGTCGTCTACGCAGCCGCGGGCGACAGCGTGAAAGTTACCGTGGACGGCGTGGACGCCAAGGGCAAGCCCACGCATAACGAATGGACGGGCAAGTTCGACGGCAAAGATTACCCGGTGACCGGTGATCCGGAGTCGGACGCGCGGACGTATAAGCGGGTCAACGATCACACCCTGGCGCTGACCGACAAGAAGGGCGGCAAGGTTACCCTGACCGGTCGTGTGGTTGTTTCGGCCGACGGAAAGAGCCGCACCGTCACGATCAGCGGAACTGATGCCATGGGCATGAAGATCAGTACCACCATGGTCTACGACAAGCAGTAGCCGGCAGACTAGCTAAGTCTCGACGGGCCGCGGATTCCCGCGGCCCTTTTTCTTTGAAGTGGCGATGACTGTTAAATCTCTGAGAACTGCCTTGCATGAGCTGGCATCGTTCGAATCATCTTGAAGATTAAATTCCCAATGAAGGGTGGGTTGGCGGATGGTGCAGCCTTCTTCGTGCTTGAGGGTCATGAGTTTTGCGGAAGCGAGCACGGGCGCATGAGGCTATGGCGGTATGTCAAGCTGGGGTATGAATCCCGGGAGAGTGACAAGGTCAAAACGAAAAACGAAGAACCCCACCCTTTCAAATCCGGAAAGGATGGGGCGCCCCGAAAATCTATTCATGCCAAGAGCGCCCACGCGCCGTCGCGTAACGCAACGTACAGGAAGGCTTCCGATTCAAGCACAATCCGGCTTATTTTGAGTCACCGTCACGATCGACGTCGGCCGAAGAGCGCGTTGGCTGTGCCTTTGCCGCGGGGCTGAGCTTCACTGAATCTTCGGGAATCGGGGCAAGTTTTTTGGCGGAATGCGCAGCGGGTTGTGGTTTCACTACGGGTTCCTGGGACTGCACATGCTTGTTTCCGTTTACCGGGCTTACAGACATTAGTCACCTCGTAATCCTTCTATCGGCCTCCGGAGGAAAGACTTTAGCCGGTTGGGTGAGTGATTCGCCAAAATCGGCGGATGGCGCAGCCATTTCCCCGCTCGAGGTTCATGTGTTTTGCGGAAGCGAGCGCGGGCGCATAGTTCCATTGCGGCACGTCGCGTTGGGGCGTGAGTTGGGGGGGGGGGCACTCCGAAAGCCTGCTCAAGCCAACAGCGGCCATCCGGCTGAGATTCAAAGATTAATCGTTCGGTCCGTGAACTCGAAATCATCAGCGTAGTTCGTTGTTTTTTCTGGATTGGAGCAACCCAATCTGAGAGATGGTATACTTACAGGGACATACCTTTATTACTTGACACTTTAGAGCAGGGAGCGTGTTTCACACACTTCCCAAACCCTGTATCTCTGGTCCTATGAAAATGAAGAAAACGAAGAAGAAAAAGAAGCTAAGTCTAAAGCAAGCTGCAAGGGAATTAACCTCCATAGCTGAAGCGCATCTATCCAGACTTCCCGAAGAGGAAATAGAAGGACGCATCTCCAGCTTTGAACGGACTATCTCCCGCGCCTCTTACAGAAGTCTCTCCAAACCCGCAAAGAATGCTGATACTCGGGTGACCCAGGTAGCTGCCCGAGGTCGTGAATAATCGCCTCTTTGAACAGGTCTTCGTCTTGCAGTTCCAGCGCCTCTCGAAACGCTTTCAGGAGTCTGTTCTTTCGTCTTCGGGCTTCAATGTCTATTGGCCTGCGGCCCCGTTGACCCTCTTCAACTCGAACGTCTTTCAAGTCATCGTCTTCGCTCATTAAGGCACCGATCCGGGACGGGTGGCGCAGAGCCCGGAATGGCAATTATCAATTTTTCTTAGACGTGAAACGCGGTGAGAGTACCACATTAATAATTTACTACGACGTTAAAATGCGAGGGTGCCGCCCTTCCCGACGGAACCCGCCGGGACGAGGAAGGGCGGCGCTACAGGAGTGGGGGCGCGGCCGAGCGGCGAAAGCGATGGCGGGACGGGGGCGAACGATGTGATGCAGGTCACATGGGAGTGTGATTCGGGTCATATCGTGGGATGAGGGTGGGTGCGTATCCTGCATCTGGTAGCTGAGGAGGCTGGATATGCGAGAACTAAGGCAGCCTGCAGGCTCTGGCAACCTGCGAAAATTGAGAATTTTTACAGCCAGCGAGCCGCTGCTGACGAAGGCGATCGCGGATTCCATCGCCTTCCGCACCAATCAAATCCAGCGCGCGGACAGGCGCGATCCGAACAGACAACTGAATGACTTCCTGGCGGCTCGATCCGAAATTTACCGCCGGCTGAATGGCGGAATCTTGAGCTCGGAAGACCGGATCGACCTGGTGACGGACGCCTCGTGCTTCGACAAAGAAGAAGCGATCAAAATTTACGTTGAGCCGCGGCGGGTGACTGTTTCCGGCAAGGCAAGCGCGCCCAAGCGCGGCGCCGGGCCGGAGCAAAAGGGGCTGGAGCTCGCCGGAAATATGATCTTCCGGTTCCTGGACCTGGGCGAGGAAATCATTCCGTCGGAAGCGCAGGCCAGGTTTAACGGCTGCGTGCTCGAGATGATTTTGCCGAAGACGCATGCCAGCCTGAGAGCGGCTTAGCCGCTTCATAACAAGCGGAGAAGGAAGAGTTGAGGCGGCCATGAAAGTCCTGGTGGCAATCGACGATTCGAAAGGCTCGGAGGCCGTGATCGAAGCCATGATCACCAAATTCCGCCTGCAAGACCCGGAAATTCGAGTGCTGCACGTGGTGGAATTCGTCCGCAATTCCCCGGAGGCGTTGGAATGGGGATTTTTGGTCGATCTCAGCAAGGTCTTCGATGCGCAGCACAAGAAAGCGGAAGAGTTCGTCAAGCGAGTGGCCGGAAATATTCGGGAATCCGGGCTTGAGGCCGGCACTTGCGTGCGCGAAGGCGACGCGAAAACCCAAATACTGGAAGTGGCTGCGGAATGGAAAGCGGATTTGATCGTACTAGGATCGCACGGCCGGAAGGGCATGGATCGATTCCTGCTAGGCAGCGTATCGGAGGGAGTGGCGCGCCATGCTGCTTGCTCCGTTTTGATCGTGCGGCCGGCGAGAAAATGAGCGGGCAAAGTGTTGCTTGCATGGCTCCGGCGCGCGCATCGGGAAGTGCCGGGCGCCGGGCCGGCTCGATCGGGAATAGGAAGCAACGCATTGATTTTTCATTCATGGATTTTTGATTGGAGGGAAAAATGGAATCCGAGCACAGGTATCTGATTCAGGCATCATCGACTCTTCCGCGAAGTGGCGTGATCAGGCCCAAAGGCATCGAACCGTCCATCGTTTTCAGCGCACCACCCGAATTCAATGGCCGGGCCGGAGTTTGGACTCCGGAACATTTCTTCGTCGCGGCGGTGGCGAGCTGCTACGTGAGCACGTTTTCCGGCATATCGGAGATCTCGAAATTTCAATTCATTTCGCTGGACATGGAAACCGAGGGAATCCTGGGGCGCGACGAGGGAGGACTGCGCTTCCAATCGATCATTTTGCGGCCGCGGGTGAAAATCGCGCGAGAGGCGGACCGCGATCGCGCCATGCGCTTGCTGCAGAAGGCGGAGAAGAGCTGCCTGATCGCGCGTTCCCTTTCCTGCCCGATTACGATGGAGGCGGAGATTCAAGTCGTGGAAGAATTGGTGGGAATTGGGAGCGGCGTCCATTCGAGTGAAGGGATTCTTGCGTAATAGGCGGCCATCGCGCACGACGCCGGGCGAGGCGGCTCAAAAAGAAACTGGATGATGCGCTCGTGAGATCCTTTGCCAAGAGATAGGCGGTAAGTTGGAATTGCCGCCCTACAAACCAGATGCTTCAGATTTAGCGTTGAGGAACGCGTTTTTAGACTGCTTGGGCCGGGAGCCGGAGTCCAGAGGGCCAAAAGATTTACTGGAACAACTGCGGCGCGAATTCGATCAGGTAGTTGCGCCAATTGAGCCAGGTGTGCGCGCCGGGGCTTTCTTTGAACACGGGGTCGAAACCGTGCTTCTTCAGCATCTCGACGGTCGACCGGGTGTTCACGATCTGGCGGTCGTCAATGCCGGTGCTGAACCAGACCAGTTTCACGCCCTTCTTCAGGCTGGCGTTGTCGAGATCGGCGCGATGGATGGTTTCCCAATTGGGCCGGGGCGGTCCAGCGGCTGCGCCGGGCGCCGGGCCACTGTCCTCTCCCACTTCCGCGCCGGAACTGAACACGCCGATGAAGGCGAACTTGCTCAGATTCAGAAATGCGATGTTAAGGGTCTGGGTTCCGCCGATGGAAAGCCCCGCGATGGCGCGGTGCGGCGCGTCAGTGAGCGCGCGGTAGTGCTTCTCCACGTAAGGCATGATGTCCGCAGTGAAGTCCTCATAAAACTCGTCGCGCTCAACCTGCGGAGGGGTTGCGGCCGTGGGCGCGACGGCTGCGGCGGCCAAAGCCGGAGCGGCTTCATCACGTTGAAACCCGCATGAACAAAGGCGCCGGAGGCCATCAAAAGGTTATCAGTGCCTACTCAAAACGGAATTGTGGGGTAAGGTGATTCTTCGGGCGGGAAACCGGCCCTCAGAATGACGGCTGGCATTTTTCCGCAATTTTTGAAGCAGCGCCCTTCCCTGCTTATGCCTGTTTGAATCGAGCTGCCCTCGCATCAGCAATTTCAATTCTGCAACCGCGATGGGGCTAGCCGCGAACCGTCAGCACCGGGCATTTTGCATGCGACACCACTTTGTGCGCCGTGGCGATCGGCAGGTGGGTTGACGCGCCGGGAACGCCCGTGGGCCGCCGGACACCGAGAACCACCAAGTCCGCGCCGCGCTCGGCGGCGATCGCCAGAATTTCCTCGGCGGGCGCGCCTTGCGTAACCATGAACCACGGTTCGCACCACAAGTTCGCCTCGGGAGGCACCAGAGCCTGCAGCCGCCGTAGCATTGCGCCCTCCAGGTCACTGGGCCGCACAAAATCGCCGGCTTGCTGTTTCTCGATCACGTGCAACAACGTCAGATGCGCCTGATATTCCTGCGCGAGCGAAATGGCGTACGGAACGGCGGCCAGGGATTCCTCGCTGAAATCCGTGGCGTAAAGAATTTCCGAAATCTTGCCGTCTGCCGGCGGCTGGGACGGAGAAAGCGGGCCTACGGTAAAGACCGGACAGCGGGCCACTCTCAGGATTTCCTCGGCGGCCGAGCCCAGCAGAAGTTTTCCAAGTCCCGTGCGCCCGCGGGTCCCGATCACCACCATGTCGATCTGATTCCTTGCAATTTCCGATTCGATGGCCGGCCAAAGTTCTCCCGGGATTACCTGCACCTCGTGATCGATCTCCGGGAATGGCGTGAACAGATTCTCCATCCGCTCGCGCGCCTGGGCATCCACCACATCCTCCAATTCCGCCCAACTGCTCGGCGGGGCTATGGGGTAGGGCTGAGGCGGCCTTACATGCAGAGCGTGGACCGTTCCACCGAAATGGCGCGCCAATTCAACGGCGTAGGGCAGAGCCTCTTCCGATGGCCGCGAGAAATCCGTGGCGAACAAGATATTCTTCAGTTGAATCCGAGTTTGTGGTTCGAGAGCAATCATATGGCGCCTCCATCAAGTTTCTTGAATTCGTCAGGCACGAGCCCTTCGAAGAGCCGCGCCCCGTCGCCCCGTGCAATTGGTTTGTTCCTTTACGACCGGATCGTCAGCACCGGACACATGGATTCGCACACCACTTTGTACGCCTTGGTGTGCGGCAAACGGTCCGCGAATCCTTTCAGCCCTTTCGCTCCCATCACGATCAATCCGGCCCGGGTGGCCAGCGCCATCCGCAGGATCTCCTCCGCCGGATCGCCAATCGCCACCCAGTATCTCGGCATGAAGAGATTGTTTGTTTCCGCGGGCGCCAGCTCCTTCATTTGACGGAGGGCCGTTTCTTTCGCCTGCTTCAAGGCGGTTTCCGAATGATCCTCGGGAAGCGGGATCACATGCAGCAAGTTGAGCCTGGTTCCGTGCTCCTCGGCCAAGGAGCGAGCGTAAGCGGCCTCGCGCCCGGCGCCCACTCCGAAATCGGTGGCAAACAGGATATTATTGAATTCCGCTTCGTAGAATGGCTCGCCTTCCACCGCCGGGCCCACGATCAAGACGGGGATTCGGGCTTGCCGGAAAATCTGCTCCGCCGTGGAGCCGAGCACGAACTTGCGCACCCCGCCCATTCCGCGAGTTCCGGCCACGATCAAATCGATCTTGAACCTTTTGATCAACGATTCCATGGTGGGCCAGAAGGGCCCTTCCTCAATCGCCAGGGCGTAACGCACGTTTTGCAATCGTTCCGACTTCATCACTTCGCCGAATTCCTGGGAAGCATTCTGGCGAAGCTTTTCCAGCGAACGCATCGCCAGTTCCGGCGCCATCATCGCGAAAGGATCGGTGGAGACGATGTGCGTCAGGTAGACTTGCGAACCGTAGCGCCGGGCGAGAGAAAGCGCATATTCCAGGGCGCGGTCCGAGGCTGACGAAAAATCCGTGGCCACCATGATTTTCCGCAATTGCACCATGTTTTTTTGTGGAGCTTTCGTTTCGACGCTCACTGCTGTTTCACTTGTCCCAATCATTTCGCCCTCCCTTGCCGGTGCCAGCCCGCCTTTGGCATTTGCTGGAACTGCTTTCTCCTTTCCCTGCTTGATGCTAGGACCTATTTACATGGGCCGCCCGTAAGAAGATGTGCCAAGCGTCACGCGAATCGGTGACGCTCGTCACTGATTCCTGGGGTGCGACGGAATCAGAATGAGCCATTGAAGGATGGAGGCTGAGATGAGAGAAGGGCTTCCGGATTTGGCGCGCTCTCCAAGACACGCCAGAAAAGGAGTCCATTCTGACTTGCCTCCACAAAGAGGCAAGCAGGGTTAGTCATTTGGCTGGACTCCATCCTTCGCTTTGAGGCAACGGCTGGGCACGAAGCCTAAACGAAGCGTCTGGGAACTACGACGCCCCGGCCCATCCGGGCCGGAAGCACTTCGCCGCCAGCCGTTGCCCCCAATCTTCAGGCCCTGAGGTAGCCACGGGGGTGGGCCATGCTAACTCCGCAACCGGTGCTTATCATTGGCAGCGAACCAAGGAATCTGGAAGAACTCGACCGCGCATTTGGCAAGTACGGGCTGAGGACGGCTCATTGCGAGACAATCAAGGTGGCGAGAAAGCTGATTCAGGGTCAACTATTCTCTGCCGTATATTGTGAGGAGAATCTCGCGGACGGGAGCTATCGCGAGATCATCCGGGAAGTGGCGCGCAGCAGCGCGGGCACGCCGGTAATCGTGGTTTCCAGCCGCCGTGATTGGGAGGCGCACGTCGCCGCCATCCTCGAGGGGGCCTTTGATTGCCTTGGACTTCCGCTCAATCAGGAGGAGCTGGAGCGCATCATGCTCTTGGTGCTCGATAAATGCGGAAAACCCGAAGAACATTGGGCGCACGCGGCAGGCTGATCGCGCTCTCCAACTTCCGCCTGGGAGAGAATTTCCAACGCATCCAAATACCACGTCGATATTCGCCCGAATCATTGACAGCGAACCCGGAAGGGAGTACACAACAGTTCGTCCTGATTTTACATGTGGTCATCGAAGAATTTGTATATCAATCGGTAAGGCCGTATCTGAAACCCGGAAAGGGAGACAAAGCATGAATCATCTCGCCACGCACAGGCTCGCTCTGTTGTTCACTTTGGTGTTGACCGTCGCAGGCCTTGGCTTTGCCCAGGAAAAGCCGGTCAAGAAAGGCCCCATTCAACCTACCTCGCCTGCCTCGGGCGCGGAGATGTATAAAGCGTATTGCGCCGTCTGCCATGGCCCGGATGGCAAGGGGTCAGGTCCCGCGGCAGCGGAACTCCGGACCAAGCCGGCCGACCTGAGCACACTGGCCAAGCGGAACGGCGGAAAGTTTCCCGACGACCATGTCGCCACCGTGCTTCGCTTCGGCGTAACAGCCCCGGCGCACGGCTCGAGTGATATGCCGACGTGGGGACCTCTCTTTTCGTCCGTCAGTGGACACGATAAAGCGCAAGTTGACATGCGGATCTCGAATCTGATCGGCTACCTGAAAACCCTGCAGGAAAAATAGAGATCGCGATCCGGCAGGCGCACTCGAACTCGGCATTTGCCGGATGGGCGAGGAAGCGCGTCCTGGGAGTGCGCAAATAGCGAGCGCTCATTCGTAAGAAACATGACGCGCGACAGATAGTTCCGCTGGGCCAGAAGCTGCGGGAGTACACTCGGACTATCCGGCCCCAATTCCCCATTCGTGCTACGCACTGGAATCGGGCCGCTATCTCCGAGGAGCATTGCGCCAGCCCCCAGGTTGCCGGAAGGAATACCCCCATGAGCTTCGAAAAAAAAGAAATGATCGAGCAATTGAAGTTTGAGATCAGGATGATCGAACAGGGTGGCTACTCTCCCTCGGTTCGCGAGCCACGTCATACGCCGGAAGTGTTCCGCGAATCGATCACCTGCCTGAACGTGGGGCTGGTGGAGAAGGAGCACCCCTGTTCGAGCTGTTTCTTGAGCGAGTTTGCGCCGCCTGAAATCCGCAATACCAACGACGACATCTGCCACAAGATCCCGCTGAACGAGAAAGGCGACACCGTCGAGTCGCTCAAGGCCAAAGGCGATCCAGCCAAAGTCCAGGCCGCTCTTCTTAGCTGGTTGAAAAACACCGTCGCACGACTGGAACGGGAAGAATCGGCTGGCATCTAGAGCCGGGCTTAAACCCTGCACCGGCAGCCGCACCGGAGGATGCCGCCCTTCCCGGCGGAAATCGCCGGGACCAGGAAGGGTGGCGCGCCACTCCTCCGGTGTTGGTTGGGAGCGCGATGACCGGGCAGATTATTAGTCCGGGAGTTCGACGATCCTGGACAACTGAGCATCGACAGGATCGGGCGCCGCGCGGTGGCCGGTGATGGAATCGATGTGAATGCAATAGAAGACCGGCTGCGCCGTCTCCCCCTGTCCCTGGAGCTCCCCGGCAGCAGAGGCGATTTGCCACCAGAGCATGCGCTGCTCCAGCAGCAATTGGGCGTTGAGCCGTTGGGAGCTGAACTCCGGCGTGTCCGGCAATTCCTGGAACCGGCCGCTGAGAATCACGCTGGTCCAGACAAAATGGCTGGCGACCTCATCGACCTCGACACACACCTTTGGATTCGCGCGCATCCACTCGATCTTCCGGCCGGCCGCCGAATAACCGTACAGACGGCCGGGCTCGTAGGCGAAGTAAATCGGGACGACGTAGGGCTGATTGTCGCGGGCGCATCCCAGCCTGCCAAACCCGTTGCGGGCCAGGATTTCCTGGCATTCCTTCGCTGCGATCTCCGCGATCAGCATGCGCGCTCTCCTTCCTGATTCCGATCGCCTTCGAGAAATGAGTATAGCAAAGTGCGGAGAACGCCTGGCTTCCTTGTGACCAGAAGCCCAGCTTCACTCGGAACGGAGTCAGCGATTCGCATGGACGCGCCTAAAGACGAGGGAGCAGAGGTGCATGCTCGCGCAATAGACTGCCAGCCCGGCGATCAATCCGCTCCACACTCCCGCCATCTTGCCAACCCCGATGGCCAGACCGGCAGCCAGGAGCAGCGAAAGCAAGAGTGATCCCCAGATGGCCAGATACTCGATGATGTCGTCCGCTTCACGCTTGGTTCCAAAGAAGGCAATCGAGAGAAACATATCCGAGGGTTTCATTTTCCACCTCCACCGCCGGGGCGCGACAGAGATCTCGGTGAAGAGGGGGCGAGCGCGCCCCCTCCCTACCGGACAGGCATCAGCAACTACGCAGTCACTGCGACGAACTTCTGGAACGATGGGAATGTGGCATATTCCACTTCAAACGTCTTCATCATCGGCACTCCCTCGATGTACTTGTTCAGAATCTTGACGATCTCCGGGTAGAATTCCCGGTTGTAAACTTCGGCAAATTCCTTGGTCTCCCACAGGCTGATGGCGATCGCTTCCGTCTTTCCCGGGGCCACCAGAATCAGTTCATCCAGGAATCCCTTCTGCTTGCGGAGCAGAGGAAGGATTTCCTTTTCAAATGCGTATGGGAACTCGCGAACCATGTTGTTCTTGATTCGCACCGTCAAGTATCGAGAATACATTGGATTCTCCTGTTTCATGGGAGGGCGACGCCACGACCGCCGCTACATCTCGTCTCTGAATTCGTAGAGTGGAAGTTCATTCCGTCCCCCTGCATACCATTTACAGGGTTTTGTTCCGATTTTCCGTGATGCGAATCACCCTTCGCTGTGACGCTGGACACCACAAGCGGGAGCAAGGCCTGGGGAAGATCCTGCCTTGGTCACACTTGGCGCGATAGTGCGCAGTAGATCACCGGCTCTTCGCATTGCTGTTGCCCAATCGGAATCCCCTGGGTATTCTGAAATCATCGGAGAAGCGTCCGGATCAACTCGCGAAGAGTTCAACGAGGATAAATGTTCGATCGCGCATCCAGGGAGTCCCAGGGGGAAACCGAATTCGCCCCCGACCGCCGCAGCTTTCACCGCTACCCTTGCGTAGCCGCGGCCGAGTTGACGGAAGCCATCACCGGAATCAAGGTTTCGGCGCAAACCGTCTCGCTCAGCCTGAAAGGTTGCTACATGGGCACCCCCAGCCCCTTTCCGGAAGGCACGATCATTCGTGTGCGGCTCAGCGACGGCACGCGCGTATTTGAGACGACGGCTGACGTCCTGAGCGTCCATGCGGAATCCGGGATGGGCGTGATGTTTCGTGAGTTGGGCCAGGATGAGCACAAGGTGCTCGAAACCTGGCTGGAAGAACTGCGCAAGTAGCTGGATTACACCCCTCAATTACTCTTCTGCAGTCTTACTCTTTCAAAGCCAATTCCTCATCGATGATGCGGGAGAATTCCTCGAACGATTGCGCGTCCCTGATCGATCTTCCATTGATAAAAAATGTGGGAGTGCCGTTGACGCCGAGCTTGTTGCCTTCTTCTTCGTCTTTTTGAATGGCGCTCTGGTATTTGCCGCTGTTCAAGCAAGTTTTGAAGGCGGGCGCGTCCATTCCCGCTTGTTTCGCGTAGGCGTCGAGTTGCTCCGGACTTGCGGCCGGAGAATTCTTGAACAATGGATCGTGGTACTCCCGGAATTTGCCTTGCTCTCCTGCGCAGCGCGCGGCCTGATGCGCCTGGAAAGCCGCCGGGTGCAGGCTCAATTATATGAGGGTGAATCTCCCGGGGCTCTCTGGCACAATCGGATTCCTGGGATCCGGCTACGAACCGAAGTGAACGCATCATTATTAATTCGAGCAAGCCTGTCCTGCGCTTTCGCCGGAGTTCTTATTTTGTCCGGGGGAAGTTGGAACGCGCAGTCACAGCCGGCCAAAACGCATCCTTCGGCGGCCGCGAAAGCTGGGACGACTCCTTCCGCCGGCATGGCCTGGATTCCTCCCGGCGAATTCTGGATGGGCTCGGAAGAGCCGATGTTCCCGGATTCGCGGCCGGTGCATCGAGTGCGGCTCGATGGATTCTGGATCGACAAGACGTTAGTCACCAACAAACAATTTGAACAATTTGTGATCGCCACGCACTACGTGACGACGGCCGAAAAGAAACCGCGCATCCAGGATTTTCCGAACGCCGATCCCGCAAAACTGGTGGCCGGATCGCTGGTCTTCACTCCCCCGGATCACCCAGTTCCACTCGAGGACCAATACGCCTGGTGGAATTATGCGCAAGGCGCCAATTGGAAGCGGCCGCTAGGCGGAGGCAGCACCATCAAAGGGCTCGAGCAGCATCCCGTGGTGCAAATCGCTTACGATGATGCGGCCGCTTACTGTAACTGGGAGGGCAAGCGCCTGCCCACCGAGGCCCAGTTCGAATATGCGGAGCGTGGCGGCCTCGACCGGAAGAAATATGCCTGGGGTGATGATTTCATGCCCCACGGCCACGCGATGGCCAATACGTTTCAGGGCCACTTTCCGGATGCGAACTCGAAAGCGGACGGGTACGCTACGACGTCGCCCGTGAAATCGTTCCCACCCAATGGCTACGGCCTTTTCGACATGTCCGGAAATGCATGGGAGTGGACCACCGATTGGTACCGGCCGGATTATTATTCCACGCTGGAAAAGGAAGGACCGGTCGCCGTGAACCCCGCTGGTCCGTCCAATAGCTACGATCCCGCGGAGCCCGGCGTGAAGAAGAAAGTTCAGCGCGGCGGATCGTTCCTGTGCACCGGCCAATATTGTTCCCGCTATATGCCCGGCGGGCGGGGAAAAGGCGAGCCCGGCACCAGCACGAATCACATTGGCTTCCGCTGTGTGATTCCCGGACCGTCACACTGAGTTCGAAACCTTCGAGGTCACGCTCATGCCAAAATACGTCGCCTTTCTTCGAGCCATAAACGTGGGTGGCCACATCGTAAAAATGGATCGCCTGCGCGGGCATTTTGAATCGCTTGGATTTTCGAAAGTGGAAACTTTCATCGCCAGTGGCAACGTAATTTTCGAGACTGGCTCCAAAACCGCGGCAAATCTTTCCGCGAAGATTGAAAGTTGCCTGGGCAAGACGCTGGGCTTTGAAGTGGCAACATTCGTTCGAACGGATTCCGAAGTTGCCGCCATCGCTCAATACCGGCCGTTCCGGGAAGCCGATCTGAAAACTGCCGGAGCGTTCTGCGTTGGATTTCTGGCCGAGCCGCTGGGACCAGAAGCCAAGCAGACCTTGATGAAATTCAAGACCGCGATTGACGATTTTCACACCCAGGGACGCGAAGTTTACTGGCTGTGCAAAAAGAAGCAAAGTGAGTCAACATTTGCCAACGTCTCATTCGAGAAACGCCTGGGGATTCGCGCGACCTTTCGCGGGATGAATACCATCGTCAGGCTGGTGGCCAAGTATCCCCTCTCGAGCAAATGATTTCATCGGTTCACGCTCGCCGCGCGCTGATCCGCATCAGTCGGGGGCCAAGAATCCAAACCGCCGCATAAATAATCAGTGACACCGCAAACGCTCCGGCACTTCCGCACCGCAAGTCCTCGAACAGCAGCTTTGCTGTGACAAACGCAATAGCAAAATAGGCGATCCACACCAGCTCGACTCTTTTCCAGCGAGTGCCGCCGAATCCGAGAGCCAGCGCAGTTACGCACGTCACGAACGTGCGGATCACCGCCAATCGTGCCGCATCCGGCATCGCCCCGCGCGGCGTGATCGAATCCATCGCAACCACGGCAAGCGCCGCGGCAGCATAGACGGTCAGCGCCGCGGGGACGAGGCGAGGCAATCGCTCATACCACTTCTCCGCCGCCGAGCCTCCTCCGCTCAGGTAACAAACGACGGCAGAAACTGCTGCCGTCCAAAAGACCCAAGCGGGAGCGGACGGAAGGGCCCCTAACAAAGCATGGCCCGCATAGTCGAGCAGGCCGGAGACAAACGCGGCAGCGGCCAGATAGGCCATTCCATGAAATCGAATGGTCAGGTTGTTTGCGCGGACGCCCACGAAAGTTGCAACAATCGCCGCCAGACTGAGGCCCACGGCCAACGCCGTTGGCCGGAGACACAGGAAACCTCCTGCCAGGAGAAACGCGGCGCTCCAGGTGGCAAAGACCCGGTAGTTGCGGCGTTCCCTGACGCGATCGAACCAGGCAAACGCCGCCCAATAGCACGCCGCAGCCACCAGCAGAAAGAAGATTCCTAACGCCGGAGCCAGAGCTTCGTTTCCAGCGCGAAGCACACCCACAGCTACAAGCAGGGATGCCGCGGCCAACTGCACAATTTCAAAAAAAGTGATTGCCCGGCGATGAACTGCGGATCGGAAGACAGCGCTCGCAGAATAGATTACGAACAGGGCCGAGAGGAGCAACAACACTACCCCGGCAGGGGTCGGCTTGTAGTCCAGTGAGATGCTCTGCTGGCGCGCGGAAACATCGGACAGCACCCACACCGCAATGTCCGCGGCCACCGCTGCGATGGGCCTCAAACCGAGCCAGTGATCGCGGCACGCAGCAAATTCGGTGGCCAAAGCAATCAGCAAAAGAGCCGAAGTCAACGGAACCAGATCGCGAGTGGCGATTAGGAGAGCAAGAGCGGTGATGACAGCGAACGAAGTCGCAATCCACACGACAGGGGCAAGTTTGCGCCGCCATGCCAGCGCAGACGCCAGAACCGCGAATGCCACCAGCGCCGCGGCAGTCGCCGCGACAGACAAAAACTTGAACCGCACGGTAACTTCCCAAAGCATGGGGGAAAGTATGAAGGCGGCGGTGATTCCGTAAGCGGTGCTGGCGAATCGGACATCCGCGCGAACTCGAGTGGCCGCGGCCAACCATCCACCGGCGTAAGCCAACGCGACTGCCACCACCGCCAATGGTGGAAATGATCCCGATTCGGCGGCGGCACGAAGCAGGTAGGCGCCTGCAATTCCCAGGATCGACTGGCCCACAACGCGAATTGCGCCTGCAGGCCGCGCTGAAGTGGATTCTGTTGCGGGAAGCGGCACATTCGCCGCGCGAATTTCCGGTTCCACCGGACGAACGCTGGCCGTTTCCTGGCCTTGTTCCAAGGCGGAAACGCGGCGCTCCAACTCCTTCACCTGTCTGGTGAGTCGCTCCAGATCCGCGGCGGAATCGTCGAGAGGTTCGTACACCAATCCTCCCGCTTCCCGGCCTGCCGAGGGACGTTTTGTCCGCTCCGAGCGGCAGATCGGCGATGGATACTTGCAACACGCCCTTCTCCGGCCAAGTCCCCAAACGACTCAGGTCTTCTGCGCCTTCTGCTCAATTTGCCGGATATAAAGGAATAGCCCGATCACCGATAACAAAATGAATATAAGCGCCAAACCCAAGCCACGGCGGCGGTAGTCGCGCTCGGCTAGCGCAGCCTTACCCGCTTGCAAGTTTTTTGCGGCCAGCTTCAAGCCCGCCTGGATATCCTGTTCCACAAGTTCCTTTTGGAAACTGTGGATCGTTACGCGAGCCTTCGTGAGCGCATCCCGCGCCTGGTCTTCTTCGAGCCGGGCGGCGCTTACTTCCATGCCGGAGGATTCGGCGACGCCGAGCACCTGGTTCGCATTCTTGATGGCGCCGTCCAAGCGAGTCAAACCCGCGAGCATATCCGCCCTGGCCTTATCGCAATCATCTCCCGGCGTGTGGCACTGCATGCACACGTCCTTTGGTCCCGCAGCAAGCTTGGCGTCCGTGGGATGGCTGATCCCGTGATTGCCGTGGCACACGACGCACCCCGGAAGATCGGCGGCCTGGAATGCGGCTTTGTGCGAACTCTTCTCGTACATCTGGTCCTGGAAAACATGGCACGTCGAACAGACGTTCTGCACCGAGTTCACTCCCGGGGGCGCGGCGCCATGATTTCCATGACAGGTGGTGCAGGTGGGCGCGCTCAGGTCGCCGCGCGCCACCATCGCTTCGTGGTGCACGCTGGTGCTGTACTTTTCGAACTGATCGGTGGGAATCGAATACCCTTTCATGTACGAAGCGTCGGCATGGCAGCGCGCGCAGGTTTGCGCCACATTGAGCGGGTGGACCCTGGAGCGAGTGTCGCTGGCGGGACGCAGGTCGTGCACGCTGTGACAATCGGTGCACACCGCCACTTTCGTGTCGCCTTTCGCGAAAAGTTTTCCGTGCACGCTGGTTTTGTACTGGCTCAATTGATCGGTGCGCAAGGAAGGATTGTATTTCCGCATGTAGGCCGCATCGGAATGGCAGCTTCCGCAAAGCGCGGGAACCTGGCTGCGCTCGATTTTTCCTTTGAAGCCGGACTCTTTGCTCATCGCGTCCTGATCGTCCTTCGTGGGATTCCCGCCGTGGCAACTGGCGCAGTTCAATCCCTTTTGCGAATGAATGTCCCTGGCGAACTGTTCCGCGGTTACCTGAAGAGGTGGATCGAGCACTGCGTGGCAATCGAGGCAGGTGTTCGTAGTCTGCGCGCGAGCCACGCCGCCGCAGGCGGAGAGCGCCAGCAGAAGGATCACCCTTCGGAAAATTCCGCTATTTCGCCATGTATCCATAGATCGTCATCGCGGTGATGTAGAACAGCGCGAATACGCCGGCTCCCATCACCACTCTCCGGCCGCGCCCCCGGCCCATTTGTTCGAAAAAAGGAAGCAGCAACCACAGAAATCCCGCCACGCCGAAAACGAGAATGCCCAGGACCTCGCCATCCACAAACCACACCTTTGCCGGAATCTCCTTGAGCGTTTGAAACATGAACATGAAATACCATTCCGGACGAATGCCCGCCGGAGCCGCCGCGAACGGGTCGGCTTTGGTTCCCAATTCCCACGGCAGAATCGCGGCCAATGCTCCCAGCACTCCCAGCGCGATGTACCATGCCATCATTTCGCGCAAGAAAAAATTAGGGAAAAACTTCATCTGCCGCGCTTCACCGGGAAATTCCTTCCAGCGCGCTTCCACACCCGGCGGCACGCTCATGCCGAAATTTTGGACCAGCGCCAGGTGAATGAGCACCAGCAGCGTGGTCAGCCCCGGCAATACGGCAACGTGAAATCCAAAAAAACGGGTGACGGTTGCCCCGGTCACTTCTTCGCCGCCGCGCAGGAATACCATCATCCCGTGACCCACCAGCGGCACCTGGCCCGCGATTTCCGTGCCAACTTTCGTGGCGAAAAACGCCAGCGTGTTCCAGGGAAGCAGGTAGCCGCTAAATCCGAATCCCATGGTCAGGAACAGCAGCAGCATGCCGCTGATCCAGGTCAGCTCCCGAGGCTTGCGGTAGGCGCGCAGAAAAACCACGCTGAACATGTGGGCGAAGGCGGTGAGGACCATCAGGTTTGCCGCCCAGGAATGAATCGAGCGCACCAGCCAGCCGAACTGCACTCGCGTCATGATGTACTGCACGCTCTCGAATGCCTCATTGGCTCCCGGCCGGTAATAGAGCAACAGCAGGATTCCCGTGCCTACCTGGATCATGAACAGGAAGAGAGTGATCCCGCCCAAAAAATACCAGTAGGAGAGTTTATGTACGGGAACAGTTTTCTTTTTCAGCGGCCCGATCAGTTCCGCAAAGTGAAAGCGTTCATCCAGCCAATCGTGGACGCGCTTGAGTAGACTCACCTCACGCCTCCCGCTTGCGGCTGACGATGACTTCGTCCCCGCGCACGTGGACTTGGAAAACATCCAGCGGACGCGGAGGAGGCCCTGAAATATTGCGCCCGTTCAAATCGTAGAGCCCGTTGTGGCAGGCGCACCAGATCTCGTCGATGTCGTTGCGATATTGCACCGTGCAGCTCAAGTGGGTACAGACAGCGGAGAGGGCGCGATACTCGCCCTGAGACGTCATCAGCAACAGCGCGGGGCGGGTCCCGAAACGAAAAATCTTGGAGCCGTTGGGTTTCAGTTCTCCGGCCTTGGCGGCCACCACTTCATCGCCGCCCAGGTCCGTCACCGGTGGCGGAATCAGGTAGCGCATCACCGGGTAAACGAAGGCCACCACCGATGCAAACAGCCCTCCGCCCAGCAGCATCTCGACGAAGCGCCGCCGCACGGGCTGAATCCTTGCGGGTTCTTGAGTTTCCATGGAAGTTATAATTTCTGTTTTAGGATTTCGCTGAGCGATGAATTGTCAATGGCTCTTCGCTAAATCCCGGATGTACACCATCAACTTGTCGATCTGTTCCTTGCTCAGCTTGGTTTCATAAGCCAGCATCTTATTTTTGCCCTTGACGATGATTGTCCTCAGTTCGGCATCGCTCATTTTCTGGACTTCGGGAGAATGCATGTCGGGAACTTTCAGCTTTTCTCCCATGGGCGTTTTTCCCGTGCCGTTCGGTCCATGGCAGACGGCGCACTTCGCCTTGTAAAGGCTCTCACCCGTCTCTTGGCCCCACGCTGAAAGGCCGAGCAAAAGAACGGCTCCCATCAATCCGATGATCAGAAAAAGTCTGTCACGTCCATTATAAGTACGGTTCGTCATCAATGCCCTCCGGCATATTAAGTTGTTCTTAGCCGCCCGATCCGGCCCCATGCATAGGCCAAAACATTCTACACTCTTGCATGGATACACAAGAAAGTTGCAAAGCACTGTGTTCCAGATCACAGCCGCTTGTGACCGCGGTCACTCCAGGCAGGACAGGCGGTTGAAATTCTTCAGGTTTTTCTGTCCGCGGATCGAGTGCAGGCAATTCGAGTTTGGCGGCATTCTTCATCGATTCCTTCAGCCGGCACGGTTCGCACAAGCGCACACATCTGTTCGAAAAAAAATCATTCGATGTACAATGCCACTTGCCCTGGAAGTGAGAACGGAAATCCTGGGTAGCATTGATCGTGGAGGCCCAAAATGCCGAACACCCGTTTCCTCTGCTTGCTGCTGCTCGCCTTTGTAATCCTGGCCATTCCGGCAACATCTTCCGCGCAAGTCGCTGTGGGAGTCTCGATCCGCGTTGGCCCGCCGGCCTTGCCGGTATACACGCAACCCATTTGCCCCGGCCCCGGTTATCTCTGGACGCCCGGATACTGGGCGTATGGCGCTGACGACTATTATTGGGTGCCCGGAACATGGGTG
>JBGPTK010000025.1:0-25635 GCA_041490605.1 Terriglobia bacterium | reverse complement strand
GCCACGCGTCCGAAAGGAGCAAGGGGATTGCTGCCGATCGATCCGGTGGATTAAAGAAATCTTGGAATTGGGAAGCGGAGAGAAAATAAGGAAGAATCAAACAATCCAAGTCAAGAGCCCCACGTGCAAACCCGGCACGATGGGGCACCCGAACCCAACTTCGTCGGAACTTCAAACGCTCGAGACACACGCCTGTTTATTTTGCACCCGAAGTAGCGTTAGGCGATGCGGGCGCACTTCCCTTCAGATATGAGCTAAACGAAATTGGGATCGCAATGCCAATCATCACCCCTCCACGATAATGCGTAGTAAGGGGATTTCCCGGATAGATCAAAGCGCCAGTAGTAGGATTTGTCGTAGGGAATCCATCAAAAGCGAATTGACTGTTGTTTAGCATCGCCGTTGGGTTGAAATTCATGTAGCGCCCTTGCTGTTGCTCCATCTGCACAAACTGGGCAGCGACAGTGCGAAAGCCGGGGCTGGGCTCATTGACAGGGCTCAAGGCGAACCCCACGAGGAAGTCCATGTAATGCGTTATAGAGAATGAACCTCCGAATACGAAGCCATTAATGGGATTGCTTGCCCCCGGCGCAAATTTCAATGAAGCAAAAGCGCTCCAAGGATTCCTTTGCCAAAGATCCCCTCGCTTGATGCCAGGGACGAGCTTCCCATTTTCGTGCGTTTCGCAGTTAGCTTTGGGCGCATTTGCAGTTCCATTATACAGTTCCATTTGCCTACTGAATTCCTTACCATCACATCGGAACCTGGTGAAGGGAGTCGGAATTTTGGTACGAAATGAAACGCCGGTAAGCAACTGCGGTGTCGCCTTTCCTAGGTGCGTGGCTGTCAGAACGTTGGCTTGGTTCTGATAGTCGGTAACTCCAGGCGCCAGAATGAGCGAACCCACTCCTATGACGAGGCTGAATTCTGATTCCTTGTCTTGGGCGGCCAAGTTATCTGTGATGACCTTCGTCGGATTTGGATTTCCTGCCGGACTCCCAGCAGCTGGAGTTGGAGTTGGAGCTTGAGGTGGAGCTGGAGTGCCTGACGGGTTCTCTTTCCCTTGAGCTGGTTTTTCTGGAGTCTGTGCTGCTGACGAAGCAACATTTATAACGAAGCAGATGTAAACGAACATGGAGATTGCCCATCGAATCCTCATCCAAGCCCTCCCAAGTAGAAGCATCGACGTGAATTAGTATAACTAGAGAAATATATTGCTCTTCTAACCAAATAGTATTAAATGACCATACTAGTAAACAGAGCCGTTAAGATGGTGGCGGGGTGACCTGCTCCACTAGATCGCACAAAGTTGATTATCAGTTTGACGTTAGCCGGGTGTCCTATTCCTTTCGGTTTGTGAAAGGGTGGGGCCCGTGAATTTCCCCGGGTGCGCCACCCGTTCGAAAGGAGAAACGGGATCGCTGCCGATCGATCCGGTGGATTGAAGAAATCCTGGAATCGGGAAGCGAAGAGAAAATAAAGAAGAATCAACCAATCCAGTTCAAAAACCCCACGTGCAAACCCGGCACGATGGGGCACCCGAACCCAACTTCGTCGGAACTTCAAACGTCAGGGCCACCCGCCCACGACCCTTCCTTGCGGAAGCTTCAGGGGCTGAAGCCCGCTCGTCTTTCAAATGCTTATGTCGGAGCTGAAGCTCCGACCTCCTAAAAACCTTAGCTGATTTCAAATCAGGACAGCACCCACTTTCGTTCGGTGCTCACAGAAATCGAATGCTGCGATACACTGCTACGGTTTGATTGTCTTGATCGCCGGCAGCACCGGCGTCATAAAAGAGTAAATGTCCGAACCGAAACGACATTTTCGAGATGAATTGCCTCCGATGCTTCGCCTGGCGGCGCCGCTGGTCCTTGCCGAACTCAGCTGGATGGCCATGGCCTTTGTTGACACCATCATGGTCGGGCGCCTGCCCAACAGCGCCGTGGCCATCGGCGCGGTGAGTATTGCCAGCGTAACGTTTTACGCCGTCGCGATTCTAGGCAGCGGCACGCTGCTGGGACTCGACACGCTCGTTTCGCAGGCATTCGGCGCGCTGCAGATCGATGAATGCCACGCGGCCCTGCTCGATGGCATGTACATCAGCCTCGCCCTCACGCCCCTGCTGATGGGGCTGCTGGAATTCGGATGCGTTCCGCTGTGGCGCACCATTGGGATTGATCCCGTCATTCTGCGCGAATCCATTCCCTATCTAAATACACTGAATTGGAGCCTGCTGCCGCTTTTCGTTTATTTCGGGGCGCGGCGCTACCTGCAAGGAATGAACCTGGTGAAGCCCGTGATGTTTGCGATGGTCACGGCGAATCTTGTGAATCTGCTGGGCAACTGGATGTTTATTTACGGACATCTCGGCGCGCCCCGGATGGGAATCGTCGGCTCGGGTTGGTCCACCTGCGTCGCGCGAATCTATATGGCCCTGGTTTTGCTCGGTTACATTGCTTACCACGATCGCCGCTACAAAACGGGGCTGCGCCATATTCGCCTGCAGCCGCACTTTCAACGCATCCGGAAGCTGTTGCGCCTGGGACTGCCCGCCGGGCTTCAAATGACATTGGAAGTGGGCGTATTTGCTTTAGCCACGGCCCTCGTCGCAAAGCTCGATCCGGTTTCGCTGGCCGCGCACCAAATTGCTTTAAACATGGCCAGCATCACTTATATGGTTCCCCTGGGGATCAGTTCGGCGGCCGCGGTTCGAGTGGGCCAGGCCATCGGCCGCAAAGATGCGCGGGGGGCCAGCCATGCGGGCTGGTCCGCCATTGCTCTTGGTTCCGCATTCATGGCCTGCGCGGCGCTCGCCTTTCTGCTGGCGCCGCGCGCTATCGCTCGGATTTACACACCCGATCCAGCGGTGATTCGCATGGCCGTCTCCCTACTGGCCGTGGCGGCCGTTTTTCAATTGTTCGACGGCCTGCAAGTGGTGGCGACGGGCGCGCTGCGCGGCGCGGGCGAAACGCATATCCCCATGATCACCAATCTTATTTCGTATTGGTTTCTGGGACTTCCCGCCGGAGCCTATCTCTGCTTCCGATTGCATTGGGGCGCGGTGGGAATGTGGGCGGGGCTGTGTTTGGGGCTGGTCTTGGTCGGTTCCATTCTGTTATGGGTATGGGCGCGCAAAGTGCATCAGATCGAAAAACTGATTGCCGGAAATTGAGCCCGCCGCGGGCGCGGGGCCAACACCATGCTCCAAAGCATTCGCTCCTATTTCGAATTCGATTCTCACGGCACGAATTTCCGCCGCGAAATAATCGCCGGGGCCACCACGTTTGTGACGATGGCCTACATCATCGTCGTCAATCCCGCCATACTCTCCGCCGCGGGAATTCCCACCGGCCCGTCGATGGTCGCCACCATCCTTACTTGCCTCTTCGGCACGCTGATCATGGCGCTTTATGCGCGGCGGCCATTCGCCATCGCCCCGCTGATGGGCGAGAATGCGTTTCTCGCGTTTACCGTGGTGCAACTGCTGCACTATTCGTGGCAACAGGCGGTCGCTGCCGTTTTTGTGGCCGGAATTCTCTTCACCTTGCTGACGGTGGCGAAAGTTCGCCAGTGGCTCGTCAGCGCCGTGCCCGCTTGCCTCCGTTTCAGCTTCGCCGCGGGAATCGGTTTCTTCCTTACGTTCATTGGCCTGACCGAAACCGGAATCGTCGCATTGGGCGAGCCCAGCGCGCCCGTAAAATTGGGTCACATCACTTCCGTCCCGGTGCTGGCCGCAGTTTTCGGAGTGCTGGTGATCGTCGCGCTGATGATCCTGCGCGTGCGCAGCGCCATTCTGATTGGAATTCTCTCCACCACTTTGCTGGCTGTCCTGACCGGCGTCGCCAAAAACCCCGCTGGATTCGTGAGCGCGCCGCCCAGCATCGCACCCATCTTCTGGAAAATGGATTTCTCGAAGATTGGCACTGTCGGTTTTCTGGCGGTGATGCTCACGGTTTTCATCATGGCCTTCGTCGATACGCTCGGAACGTTGATCGGAGTCTCCGCGCGTGCCGGCCTGCTGGATGAACACGGCGATCTGCCGCAAATCGAACGGCCGATGCTGGCGGATGCCCTGGCCACAACGTTTGCGGGCGCGGTCGGCACTTCCACTGCCGGGGCGTACATCGAATCGGCCACCGGAATCGAGGCCGGAGGCCGCACCGGATTCGCTTCCATCATCACCGCATTATTTTTTGTGTTGGCACTTTTCTTCGCGCCGCTCGTCAGCGCGATTCCGCCACAGGCTTATGGACCGGCATTGATCGTCGTCGGCATGCTGATGGTGGCGCCCATCCGCCGGATTAATTTCGACGACAACACCGAACTCATTCCCTCGTTTGCCACCATCGCCTTGATGAGCTTTACATTCAATATCGGCGTCGGAATGACGGCGGGATTTCTGGTCTACCCCTTCTGCAAATTGATCGCCGGGCGCGCGAAAGAAATCCGCCCCGGATTGTGGGTGATGGCAGTGCTTTCGCTTCTCTTCTATATTTTTTATCCCTATCACTAGAAGCCAGGGAGTGAGAATAAGCCGAATGGCGCCGGGGAGAAGCAAGACGCCCGTGTGCCTATTCGGAGCTTGAGCCACTCGATCGGATGTGGACTGATTTGACTTTTTGCCGATAGAGCAGGCATGAACGTAGTCATGCATGAGCCACGGACGGCGGTCATGATTTCGGTGGAAGCGTCGTGGAAAGACCAAAGTGGGACATTACAAGCTGTTCCCGCGCGCATGGAAGACAAGTCTTCCGGAGGGGCATGTATACGGGTTAAAACGCGAATCGGTGTGGGATCAAAGCTGAGAATTAGGTGGCGCTGGGATCAGTTCGCGGGCACCGCCAGGTACTGCCGCAGCGAGGGAAAAGAGTATCTTGTGGGAATTCAGCGAGATACGACGAACAGTCCGATCATTAACCGGCTTGTTCCCACGAATGCCCCGCAGCGGGAAGGCCTGAAGAGGAGCGGTCCTCTAGTTTCGAAAGCTAAAATCCAAAGCCAACCGAAGCGGCAAGAAAGCAAGCCGGGGGAAATTCCTGTAGCCAAGCGGACAGTGGAAAATGTGCCGATCGCGCGCCTCGCAAGCAGTGCGACGGTTATGCCTCCTCCCGGCGTAGGTCACGAAACAGACAGCAAGGACAGACCGCGGACTGCGCAGCCCCAAGACTTCGATGCGCTTCGACGAACTGAACTCCAACCGAAACAGCCCCCAAAAGGAAAGGAAAGCAAATATATGCGACTCAAATGGCTCGAACTGGCACAGTGGCTGAACAAGCAGGACGGTCTCAGCGCAAGCGACAAGGGAATCAGCAACGGCAAGGGCGAGAAGGGGAATCCCGCGCCACAGGTAGCTCCTCCCGCGGAAAAGATTCCCGCGGTTCATGCACGCGAGGGCGTTGCGAGGTTCCAAGTGGAGCTGTTGCCCATGGAGGATATTTACCGCGCGGCCGGGATCTCGAATCCGCGGAAGGGATACAGCATTAACAAGGTGGTTGAGATGCTGCAAAGCGAACACATCCGCGGATTATCGAAGGAGACGAAGCGGGCTGCGGTCCTGATGGCTCTGGATGCGGCCGGCATTCCGATCGACGGTGTGCTGCGGGACGCCAAAGCGCGCCAGTCTGTCCTGGATTCCTACGAGGCCGAGCAGAAGAAACAGGTTGAGGCGGAGTGGGCGCGGAAGATGGAAGAAAATATCCAAATTCAGGCCGAACTGGAGCGCGTAAAAGAGCAATACATGGCGCGCATCAGCCGCAAGTTGGAAGTAGTGGCGCGGGAGAAGGCCACGTTTAGCAGTTGGCTCTCGATGAAAGAGCAAGAATCCAAGAGCATGTCGGAAGCCGCGGAGCTGTGCTCGAAACCGACTGTCTCCGAGCAGGCCAGTGGTCTGCTCTTGGAGGCTAGCATGGCAGCCGCGGGCGCCAAGCCGGTGTAATTCCATCACTAATCGAGGTCCTTCCTGGCAGAGGCTTGGCCCGCGGCTATGCCGGCAAGAAACCGTCGGGCATCCCCAGGAAGATGATGTTGTTTCACCTGCTGTGCATGGCCCATCCTGAAACTTTTCTTCGACGAATCCATCTAATCGAGCGTCACGCAAATAATCCCGAAGCTTGCATTCGCAATTGGTTCGTCGCAAACTGATTTCTAGCAACAGCTTAACGCAATCCTTCGGAATGCAATGCTTGGGAATGGAGAACTCCAATCATGGAAAAAGCCATTTTTGCGGCGGGATGCTTTTGGGGAGTCGAATCCGCATTTCGTGAAGTAAAGGGCGTCAAGCAGACGGCCGTCGGCTATTCTGGCGGCCATACGAAAAACCCCACCTACAAAGATGTGTGCACCGACAAGACCGGCCACGCCGAAGTTGTGCAGGTCGAGTTTGATCCTTCCGAAGTTTCCTACGACGGCCTGTTGAACGTTTTTTGGCAGGCTCATGATCCGACGCAAGTCAACCGGCAGGGCCCGGATTACGGCACTCAGTACCGCTCCGCGATTTTCTTTACCACGCCCGAACAGGAAGCAGCCGCGAAGGCTTCCAAGGAAAGTTTGCAGAAGTCCGGCAAATTCAAGAAGCCCATCGCCACGGAGATCACCCCGGCATCCGAATTTTACCGCGCCGAGGAATACCACCAGCAGTATCTCGAGAAGCGCGGCATGGCCCACTGCCGCATCCAATAAAAACGCATCGTTGATTTTTCAAGTTTGCCGCCTGCGCTCGCGGCAGCGGAAATTCACACCTTCAAACCGACCAGGCGCATCAATTCCAGGGCGTTGCTTTTCGCCACCACGCCCTCGCGCAATTTGTAATCGAACCGCATTTTTCCGTCTTCCACGTAGTCTTGAAAATGCGCGTTCCGCGCCGGCTTGTGCAGGGTATCCGTCATTTCCGTCAGCGCCAGATCATGCGTGGTCACGATTCCGATCGCCTCGCACGCCAGCAAGGCTCGGAGCAAAGCCTCGGCGCCGATCCGGCGATCTTTCGAATTGGTGCCTTCCAGCAGCTCATCGAACAAGAAAAGAAGTTTGGCCTTCCCGGCGGGCAGCTCGAAAACTGCCCGGATGCGCAGAATTTCCGCATAGAAATTCGAGCGCCCTTCTTGCAGCGAATCCGAAGTTCGAATCCGCGTCCCCAAGGTCAGCGGCGTCAAGCGCAGCGACTTTCCACGAATGGGCGCGCCCGCCATCGCCAGCACCGTGTTCACTCCCACCGTTCGCAAAAACGTGCTCTTGCCCGACATGTTCGAACCGCTCACCAGGATCAACGGCCTCTCTCGATTGAGCCGCGCTGAGTTCCGGACGCACTGCGCCGAGGGAATCAGCGGATGGCCCAGTTCTTCGCCATCGAACAGGGCCCCCGATTCGCTTTCCACCACGAACTCCGGGAATGGATCGGCGGGATGCTCATACGAATAGGTGGCCAGCGAAAGCAGAGCTTCCAGCTCCGCCGTGGCATTCACCCATTGGCGCATCCGGCTGCCCCACCGCCGTCTCCAGGCATCCGCGGCAAAGCCGAGTTGCACTGTGTAGAGCAGCGGCACATTCAAAAGGCTGCCCAGAAGAGAGGAGCGAGCATCGCTCCAGTAGACGATGCGCGCCAGTTTGCGAACCGAGCGAGAGGCGGGCTGAGTCCCCGATTTCAGCATATCGGCAAAATGCCGCAATTGAGGCGAAGCGAATTCTTCCTTTTCCAGGCGTTCCAGGATCTTGGAGAACAGAATCAGTCCATCGGCGTTGCAATCCACGCCCTGCAAAACTTCCAATGCTCGTGGCTGCAGCCACCGCAGCAAGATCATCTCCAGCGCCAGTACGACCAGCAGCGGCCAAAGGAGCCCCGTCGCCAGCAAATAGAAAAGCGCGGCAACAGCGCAGAGCGCCAGCAGCAAACCGATCGCGCGAAATGCCGTCATTCGCATCGCCGGTTCGCTCTCCGCCCAAGTGATCAGAGTCTCGGGATTCAGAGCCGCTCGCAGGTCCTCTCCGATTAATGCCAAATGCTCGCGCAAATCGAGTTTCTCCCGCAGTGCAATTACGGAATTGTGCCGCTCCAGGATTTCCCCGGTTGCTGATGGAGAAAGCAGCCACGCAGCCAGGCGATTTTCTCCCATCGGCGTGCGCGCCGCCGAAAGCAATTCGAACAATCCGCCTCGCCCGAACAGGTCCAGATCGCCCGAGTAAACATGATCGTCGTTGCGAAATCGATCGCCCGTTGCTCCGGCGCCGGCCCAGCGATCTTCCATGCGGCCGATTCCCTTCCGGTAATATGCCGCCGCCCTCTGCGCGTAACTCTGCGCCCGCAGAATCTGCTCGTGCAGAACACCCAGGCCGGCATAAAGCAAAACGGGAATCCACAGCCAGGAAGAATTCAAGAGGTGGTTTTTGAAGGAGAGCCACGCCAGCGCCAGGCCCGCAAGTATCGTAACCAATTTCAAATTTCCGGCCCAGATGTGCGGCCGTTCTTTTCGCGCAGCTTCCGCCAGGCGAATTTCCAGGCGGCGGGAATATTCAGCGTGTGGAGCGGACGGAAGAGCGGACACACTAACCCTCCTCGAAGACGCCACAATACCTTATCCTTCTGTCCGGATGTAAGTGCGATTCTGCTGGAAAATAAAAACGAGCGAAGAAGCGAAGCGGCCGGTGAAATCCTACATCTTGAACTTGATCAAGACTTCCATCTCCACCGGCACGGGCTGATCGTTCAGGCGCGTGGGCTGATACTTCCACTGGCTCAGGGCCTGGGTGGCTGCCTCGCGCAGCAGGATCGGACCGGATACTACCTTCATGGTGGTCACTTTGCCGGCCGCGTCGATCACCATGTCCACCACCACATCGCCTTCCACGTGGGCTTGCCTGGCCATGTTTGGATATTGCGGCGGGACCGAATGGAGAAGCAGCGGCGCTTTTATTTTTCCGCCAACGCGAAGCGGCTGCTGGGGAACAGATTCTTGAGGCGACTCAGGCGCTTGGGCAGCAGGAGCGGGTGAGATTCCGCTCAGGCCATTCTGCGGTGCAGTGGGCGGGTTCTCCCGAACATCAGGCGGCGCCGGTGCTGACTGCCGCGATCTATTTTGCTCCGGACTCTTTTCAGGGACTGCCGGCTGTGACGCTAGTTTCCTCATCGTGCTATCCGGCAGCGAGCCGGCAGAATCCTGCCTGGGCGCCGCCACAGGCTGGACAGGCGCTGGTCTCTCACCCGGCGGGAGCTGGTTGTTCTGTTTGGGACGAATCGTAACTTCCGGATTTTCAACCGCGGACGTAGATTTCGCCGAAGAAGGCGGGTCGCCCAGGAAAATGCCGGAGTCGCTTTCCGCGGCCTTCTTCGACGGCGGCGTCGCCAGATTCGCCCGCGAAGTGGAAACAAAAGACTTTGCGTCCCAGGGAGAAGGCGGTTTCGGCGGCTGTAGCGCTGACACTTCCTCGGTGCCTGGCGTGCTCGCGCTGGCAGCCGTTTTCGCAGGACTGCGGGAAAACATCAGCATGGATAAGATGATCAGTACGCCCACTCCCGCCCCGCCGAAAATCCAAAATCGCTTCGGATCGCGCTCCTCTTCCACTTGCGTTACCACCGGGTGATGATCGGCGCGGCTCCCCAAACGGCTGCCAAAATCTCTTTGCGGCGAGGAGCGTCCAGCCGATGGCAGAATTTGTGGCGGCGTTTTCCAATCTCCCAGCTCCCCCAGCGAGTCGCCGATTGCCTGGGGCGAAGAAGTTCCGGTGATTCGAGGAGCAGTGCCATGGAATTCGGCGCCCGTAACCGTGCCGAAAAGCGAGTTCGCGGGATCTTTCTTGGCTTGCTGGGCGACCGGCTGAGGCGCCTTTTCCTTCTGCGCTCGCTCCTTTGCCACACCGCCCACAGGCGGCCGGGCCAGCGGAAGCGGTCCGCCGGCAGCGTTCGGCGCCTCGAGAGGCATCTCCGCTGCGATCACGCTGTCCGCGGCGGCGCTGATCGCGCCAATGGCACTCGGTGTAATGAAATTGCCCGCCGGCTTTGCCACTTTGTGTATTCCAGGCGCCTCGCCCGGCCTTTTATTTTCCGCCGGATCGGGGTGCACCGCGGGGACGGGATCAAATCGCAGCGCTTTCGATGGAAAGCTCTCGTTCCAAACATCTCGCGAGGACTGCGGCGCGGGTGGCGCGATCGGCGACGAAGTAATCTGCGCGGAAACCGCGGGCGGCGCAGGAACCGCCCCGGACGATCCCGTAGCCGCTGCTGCTTCCTCGCGTGAACGGCCGGAACTTTGCTGCTCGTGAGCGGGTTCCTTCTGCTTTGTTTCAACTCGCTGCGCGCCAGCCGGAGCCGCGGGTCTTGCAGGCGGCGCAGCAACTGGCGCACTGGAAACGGCGGGAGCAGCGGCGGAAACGGGAGCGTTCTCGGGAACGGGCGAATCCGACGGGCAATGGACGCCCCAAAAACTATCTTGCGGCTTTGTAAATTCGAATTCGACGTAGGCCTGCGCGTTGGCAGCGGCGCGAACGCTCGTCACCCGGCACAGCACTTCCTGGCTCGTGTGCTCATTGGTCAGGAGCAGGGCTTGCCCGGCAGAGACCCGCGCGGAAAGACGCACCACTCCGCCTTGCGGAAAAAGGATCAGGGTGTGGGTTTCTTCGAGAAACGGTTCCGTCTGTTCGGTCTTGCCGGAAACGACCATGGACCCGTGAGGGCCGTAGATCCGCACAGGGATTTCCCAACTAACCGGGGTACTCGCCTGCGGCGCGGAACCACCGGCGGAGGCATCAAGCTCCGTGCCTGGCGCCGGAATTTCGATCGTGTTCTTCAAGGCAAGGCTCATCGTAACCGTTGGACCAAAACTCTCCTGTGGCCGGAAAAAAATCTATTCAGTGTTTCAATTATGGTCAGGGTACTAGGACTGTGGCAATAGTACCGCAGGACAGGCAAAGAACAGGGCCGCCAGACGCGTGAAATTACCGGCATCTGGGAGCAATGGTCCTTGTCGCGAGACAATAGGCTTTCCTCCGCTCTCCCAGGCCCTCTAAATTCAGTCGGCTCAATTCCTTGACAGCGCCAGTCAACTTAGGTATCTACATCTATCAATTGTCCCAAGGAACTGCCGAGTGCAAAAGCTCTCCCTGATCTCGCTGATCTTCCTGTTGGGCGTATCGGCACACGCCCAAAGAAAACCGGCCTCGTCCGGCTTGGAGACCTCGCACACCCAGCTTCGCATCGGCGTCGCCCTCCCTTCCCGCTCCGTGCCTTTTTATCTGGCAGTCACAAATGGACTGCAGCAAGCAGCCTCCGAAAAGGGTTACGAATTGACCGTAGACTCCGCCGACGTTCCTCCGCAGGCGCACCCCGAGAATACTTTGCAACTCCAGGTTCAAAAACAAATTCAGCAAATAGAGAGATTTATCGTCGACGGGATGGATTGTATCGTGCTCACTCCGGTCTCTTCTCAGTTGCTCGGACCGGAAATCGCCAAGGCCAATCGCGCCGGCATTCCCGTTTTCACCATGGACGTTCGCAATGATTCGAAGGACGGCGTAATCGCGCGCCATGTTTCGAGCGATAACATTCGAGGCGGCAGACTGGCGGCCCTCGAACTGATCAGCGCCCTCCAGGGCAAAGGAAAAGTGGTCATCCTCAGCGTGGACGCCGCATCGTCGAGCCAGGACCGCGTGCAGGGATTCCGGGAAGCCATCTCCCACGTCCCGGGGATTCAAATCCTCGACGTGCTGCAAACCGATGGCCGCCGCATCACGGCATTCTCGCTTTTCGACACGATTGTGAAAGCTCATCCCGATCTCAACGCGATCTTTGCCACCAATGATCAGATGGCGCTCGGTATGTTTGATGCCATCCATCACGGGAAGAAAAGCAATCTGGTCCTGATCGGATATGATGCCAGCAAGGAAGTTCGCCAGAAGATTCAAGCGCGGACGGAGTTATATGCCAGCGTGATTCAGCATCCGGTGGAATTGGGCCGGGAAACGATTCAAGCCATCTCGGATTATTTCGACGGGAATCAGTCCGGGGCGGCTAAGTTGATCGAGGTCGGCGTCTGTTCACAGAGCCGCCTCCAGGACTGCGCTCCCGCGCCTTAGATTGGAATTAACGAGATCAGCCGCGATTTAGAGCGCCGGCTTCATCCAGAACTGCCGGAAATCTTGCGCGGCAATTTTCCGGATATTGGCGGAATCAAGAGAAGGCGGAATGGCGATAGAGACTTTCAACCCCAGAAAGCGGATGGATTGGATCAAGGATACGGTGATCTTTGGCGTCACCGTTCTTACCTTCTGGATTCTTATTTTCCAGATCAGCCTTCTGATTTACCAGATGCTCTTGAGCGCCGCCGTCCAGGAAAGAACTTCCGTCGAAACTCTTTTGAGCGCCGGCAGGTTGAGCCTGGCTGTCCGCGGACTGGGGATCGCGCAGCGGCAGGAAGTGCCCGCCAATCCGCCGGAAATTTTCCCGGGACCCGCGTGGCTTTTGATCGATCGCCAGGCAATTTTCCGCGATCGCCTGCACGATGAAGTGCAAGCAGCCTTGAAGGAATACTCGGACGAGTACTCCGCCGGCCGGAAGCCCCGCATCTGGCTTGGCTATGCCGATTTGAACCGGGCCGATCTCCATCGGACCGAGTTGGTGGGAGCGATCCTCACGGGCGCGCAAATGCGCCGCGCCGATTTGAGGGAAGCGAATTTTCTGGGCGCGAAACTGGGCTGCGCCGATCTCCGCCAGGCCCAGCTCACCGATGCGGATTTGATCGGAGTCCTGCTGTATCTCGCGGATTTGAGCGGCGCCAAATTGCAGGGCGCGAATTTGAGCAACGCTTATTTGGAAGGCGCCGATCTTTCGCGAGCAGATCTTTCCGGCGTGATTTTGGATGAAACCAATCTATACGGAGCCAACCTGGCGGATGCCGACATGACCGGAGCGATCAGTTGGCGGAACATCTCCGATATCCGGAATGCAAATGTCCAAAACGTTAAGGATTCTTCGGGTGATTTCATACGCTGGGCCAGGGAGCGCGGCGCCATTGAGATCGGCCAAAAAGAATGGCAGGCCCAAAGAAAGAAGTTTCTTTCCTGCGATTTGAATCGCTGAATCGAGCGATCGAATCGGATTCTTTGGGGAAGCAGCCTGCTCTAGGATTTGCCGGGCGAATTCAATTCCAGCAGCGCCCGCTTGGTGAGGATGTGAATCATCTCGCGGCGATATTCCGGAGTAAGCGCCGACGTAGTAAGCGGCTTCGCAGCTTTGGCGGCCAGTTCTCCGGCGGCAGCCGCCACTTCCTCATCCAGCATCACGCCGCCAAGCAGTTTCCCTGCCCCCTGCACCAAAAGCGGCGCGGGATTCACTGCCGTGATGGCCACCCGCGCATCCTCAATATGGCCATTCGAGCGTTTCCACGCGGCGGCAACTCCGGCCAACGGATAATCAATCGAGCCTCGCACTCGCAGCTTGCGGTACGCGCCGCGGTAACCCGCCGTTGACGCCGGCAGAAACACTCGCGTCAGCAATTCGTTCTTCTCCAGCCTCATCCGCGCATCGCCGATGTTCGTATAGAAATCCTTCAAAGCGGTGCGGCGCAATCCTTCGGGCCCGGCGATTTCGAGTTCAGCGCCCAGGCACAGCAGCGCCGGCGGCGTGTCCGCGGAAAATGCCGCCCAGCACTTTGTCCCGCCGGGCGCCACGTGGCAAAGATCGCCGTCCTTCTTGATGCAAAAGCCGCACGATTTGCGCCACATCAGCGACTGGTTATACCAAAGGCATCGCGTGTCGAGGCAGATGTTGCCCCCCACCGTCCCCATCTGGCGCAAAACCGGCGAAGCCACAGTAGCCGCCGCTTGCGCCAGCACCGGATATTCCCGGCGAATCATTTCGTTGCGCTCAATCGCGGCCAGCGGTGTGAGCGCGCCGATAACCATCCCGCCCTGCTCCACACGGATGCCGCGCAGCTCGCGAATTCCTCGAATGTCCAAAATAAAATGGGGCGCGAACAAACCCTGACGCATGGAAGGAATCAGGTCGGTTCCACCGGCCAGGATTTGCACATGGCCCGCGTGACGCTGCAGCAATTCGACTGCTTCTTGCACCGCATGGGGCCGCAGAAGTTGGAAATCCGGAAGGCTCAATCGTCCCCTCCAGCCTCGGTTTCGGGACCTGAGATCACGGCGCCGTGCTGCAGCACCGCCGGATCAAGCGCGTGCCGCTTCGGCCCTTTGTTCCGGAACCACAACGAGCCGCCGTGCTCGCGAAAAGTTGTTGGATTGGTGGGATCCACATCGCCGGTCATCTGCACTTTTTTCGCGTCGGCTTTTTTCGCGCGCAGGGCGGAGAGCACCCGCTCCGGCGTGAACGGCGCTTCGTGCAACCGGATTCCTACCGCTTCATAAATTGCGTTGGCGATGGCGGGAATTACCGCCGCGAGCGACCCCTCGCTCGCCTCCTTGGCTCCGAACGGGCCTTCGGGATCGACGCTCTCCACAATAATGGCTTCGATGTCCGGCGATTCCGTGGCCGATGGCGAGCGGTATTCCAGCATCCCGGGATTCATCAGCAGGCCGTGCTTCCACACCATCTCTTCCTGCAACGCCTGCCCCAATCCCATCCACACCGAGCCGATCACCTGGCCCTCCACCGACACCGGATTCAGCGCGCGTCCGCAATCATGCGCGGCCCACACTTTGATCACCGTCACTTCGCCCGTCTCTTCGTCCACGCTCACTTCCGCCACTTGCGCGGAATAGGAATAGGCCGGCGAAGGACCGACGCCCGCCCCCTTGTGCTTCCCGCCGCGGGCATCCTGCGGCGGCGCGTAAGAACCGGTTCCCGTCAGCGCGCCGTGAAAATCGATCGCGGCCACCACGGCTTCCTCGAACGACATCTGATCTTTCGGGCCTTCTTCTTTCCGTTTCTGCTGCACCGAACCGCGAAGAATTTGCCCTTCCACTCGTCCGCTGACGGTGGCCTCATTCTGGCCGGCAGCTTTCGGTGCGCTGTCGCCGCCCGTTTCCGTGCCTTTCTTCCAAACGCGGTCGTCGCGCATCGCCACATCTTCCGTCGAGCAACTCATCCGCTTCGCGGCGGCTTCCACAATTTGCTTTTTCACCGACTGCGCCGCGCGCATCGTGGCGTTGCCATTCATAAATGTGACCCGGCTCGAGTAGGAACCGATGTCGATGGGCGTCAGATCGGTATCCGCCGCCACCACCTTCACCCGCGCCATCGAGCAGCCCAGCACCTCGGCGGCGATCTGCGCCACCATTGTGTCCGAGCCCTGCCCGATGTCCGACGCGCCGGTGTAAACCACCACGCCGCCGTCGCGATCAATTTTGATATTCACGGTCGAGTGCGGCATGTCCGAACGAATAATGGAATTCGCCGCCCCGCTCACATAGTGGCTGCAACCAATGCCCAGGCCGCGCCCGCGCGGCAACTTGCCCTTGCGCTCATGCCATTTCGAGCGCTCCACTACTTTCTCGATGCATTCCGGCAGGCCGTAGCTCTGCACGCGCAGGCCATTCACGGTGATCGCCGGCGGTTTCAATAAATTCTTCTGGCGAATCGCCGCTGGGTCCATTCCAATCGCCGCCGCCAGCTCATCGAGTTGACATTCGAATGCGAACCGCACGTTGACGGTTCCATGCCCGCGCATGGCGCCGCAGGCGGGCTTGTTGGTCAGCACACGATAACCGTCGTAGCGAATGTGCGGAATGTCGTAGAGCGCTCCCAGCAGCGCGCCCGAATAAAGAATCGTCACCACTCCGTACGAGCAGTACGCCCCGCCATCCTGAATCACCTTGGCGGCCACGGCGGTGATACTTCCGTCCTTCTTCACTCCCGTTTTCAAATCCACAATCGTCCGCGGACGCCCGCGGTGCGCTAGGAACACTTCTTCCCGCGTGTACGTCACCTTCACCGGCGCTTTCGCCTTCCGCGCCGCCACCGCCGCGATAATTTCCAGCGGAATCACTTCACTCTTGCCGCCAAATCCTCCGCCCACCAGCGGCTTGATCACCCGGATCTGCGACATCTGCATTTCCAGCACGATGCTCAGCTTGTGCTGCAAGTAGTAAGGCACCTGGGTCGAAGACCACACCGTCAGCCGCCCCATCTGTCCCGTATACGGATCGAGTTCGAACGAGGCCAGCGTCGAGTGCGGCTCCATCGCCGCGTGCGTCACCTCGTTCGCGATGTACCGCGCTTCCTTGATCGCATCCGCTTCGGCGAAGCCCTTCTCCGGATCGCCAAACACGTGGTGATAATCTCTCTCGAGGTTGTGGGGCTTTTCGGGATGGATCAGGTCTTTTTCCGCCTTCATCGATTCTTCGGGATCGAAATAAGCAGGCAGGGCTTCGTATTCCACATCAATCAATTCGATGGCCTTGTCCGCGATGGATTCGCTCTCGGCAACCACGCAGGCCACGTTGTCGCCCACGTAGCGCACTTTATCGACTGCCAGCGCCGTCTCGTCATGCCCCACCGGAAGAATGCCGTATTTGTTCGGAGCGTCCACTCCGGTAACAACGGTCACAACACCCGGGAACGCCAGCGCCCGGCTCGCATCGATCCGCTTGATTCTGGCGTGGGGATAAGGCGAGTGCAGGATCTTGCCGATCAGCATCCCCGGCACGCAAAGATCGTCGGTGTACTTCCCTTGCCCGGTGGTTTTCCCGGCGGAGTCCACCAACGCGATTGACTTGCCGATGACGGAAAACTCGCTCATTGTGCCGCCAACCCTTTTTGCTCCGCTTCAATCGCCGCCCGGATCGCCAGGTACATCTGGTTGTATCCGGTGCAGCGGCAAAGATTGCCGCTCAGGGCGCCGCGGATTTCTTCTTCGGATGGATTCGGATTCTGTTGCAGCAGCCAGTGCACGATGATCATGAACCCCGGCGTGCAATACCCGCACTGCGAGCCGCCGAAATCGCCAAACGATTTCTGGATCGCCGCCAGGCTCCCGTGATGGGCGATGCCCTCGACGGTGATGATCTCCTGGTCTTCGCAGCTCGCCGCCAGCAGCGTGCACGCCAGCGCCGGCGTTCCATCCACCTGCACCGTGCAGGCGCCGCAGGAGGAATCGTCGCAGCCGCGCTTCGAGCCCGTCAGGTTCAGGTCCTGCCGCAGAACGTCCAGCAGCAGGCGGTTCGGCTCCGACGCGATCTCATATTTCCGCCCGTTGACCGCGAGATTGAGCAGCTCTTTTTTCATGGGAGTGAGTGTGTAGCGCCACCCTTCAGGGTGGCATCTCTATTTAGTGGGTCGGAGCTTCCGCGTGCATTTTAGGGGGTCGGAGCTTCAACTCCGACATTGCGAGACCCAGGAACAGGGCTTTAGCCCCTGAAGCCACTCTCCGCTCGCCTGTCGACCCCGACCGCAGCACTCAGCCCGAACCCCGCCCTACAAATTAATAGCGCTCTTCCGCGGCTCCGAGATTGTCTCCAGCGGATCCCTCGAGCCGGTCTTCGGCGCGATCCAATTCTTCTCGTTGGCGATCAATTCCAGCAACTGCTTCTTGTCCGCGTCCATCGGCATCAGGTTCTGCAATTCCTCTTCATACTGGCGGTCGCTCATCTCCGCGCCGGTCTTCGAATGAAACTTCTGATTCGCCCAGCGCCCGATGTGCCGGTTGAACCGGATGTCCGGCGCGTACAGCGGATCGGAGCCCGCTCTCAGATAAGTATTCAGGCGCTTGATCAGGCCCGCCACTTCGTCGCGATACAGATTGCGATTGTAGTCGTTGATATCATCCAGGTCCGGTTTCGCTTCATTCTTCGGCTCGTCGTAGCGGCCCTTCACTCCCCACACGTAGGCCCAGTGCGCGGACGAGGAATGGTCCGTCCCGAACAAATCGTACGAACTCGAAATCCACTTGTTCAGGTATTTCTGGATCAGCCACGGCGGAATTATGCCCGCTTCCACAATGCGCCGCAGGCCGTCGTTGCCGGCGCCCATGTGGAAAGCTTCCTCGCGCAGCATGTAGGACATCGAACGTCCCAGCGGCGCGAAGCCCGAATACTTCAGCATCTGCAATTGGAATTTCCCGTCGCGATCCACGAAATCCGTGTAAGTGAAAAAGTCCATCCAGTTGTCCACTTCCACATTGAACGCGCCCAGCAATCGCTTGTTCTCGAAGGCGCGCCGCTCCAGCATCTTTTGCGCTTCCACCTTGCCCGAATAGCCGAAATGATCCACCAGCAGCGCGCACATCTGCCAGCCATGCCGCATCTCCTCGATCATCACGCGGGTCAAACACTTGCGGTCATAGTCGCTCGGCGCGCTTTCGAAAAGGTTCCGCTGCTGCTCCACGCTGGCAAATTCCGTATCGCCCTGGTACACGATCATATTCAGCATCGCGTCGCGAATTTGTTGCGTGGGCACCTGCCGCAGCGTCTCCCACTTGCGATTGCTCTTGTAATGGCCGAATTGAATCTCGTTCGTGTCGATCGCGCCATACAAAGTCTCGAATTTGAATTCCGCGATCGCGTCGCGATTCACTCCCACGTCCTTGCGCCAATCGTCGAACAATCCCACCCAGTCGCCGAATGTTGAGATTCGGGAAACTTTACCCGCCATATTCGCCTTCCTCCGTTACTTGGCCTTGAAGATCGCCTGGCGCTTCTCGACGTACGCGGCCAGCCCTTCCTTGGCGTCCTCGCTCTGGAACAAGATCTGCTGATTTTCGCGCTCCACCGCCAGGGCCGACTCCATGGGAATCTCCCAGCCGGTTTGCACCGCGCGCTTGATCCTCCCCACGGCCTTGGCCGCCTTATTCGGCGGGCAGAACTGCCGCGCGTAGTCCATCACTTCGCTCATGAAATTTTCTTTCGGGAAAATGTCGTTGACGATCCCCAGCTCCACCGCCTCCTCGAACGAGAAGGTGTTGCCGGTCACCATCAATTCGATGGCCTTGGACTTCCCCACCATCCGCGAGAGCCGCTGCGTGCCGCCCGTGCCCGGCAACACTCCCAGGTTCACTTCCGGCAGCCCGATCTTCCCGGCGTCTTTCCGCGCGATGCGAATATCCGCCGCCATCGCGATTTCCAGGCCCCCGCCCACGCAATGCCCGTTGATCGCCGCGATCACCAGCTTCGGCGTGTGCTCCAGCCGCAGCAGCATTTCATTGGCGTGCAGGCAGAAATAATATTTGAAGGTGGGATCGACGGTCGAAAGCATCCGGATGTTCGCGCCGGCGGAGAAAAATTTATCTCCCGCGCCGGTCAGCAGAATCACGTGAGCATCGTTGTCCATCCTGGCTTGCAGGATGGCTTCGTCGAGCTGGCGGTTCATTTCGTAGGTATAGGTGTTCGCCGGCGGATCATCCATCGTGATCACCGCCACTCCCCCCTCCACGCGGTATTGAACCAGCTTCTTGGTGTCCTGCGCATTCTGCGTCGTGGTTGACACGGATCCTCCATGCCTATCCGGCATTTCGATTCAATTCCCTCATTCTGAAGCAATTCCGATTATAGGTCACTGGTACTTTCCCCGGTGGATTTTAACCCGGTGACCGGGTTGCCACCAGGAACTCCAACGGCCGCCGCGGGGAACTCCGCGAAGCGGCGGGCCGATAATTTGACCGCTCGTTCAAATATTAGTATCCCAAGCCCGCCCCTCCCCTGTCAAGACCCTTCGCTCCCCCGCTGCCTTCCCAGGCGCACCGATTTACTCCCCTTTTCAGCCCATGGCAATGGCTTCCAGGGAAAGGCTTTGCTCCGGCACTCCTTCGGAATCACGTGCGGGAAGTTTCGGATTTGCGCAGCCCCGCGATGAAATACTCGGCAAAGGCATTGCCGATCTGTTCGGATTGCGCCGGGCCGCGAGGATCGAACCAACGGGGGATCCAGTTCATCGATCCGAGAATTGCGAAGGAAATCAGTTTCGGTTCGGCCGGGCGGAAAACACCTTGTTCGATTCCGGCCTCGATAATCCGGCGGAGGCCTTGGTCGAATTTGTCGCGCCGGGCGATTATCTTCCGCAGCTTGGCGGGAGACAGCGCTTCCAGGTCCAGCGTAAGCGCCGTGCCGTGCAGCTCGTCGATGATCATCTGCACGAAGGTGACGATCAGCTTGCGCAGTTTGATTTCCGGTGGATCGTTGCCGGCTTCCACTTTCTTCAGCACGTTCAACAGCAGGTCCAGCGAGTAGTCGTGGCAAAAATAGAGAATCTCTTCCTTGTTCTTAAAATAGTAATAAAGATTGCCCTTGGTCATGTGCAAGGCGCGCGCGATGGCGCCTACGCTGGCCCCGTGGTATCCGCGGTGACGGAAAGCCACCGCGGCGCTCCGCAAAATTTCCAGCCGCTTGCGAGTCCGCTTGTCCGCCGGCCGATCCGCGATTGCTTTTTCCGCGCTCTCGTTCTTGGTCATGTGATCTTCCGGTTTCCCCATCTTCCCGGAGGCGACAGTGGATCTTATCCAACACCGGCGCGGATTGCACGCTGCACCTGCTTGCCACGGTGCGCCTCGATCAGCCGATGTAGGGGCCGGCTTCACGTTTACCCTGAGCTCCGAAGGGTTCACCCTGAGCTTCGAAGGGTTTACCCTGCACTCCGAAGGGTTCACCCTGAGCTTCGAAGGGCCGCGCCCCTCGCTCTGATAACTTCCGCGCTTGTGCTCTTCCTCGGATCGTCAGCGCGCCGCCAACCTCCACCAAATTTCCCGGCTCGCGCCGCGATCAGTGATACAAACTATGTTTGCCGTAACCGTTCAACTGGTGCCGATTGCAAAATAATCGTAGAAATGATGCGGCGTTCTCTCCCGCTCTGTTCCCCGTGGTCCTCGCGGGCGCTTGCGCTTTTTTGGACGTCTATGCCACTCAGCCTCTCCTTCCTCTCCTTGAGAACGTATTCCATGCCACAAAAGTGGCCGTCAGCCTCACCATCACCGCTTCCACCGTGGGCGTGGCGCTGGCCGCGCCGTTCGTCGGACGGCTGGCGGATCGCCGCGGCCGCAAACGGACGATCGTCACCGCTGCTTTGCTGCTGTCCGCGGCCACTTTTGTCGCAACAATTTCGTTCAATCTGAACGAACTTATCTTTTGGCGTTTCCTCCAGGGTATCTTCACCCCCGGAATTTTTGCCGTCACCATCGCATACATCCACGAAGAATGGCCGGCCACCAGGATCGGTTCGGCGATGGCGGCGTATGTGAGCGGCACGGTGATTGGCGGATTCAGCGGGCGCCTGGTCGCGGGAATCACCGCGCAGCACATCAACTGGCGATGGTCTTTCATCCTGCTCGGATGTCTGAACTTGATTTTGGCGATCGCGCTGAAGCAGTGGCTGCCCGAAGAAAGAAACTTCACCAGGGCCGCTCAGTCCAGGCCATCGCACCATTTGGCGCTCGATCACCTGAGCAATCGCCGCCTTGCGGCGACCTACGCTGTGGGATTCTGCGTGCTTTTCACCCTGGTCGCCACATTCACCTACGTCGTCTTTCATCTCGCCGGGCCGCCATTTCACTTGAGCCCGGCGGCGCTCAGCTCCATTTTCTTTGTCTATCTGGTGGGCGCGGCCATCACCCCGCTCACCGGACGCTGGATAGACCGCCACGGCCACCGCTACGCTCTTGCCGTATCCGCGGCCATCGGCATTCTGGGAGTGCTCCTCACTCTCGCGCCGTCCTTAGGATTGGTTATCGCGGGTCTTGCGATCTGTTGCACGGGTGTTTTTATCGCACAAGCCACATCCACCAGCTACATTGGCACGGTCGCGGAACATAGCCGCGCATTAGCCGTCGGGCTGTACGTCACGTCTTATTATGCGGGGGGAAGCGTCGGCGCCACCGCGCCCGCCTGGCTTTGGGAATGGGGTGGATGGCCTGCGTGCGTGGCTCTGGTTGTCACCGTGCAGATACTGACGGTGACCATTGCCCTGATCTTCTGGTCCCGGCCACTGGGCGACAATGCCGCGCTGGATACCAACACCGGTTTTGAGTAAGGAAAACGGGATGCCCATGCCCGCAGGTAGTTGCGCAGCGCGACACGGCCTCTCACTCACTCGCAGCGATCCCCGTTCGATTCCAATGGTCCGCTGGGAAGTTCGAAACTATACTTCGGTCCTTCCCGTATAGTGATGAGGATGACCTCGAACGTAAATATTGCGAGCTCGGCATTCAAGGCGAACCCCTATCCTTTCTACGCGCGCTTGCGCGCCGAAGCCCCGGTCTATTCTGTCCCCCTGCCCGACAAGCAGGCCGCTTGGCTGGTGACGCGCTACGACGACGTCGTCACCGTGCTGAAGGACGAGCGATTCGCCAAGGACAGGCTGCAAGCGCTCACTCCCGAGCAAGTGGCCAAACTCCCTTGGATACCCAAGAAATTCATGCCGCTCAATCGGAACATGCTCGATCTCGACGCGCCGGATCACACTCGCCTGCGTTCGCTGGTGCACAAGGTCTTTACCCCGCGCCTGGTGGAAAACATGCGCGTGCGCGTCCAGAACTTGACCGAGGAGCTGCTGGATGCTGTTCAAGGCCGAGGCCACATGGATCTGATCCGCGATTATGCCCTGCCCCTGCCCACTACAATCATTTCCCAGATGCTGGGCGTTCCGGAAAAAGACCGCAACAAATTCCATCGCTGGTCGAGCAGGATCGTCAGTTCCACCTCTTCCAAGTTCGGAATGTTCAAAGCAGTTCCGAACGTGCTGGCATTCATGCGTTACATCCGGAAACTAATCGAAATTCGACGCGCGCATCCCGCGGATGACCTCCTCACTGCCCTGGTTCAAACCGAAGAAGCCGGCGATCAATTGAGCCAGGACGAACTGCTCGCCATGGTCTTCCTGCTCCTGATTGCGGGACACGAAACCACTGTCAATTTGATCGGCAATGGAACCCTGGCCCTGCTTGAGTTTCCCGAACAGATGGAGAAGCTGCGCAATGAGCCAGGAATGATCAAGTCCGCGGTGGAAGAGTTGCTCCGTTTTCACAGCCCGCTGGAAACAGCGACCGAGCGTTTTACGCGCGAAGACTTGACCCTGGCGGGAGTGGCGATTCCTCGCGGCGCGCTGGTCTATGCGGTGCTGGCATCCGCGAACCGCGACGAATCGCAATTTGAAAATGCCGATGCGCTGGACCTGGCGCGCGCCAACAACAAGCACTTGTCGTTTGGCCTGGGCGCGCACTACTGTCTGGGAGCCCCGCTCGCGCGACTCGAGGGACAGATTGCGATCAATACTCTGCTTCGCCGCCTGCCGGAGTTCCGGCTGGCGATTCCGCATCGGAAGCTGCGATGGCGGAAAGGGCTGGTGTTACGCGGCCTGGAGGCGCTGCCTGTTGAATTTCCGATGGAACGCAGCTAGGCTATTTGGCTCCAACAGAAGCGAAGTGGCGCCCAGCGGGCTCAGCAGTCCTCTTTCGCAACTCCGGATATGATCTCGGTTCAACCCTCCAGTCTCAACATGAAGACGATTTCCTTTGGGACCGGTTTCCCCCTAGCCGTTTCTCAGACATATAGGAAATCAAGCATGCTGGATAGTACTGAAACGGCACTAATGGAACTATTTGACCCATTTGGGACAAGAATTTTCCCTTACCTGAGCTTTGATTCAATGGCCCCTAGACTCAATTTAGACCTAGTAAACCACTCTCTTTAAATAAATTAGCATGAGAATAGATACCTCCTTAACACAACTTGGCACCTCAATTGCACTTACCTACCGCTCTGACGGAGGGGACCAGTACGTGAGTTCTATAACGTATAAACGAGCCACGGAATACGCAGACCCCGAATCCGCAATTCCCCAAGCACAACCGTGGGTGATGGCGGCCTCCTACCCGTATTACGAATGGCTCCTCGGTAGTCCCGAATTGGCACAATCCACAGTCTTTAGGTGGATGAAGCGGCCATCTTCTGAGTTGTTCATCCGAAGAGTCCGGTTCGCTTTGTGCGACTCGGAAATCGTGGGCGGATACCTGGGCATGGCCGGGCATGATTTGAAGAAAGCGAGAATGGCGGACGCCGAAGCTCTTTGGACTGAGGCGGACGACGCAGGCCGCGCAGCCCTTCTCCAGCGGATAGCCAGCACAGCGAAGCTGTTTCCTCCTGTCAGCGACGATGAATTTTACATGAGCAAATTCGGTTTGAATCCTTCCGCGCGGGGAAGAGGACGCGCGTGGAGAATCGCGAAAGAGGCCATCCGCGATGCCTTTTCGCAAGGCTTCCCGCAGATGCGACTGGACGTTCGAGCGGACAATGCAGTGGCCATTCGCCTCTACCAGGCGCTGGGCTTCGAATTGATCCACACCGCGCAGTCCGCCAATGGCCAACTCAAGTACCAGTCAATGATTCTTACGCGCGCGAGCGCGGAAAACGGGCGCGCCGAATTAGTGACAACCAATCAAGTTTCATGAGCAGACATTTCTTTCTTCAACCGCCTTGGGAGAATCGCCTTGCCGCCCAGCGATAGTTTCGAATGGAATCATACCGAGGTCGAATACCCGCGCGAGAAAACAATCGCGCGCCTATTTGAAGAGCAGGTTGCGCGAACTCCGGATGCAATCGCCATTGTCTCTGCCGGCCAGCGCCTGACGTATAAGCAGCTCGACGTTCGCACCAACCAACTCGCGCATTTCCTGCAAGCCGCCGGGGTGAGGCCCGGGATTCTGGCCGGGGTCGCCATCGGCCGCTCCAACGACATGCTGATCGCCATGCTCGCGATCCTGAAAGCTGGCGGAGCTTATCTGCCGCTCGATCCGCATTATCCGAGCGCCCGGATCGGGATGGTTGTGGAAGATTCCGGCATTCCAGTCCTCTTAACGACGGAACATCACCGCGGAAGTCTGCCGGCCAGCGGCGCGCGCATCATCTCGCTCGATGGCGAATCGAAGGCCATCGCAAGCCAAAGCGCTTCGCCCGTGGCTGCCTCCGCCACCCCCGGCGATCTCGCCTACGTAATTTACACCTCCGGCTCCACCGGAAAGCCCAAGGGCGTGATGGTGGAACACCGCAACGTCGTGAACTTCTTTGCGGGAATGGACTGTGTCATCGGGCCGGAACCAGGCGTCTGGCTGGCACTCACAAGCTTTTCTTTCGACATCTCCGTACTGGAATTGCTCTGGACGCTCACCCGCGGTTTCCAGGTGGTGATTCATGCGGACGATAGCACCGACACGATTCCCAGCGAGATTCTGCGCCACGGCGTCACTCATCTTCAGTCGACGCCCTCTCTTGCCCGCTTGTTCGCCTCCGATCAGCAATCTCTCGCCTCGCTTGGTTCGTTGAAGAAACTTCTGCTGGGCGGAGAGGCTCTGCCCGCCTCGCTGGTTAACTTGCTTCGCGAATCCGTTACGGCGGAGATCTTCAACATGTACGGGCCCACCGAGACGACGGTTTGGTCCACCACCTATCGAATCAAGGAGCAGCGAGCCAGCATCCCCATTGGCAAGCCGATCGCCAACACGCAAGTCTACGTTTTCGATTCTCAGCTTCGTCCGGTCGCCACGGGAGAAGCGGGTGATCTTTACATCGGAGGAGATGGCGTGGTTCGCGGCTATTGGAATCGCCCCGAACTGACTGCCGAACGATTTATTTCCGATCCCCTCCGCAAAGGTGGCCGCCTCTACCGCACGGGAGATATCGCGCGCTTCCTGCCCGATGGAAATCTCGAATTCCTGGGCCGCGCCGATTTTCAGGTGAAAATTCGCGGCTTCCGCATCGAACTTGGCGAAATCG
>JBGPTK010000024.1:0-25948 GCA_041490605.1 Terriglobia bacterium | reverse complement strand
TCGACTACGATCGTGACGGCTGGCTGGACATCTACTTCACGAATGCGCCAACCGTCGAAATGGCGGTAAAGGGCCAGAAGAGCCGCGGCGCGCTCTATCACAATAATCACGACGGCACGTTTAGCGATCTCACCGAAAAGGCAGGCCTGGCCACGCCTTGCTTTGCCATGGGTGGAGCGGTGGGTGACTATGATAACGACGGCTGGCCCGATCTCTACGTCACCTGCCTGGGCGGAAACGTTCTCTATCATAACAATGGCGACGGCTCGTTTTCCGGCGTGACGGCAAAAGCCGGCGTCGCCGACGGACGCTGGTCCACGGGCGTTGCGTTCGGCGACTACGATGGCGACGGTTTTGTGGATTTAATGGTTGCCAACTACGTGGATTTCCATTTGAACGATCTGCCGCGATTCGGCAGCTCGCCCAATTGCAAGTATCGCGGAATCGACGTGCAGTGCGGCCCCCGCGGCCTGAAAGGCGCCGGCGATTCGCTCTTCCACAATAATGGTGACGGCACTTTCTCGGATGTCTCGAAAGCTGCGGGAGTCAGCGACCCCAATGGTTATTACGGCATGGGCGTTCTGTGGGCGGATTTCAATAACACCGGCCGCCCGGATATTTACGTGGCCAATGATTCCACTCCCAAGTTTCTCTACAAGAATGAAGGCAACGGAAAGTTCAAGGAGATTGGCCTGGAATCCGGAACGGCGGTGAGCGAAGACGGTTCCGAGCAAGCGTCCATGGGGATCGCCCTCGGCGATTATCTCCACACCGGGCGCCCTTCGTTGTACGTCACCAATTTCTCGGATGAGAATGACCTGCTCTATCGCAACGACGGCAATTGGAATTTCACCGAGGTTTCTTATGCCGCGGGCGTGGCCCTGCCTTCCCTGCCCTGGGTGAAGTGGGGAACCGCGTTCGTTGATTTGGATGACGATGGCTGGCTGGACCTGCTCACTGTTACCGGCCACGTCTACCCGCAAGTGGATACGCTGCCTTCCGGCGGCGGTTATCGCCAGCCCAAGCTGCTGCACTTGAATCAAAAAGATGGAACCTTTTGCGATGCCAGCGACCAAGCCGGACCAGCGCTGAAGGAAAAGCACGTCTCCCGCGGGCTCGCGGTAGGCGATCTTTTCAACGACGGCAAGATCGATGTGGTCATTTCCGATCTCGATGGCAGTCCGATGATCTTGAAGAACCACGGCATTCCCGGCCGCCATTGGATCAGCTTTGAGCTTGCCGGAACAAAAAGCAACCGGCTGGCGCTCAATGCGCGCATCAAGATCGTCGCGGGCGGTATGACCCAGACGGATGAGATCCACAGCGGCGGAAGCTACCTTTCTCAAAATGATTTGCGGCTGCATTTTGGTCTCGGCTCCGCGAAAACGATCGATCGGGTGGAGATCCGCTGGCCGTCCGGAGCAATCGAAACGTTAAAGGATTTGGCTCCCGACCAATTTTATTCGGTGCTGGAAGGGCAAGGGATTGTTCCGGCGGAACGTATCCGCCCCGCGCAGTTGAAGCGGCCTTGAGAAAACTATCGGGCTGAACAAACCGGCGACCCTCTAAAGGAAACTCGCCCTGAGGATTGGTCTCCCCCTGAGGAGCGGCTTCCGGTCGCAGTCATTCCGAACGAAGTGAGGAATCACGAACTAAAAGTACCGAGAACCCAGAAGATTGTTCAAGAGGAAATCACGATGCCTAGAACGATTCAGCGAATGTGTTGTCTGTCTTTGATTCTCCTCCTGGGAACTCTAATTCTTCCTGCCGCCAGAGCCTCAGACAACGGCCTGGCGCTGACGCCCCCCATGGGATGGAACAGTTGGAATCGCTTCGGCTGCAACGTCAGCGAAGACCTTGTGAAATCCATGGCCGATGCCATGGCCGATAGCGGCATGAAAGAGGCTGGCTACCAGTACATCGTGATCGACGACTGCTGGCAAGTGAGCCGCGACAGCAACGGAAACATCGTGGCCGATGCCAAGCGATTTCCCTCTGGAATTCGGGCGCTGGCCGGCTACGTGCATTCTCGCGGATTAAAATTCGGAATCTATTCCGATGCTGGCAGCCAAACCTGCGCCGGCCGTCCCGGAACCAGTGGACACGAATATCAGGACGCATCGCAGTATGCCTCCTGGGGAGTGGATTACCTCAAGTACGACTGGTGTAACACCGGGAAGGAAAATCCGGAAGCCGCTTACTCCACCATGCATGACGCGCTGAAAGCGGCAGGCCGGCCGGTCGTCTTCAGCCTTTGCGAATGGGGCAACAGCAAGCCCTGGCTGTGGGCTCGCGATGTCGGCAATCTTTGGCGCACCACCGGCGACATCGCCGATTGCTGGGATTGCAAAAAGGAATGGTCCATGGGTTGGGTCAAGATTCTTGATCTGCAAGACGGCCTCGAATCCTACGCCGGCCCCGGCCACTGGAATGATCCCGACATGCTCGAGTTGGGCAATGGTGGGATGACCGCGGCCGAGTATCGTTCGCACTTCAGTTTTTGGTGCCTGCTGGCGGCCCCGCTGATCGCGGGAAATGATTTAAGAAATATGCCGCCTGAAATCAAGGAGATTCTGACCAACAAGGAAGTGATCGCCGTGGACCAGGATTCGCTGGGCATGCAAGGCCGGCGCGTGTTCAAAAATGGAGATGCGGAAGTTTGGGCGAAGCAGATGAACGACGGGAGCCGCGCCGTGATTCTTTTCAATCGCGGAACTGCAGAAACGGAAATCTCAATCTCTTGGGAAGGCTTGGGCTATCCGGCTCATCTTTCCGCGGCCGTGCGTGATTTGTGGGAGAAAAAAGATCTGGGAAAATATACCGGCAGCTACAGCGCCAAGGTGCCCTCGCACGCTGTCGTAATGTTGAAGGTGGCGCCGTGAAGCGGACCGGCGGAGTCCGGAACCGTGAATTGCCGCGCCTGCGATCGTGTGCTGCGATTGCGTTCGCCTTCGCCATCCTCTGCTCATTTGCAGGCGCGGCAACGAAGGGCCAGCATTGGGTCGCCACCTGGAGCACCGCGAATTCCAGTCTCGCGAATCCCACTGCCCTGTCGCGCTACAAGTTGTCGGGCGCTCCCACGGAGTTCAGCAATCAAACGATTCGCAACATCGTGCACAGCACTGTCGGCGGTAGCGCGATCCGGATTCGCCTGACAAACACTTTTGGCGCCAAGGCGGTTAGGTTTGACTCCGTATACGTGGGGCTTCAAGAAAGCGGAGCGAGCCTCATCGCCGGCTCGAATCATCCGGTCACTTTTGGCGGAGCTAAATTGGTCGCCATTCCTGAGGGTGCCGAGGCCATCAGCGATCCGGTCTCGCTCTCCATCGGTCCGCAGAAGAACCTGGTGGTCAGTTTGTTCACGAGTGGTCCAACAGGGCCAGCCACTTCTCACTCCTCTGCGTTCCAAACAAATTACGTTTCCGGGCTCGGAGACTTTGCGGCCGAGGAAGGGGCCGGCGCGTTCAAGGACACGATGCATTCCTGGTATTTCCTCGCTGCGGTGGACGTCCTGGCCGCGAGGGAAGTCACGGGCGCCGTCGTCGCCCTCGGCGACTCGATTACGGACGGTTCCTCCTCCAAGCCCGAAACCTACGGGAGATGGACTGACCTCCTGGCGAGACGCCTGCTTGCTACCAATTCGCCCGGGTTGATGTCTGTTCTTAATGCGGGGATCGGCGGCAACCGCGTGCTAAGCAGTTCGCCCTGTTTTGGGATCAATGCCCTCGCTCGAATCGAACGCGACGTATTCGCCCAATCCGGCCTGCGGATGGTGATCCTGTTCGAGGGCACGAATGATATCGGGCAGCCCGACACGCCCGCTGCGGCGATTCCGCCGGACATGGTCCCCTGTCTCAGCCGGATTCCGATCACGGCGGACGATTTGATCGCCGGCTACAAGCAGATCATCGCCCAGGCGCACGCCCGCGGCCTGAAGATCATCGGCGCCACGATTATGCCCTACCAGGGTTTCGGCGGTTGGACCCTCGAAGGGGAAGCGAAGCGTGTAGCGGCCAATCACTGGATCAAAACTGCGGGAGAGTTCGACGGTGTGATTGATTTTGACTCCGCGCTGGCTGACCCGGCGAATCCGGCCCGGCTCGCTCCACCATACGACAGCGGAGACCACTTGCACCCGGGTCCGGCGGGACATGAAGCGATGGCGAATGCGATTGATTTGGCTCTGTTCCATTAATTCAGCGGATCGGGCCGCGGCCACGACGCGCGTCCTGGATCGGATACCTCGCAAGCTCCGCGGTGGACGAGCCAAAAGCGAACGGAAGCTGCTCGCCGGTCCGGGCTGTCGCCTTGGGAAACATTCTCGGGGAGGCAATTTCGAGCCGATTCAAAATTTGGATATGATTAATTATTTACTACAATAACGATTTTCTGTAACATCTTAAGCGCTTAGTTGGCGGCATCGCAAGTTTCAGAATAGGAGCACACATTTGCATACTGGGGGACCAGTGGAGAAGCGCGGGTGTCTGAAAACGGTCTTGTTTCTCGCCTTGTTTCTGCTGGCTCCGGCTGTGTGGGGTGGCGATGGCATCCCTAAAGCCGCCTGGAAGCGCCCCATCGGCTTGCCGCTTGCGAACCCGGGAACCAAGAAACCTACGCTCGATGCCGGGCACATCGATGATGGATTTTGGCAGGGAGCCCCGGTGGGCGGGTTCGGCGCCGGCACTTTTTCCCGCACCTATCGCGGCGATTTCGCTCGCTGGCACGTGAAGGGTGGCGTTCATAAGTACGAGACAGTTTACGCCAACCAGTTTGCCATGTTTCAGCAGTCGGAAGGCGATCCGCAAGGGGTTGCGCGAGTCTTATTTACCGATCATCCGGCAAAGGGCGCGTTGCGCAGTTGGGCCTGGGATTATCCCGTCGGCGCCGGCGATTATTACGCTTTGTACCCCAAATCCTGGTACGACTACCGCTGGGAGAAGTTTCCCGCGCACGTCACCCTCGAGCAATTTTCTCCCATCCTCCCGGACAATTACCGCGAGTCGAGCTACCCCGTCGCCGTCTATCGCTGGCACGCGGAAAATCCAACCAAGCGCGCCGTTACGGTTTCCATTCTGCTTTCCTGGACCAATATGCTGGGATGGTTTCGTTCATTCTCCCACGACTTCGCTGACGCGAGAAACGAAGGGAACTACAACACGTTCGCCAGCGAGCCGGCAGGAACGGCGGGCACACTGAAGGGAATCCTGTTCAATCGCCACCGCAGCGATGGCATACCCAACGAGTGGGACGGCCAGATGGCGATTGCAACGCTCGAATCCCCCGGCGTCGAGGTCAGCTATCAGGCATCCTTTCGGGCCGACCAAGACGGCAGTGAGGTTTGGGCGCCCTTTGCGAAGGATGGAAGGCTTTCCAATAAAGATACGTCGTGGGTCAGCAGTGGCGAGCCGCTCGCCGGCGGAATCGTCGTTCGTTTCACGCTGCAGCCGGGTGAGAAGCGTGTTGTGCCCATGGCCATTTCCTGGGATCTCCCCGTCGTGGAATTCGGCTCGGGCCGCAAATGGTATCGCCGCTACACCGATTATTACGGGACCAGCGGCCAGAACGCTCTGAAAATTGCGCGGGATGGCTTGCTCAATTCCGGGCAATGGAGCCATCAAATCGACGCTTGGCAAGCTCCCTACATCGAGGATGAAAGTAAACCGCTGTGGTACCGCGGCGCCCTTTTTAATGAGCTCTATGATCTGGCGGACGGTGGCTCGTTTTGGGGACGCCAGGTTGGCTCCGATCCCAAAGAGCCGCCGACTTTCTCGTTTCTGGAATGCCTGGACTATCTGTACTACGGCACGCTCGATGTCAGTTTCTACGGTTCAATGCCTCTGATCAAGTTCTGGCCGGAAATTGATAAACAAGTCATGCGCCAATTTGCGGACTTGGTGCCACAGGAACAGCCGGAGAAGCTGTTGTGGGATTGGAAGTCGCAGCAAACGAAGGCTAACGCGTTCCGGATACGCAAAAAGAAAGGGGCAGTGCCGCACGATCTGGGTGCGCCGCAGGAAGATCCGTTTATCCTCGCGAATCAATTCAGTTGGCAGGATACCAACGGATGGAAGGACCTGAACTCGAAATTTGTTCTGATGGTTTATCGCGATTACGTGCTCACCGGCCGCAAGGACTCTGATTTTCTGCGCTACTCTTGGCCCTCGGTGCAGGAGGCGATTGCCTATCTAAAGCAATTCGACCATGGCAGCGGGACGCCCGAAGGGGATGGCTTTCCCGATCAGACCTATGACGAGTGGGTGGTCCGTGGCGAAAGCGCGTATTCCGGCGGCCTGTGGCTCGCGGCACTGCGCGCCTCCGAAGAGATGGCCAAGCAGCTCGGCGATTCTGCCGCAGCCTCGCGTTACCGGGAAATGTTTTTGAAGGCGCAGGGCACCTACATCGGCAAGCTCTGGAATGGCCAGTATTTTCGTTATGACACGGGCAGCGAATACAAGGATGATATCCAAGCCGATCAACTCGCCGGCCAATGGTATGCCGACATGACCGGACTCGGTGATCTGGTTCCACGGGAGATGCAGCAGAAAGCCCTGGCGAAGATTTTCGCTTTCAACGTCATGAAGTTCGCAAACGGAGAAATGGGCGCCGTGAACGGCATGGCCCCGGATGGAGCGGTGCTTAAATCAAACGAACAAGTCCAGGAAGTCTGGACCGGCACGTCGTTCAGCGTGGCAGCCCTGATGTTGAGCGAAGGGATGAAAGAAGAGGCCTTCCGGACGGCCTGGGGCCTCTACCACGTCACCTATGAGAGCAAGGGATATTGGTTCCGCACGCCCGAAGCGTGGGACATCACCGGAAACTATCGCGCGTCAATGTATATGCGTCCCGGCGCGATCTGGGCCATGGAGATGATCGCCCCGCCGAGCCCGGTCGTCCGCGCCATCAAGTGACTCGAGCATTTTCCTCGCTGTGGATCAAAGACCAGGAGTCCGAGATAAGCAACTGGAAGGCAGCTATCCGTATTTGTTCTTCGACGGACTGTGCTGCGGACGGAGAAGCGTGGTTAGTGAAGGCAGCGCCAGTTGTATATTCCCTTCTGGCAAGTTGTCGATAGTCTTATTAGCGTTGACATCGAATCCTCCGTGGGATATACAGCAGTTGGAAACAGGAAATGCAGCCGCTCCCATTTCAAGGAACCGCTTCGGCACTCTCCTCTGACGGCTTGACCCTCGTCACCAATCGGCTAGGCGTGCGCGCACCCGAGATCTGGACCGTACTGGCAGTCGAAACTTCCGGCTGCGGATACCTTCCTGACCGCCGGCCGCAAATCCTCTATGAACGCCATGTCTTTCATCGTTTGACGCACGGCCATTACGATGACGGCGATATCAGTGATCCAACTGCGGGGGGATACGGCGCAACCGGCGCCCACCAGTATGACCGGCTGGCGAAGGCGCTCGTGCTGGATCGCAATGCAGCACTGCAAAGCACTTCGTGGGGCCTCGGCCAAATCATGGGACAAAATCATGCCTTGGCTGGGTTCGGAAATGTGGAGGACATGGTCAAAGCAATGTCGGACTCTGAAGACCGGCAACTCGCTGCCATGGGTAATTTTCTCACTAGCACTCGGCTTGACGTTCCACTCCAGGCACACGACTGGACCGCGTTCGCGCGCGGCTATAATGGCCCGAATTATTCCATCAACCAGTATAACAATCGTCTAACGGTTGAATTCCAGAAGTATTCCGTTGGCCTTCTTCCAGACCTGAACGTCCGCGCCACTCAACTGTATCTCACTTATCTCGGCTTCCAACCCGGCTCGATTGATGGCATCCCAGGAGTGCGCACTTTGTCTGCGTTGGCACAATTCCAAGCACGGCATGGACTTCAGATCGGCGCCGCCATCGGCGCCGGCACGGTCGCACAACTGTTCTCCATGGTGCTGTCTCTTCCTGCAAGCATGGCTGCCTCAGCGTAGTCAAACAGGCGCGGAGTCCATTGTTCCGCCCAAAATTGTTGCGTGCTGCGGAATCAATAACTTAGGCCCACCCACTTCGCTCCCGGTTCGGTATCACTGCAGCCCGTGTTTCACCTTTTCCGATTGAACCACGGGCTCGCTTGCCGGTCGCTAAACTCGCGCCGCGCTGTTGCCAGGGGCCACTGGACCAAGCGAGGTTAGGACTGCGCCATCGTTGGACAGCAGAGCTGCGGTGCACTCCTTGGAAACGCTGCTTCCACCGCCCCCCTGGACTCAAACACACCACCTGGTTCACGCGAACGTTTCGGTGAATTGCCCTGCTTCTGGCGCGGACGAAATTTGGCGAAGGAGGCCCCCGAGTTTCTTGACACTCCGAGATTTCCACAGGTGGCGGAAATGATAATTGAAAAAAGCTAAAACACCGTGTAGGACTAGTGCGGCTTTAAAGACCCCGTGTGTCTCGGCCCTAATCGCAAAAAACCCACGGTTTTGTGATCATCGGGAGAGGCGATGGACAAGCTCAGAATTATTTGGATCGACCTGCGCCTGTCCCCTCGTCTCCCAGGACTTTGCGAGGGAATCCCCGGCACCTACGAACCATTTCGCGTAGGCAGCATCGATGCCATCCAGGGCGCCATTCGGGAAAACCAGCCGGGATTTCTGTGCTTCGAATATGACTCTCCGGCGCCGGCCCACCTGGATGCCTTGCGGTCGGCAAGATCGATACACCCATTGCTGCCGATCTTGATGATTACGGAAGATCATTCCGAAGAGCTGGCGGTGTGGGCGTTGCGCATGCGGGTGTGGGACTACATGGTGGCGCCCGTGTCCATGGATGATTTGTGCCTGCGGTTCGCGGCGTTTTCGCAGGCGGCGCAAGCGAGCCAGGCGCGGAATTGGCCGGGGATCGCGGCTGCAAGTTCCTGGAGCCTCCCCGGACAAATCGGTGAGAGACCGCCTGCGGACAGGGAATGCCGGTTTCGGCCGGCGATATCCTTTGTGGATGAAAACCTGACTGAAAAAATTTCGCTCGGCAGAGTCGCGCAAATATCCGGGCTCGGACCATTCCAGTTCAGCCGGGCTTTCAAACAGGAGCAAGGCACGACTTTTCGGGAGTTTCTGATCCAGCGGCGCATCAACCGCGCGCTGCAACTATTCAATGATCCGCAGGCTTCGGTGACGGACGTCGCATTTGCGGTCGGCTTCAACGACCTCTCCTATTTCGCCCGTATGTTCCGCCGCTTCACGGGGGTTTCTCCCTCTCTTTACCGCAAGGAGAGGGAATTGCGAGACACATTTCGCTTTCCTCTGGCGGAGCCGGTTCGAAATACCCGGCCGGGCTGGCCGATTGCAAAATACTCCTACCCCACCGCAAGGAAATCCTAGCTTCGCTTTGCAATCGTGTGTTATTCCGCATTGGAAACCATCAGGTCTGTCTTGAAGAGCTGTAGCCGCTCGAAGAAATGGGAGAACGGCTGCCCGGCAGCCAGCCATCCTACACATTGGAGCTAAAGGGGGAACCATGCCAGTGAACCCAACCTACCCCGGCGTATACATCGAAGAGATCTCCAGTGGCGTTCACACCATCACCGGCGTGGCAACTTCGATTGGTGCGTTCATTGATTCTTTTCCGCAGGGGCCATTGGACAAGGCCGTCCAGATTCTGAGTTTTGCGGACTTTGAGCGCTCCTTTGGCGGATTGAATACGAATAGTGAGGCCAGCTACGCCATTCAGCAGTTCTTTCTGAATGGCGGCTCGGAAGCGTATGTGATCCGGGTCGGGGGATCGGGGGTCAACGCCGCTGCCCTGAATCTGGTGCAGACGCCTGGAGGGGCGGCTATCTTACTCACCGTCACCGCGGGAAGCATGTTTGGCGGGCAGTTAGTGAATAATCCAGGGGCCTGGGGAAACAACATTCGAGTGGGAGTGGATTACAACACCACCTTCAGCGTCCCCGACCCGGCCGAATCGGTCTCTGAACTCTTCAACCTGACCGTCACGCAAGTGGACCCCGTGACCGGGCAAATCGTGCGTTCGGAAACATTCCGGAATTTGACTTTGCGCGCCGGCATGATCAACAGCGCAACCGGCGTTGTGAACCAGGGCTCTCAAATTGTGGTCCTGTCCAACCCGGCCTCTTCTGCTACCCCGCGCCCCGTTGCCACAGGCACCTTGGGAAAAGCCCTGGTAATGCCGCCGGCGATTCCGGCGACCGCCGGAACATTCGCGATCACTGTGGACCCGGACGGGACTGGAGGGCACCTTACATCGAAAGCGTGGATCGGCAAGCTGGCTTATGGTGCGACTGCTCCAACTGACTATCCAAGTCTGCGTCCTTTCTTGGAAGCCGCGATTAAAAGCGCGACGCCCGATCCCTCGGATCTGAGCGATGTAAATAACCCGCTCGTTGCCCCGCTGCTGGCGGGCGCCACTGTGCAACTCGTGGGCAATGGCACGGCAGCTGCGCCCTATCAGTTCCGTGTCCTGGCGGGCGGGAGTGGTCCGAATATCAGCCAGAATGCAACAATCGCGATCGACGATTCCACTCTTATCCCGGATCTGGGCTTAAAGACCGGAGTCGTGAACGTTCAGCAATACTCGTTGGGCATTAAGGTTTTCGTTGCTGGAGCGCAATCGCCGCTGGCGTCGAACGCCGGGTTTGGAGACGACGGAGGAACGCCGGGCGCGGCCGGACTGATTGGCCTGCCGTTGCAGAAGACGGGACTATATGCCCTTGAGGACGTGGACCTGTTCAACATCTTATGCGTACCGCTGGCTTCGAATCTGGGCGCCACTGATTTTCAAGCGGTCATTTCTTCAGCCACGGCGTATTGTGACGCTCGACGCGCCTTCCTGATTGTCGATATTCCTGCAGAGGTGAAAGACCTTGGCCACATGCAAACATGGATGAGCCAGAATGACACCTTGCGGGACACCAACTCCGCGGTCTACTTCCCGCGGGTTCTGATTCCCGATCCGCTCAATGATTTCCGGCTTCGCGACGTCGCCCCCTGCGGAACCATCGCCGGACTCTATGCCCTGACGGATGCCAACCGCGGCGTTTGGAAAGCGCCGGCGGGAACGGAAACGAAGCTCCGGAATGTTTCCCAGCTTGTCTACAACCTGACGGATGGAGAAAACGGCGTATTGAACCCGCTCGGCATCAATTGCCTGCGCGCCTTTCCCGTGTATGGCAACGTCTGCTGGGGCGCGCGGACATTGGACGGCGCGGACGTCCAAGCCTCCGATTGGAAATATATTCCCGTCCGCCGATTCGCTCTCTTTCTCGAGGAAAGTCTCTATCGCGGAACAAAGTGGGTGGTGTTCGAACCGAATGACGAGCCGCTGTGGTCGCAGATTCGCTTGAACCTCGGCGCGTTCATGCAAAGCCTGTTCCGGCAGGGGGCCTTCCAGGGGAAGACGCCGCAGGAAGCGTACTTCGTGAAGTGCGACAACGAGACCACCACGCAGAACGACATTAACAATGGAATCGTCAACATCATCGTTGGATTCGCGCCGCTGAAGCCGGCGGAGTTCGTGATTATCCGGATCCAACAAATTGCCGGACAGATTCAAACGTAAGGAGACTCGCGTATGGCTCAGTTCAGCGTGAATCCAACCCGATTCGACCCCTACAAGAATTTCAAGTTCCGGGTGAAATGGGACGGCAAGTATGTGGCCGGCGTCAGCAAGTGCGGCGGGCTGAAGCGCACCACCGATGTCGTCGAATTTCGCGAGGGCGGAGACCCCAGCACCTCGCATAAATCGCCCGCTCGCAGCAAATACGATCCCATCACGCTCGAGCGTGGCGTCACTCACGACACCGAGTTCGAAAAGTGGGCCAACAAGATCTGGGATCTGGGCGCCGGCCTTGGCGCGGAAGTCTCCCTGGCGGATTTCCGCAAGGACGTCATCATCGACCTGTTCAACGAGGCCGGGCAGAAAGTGATTTCCTACAAGGTGTACCGCTGCTGGGTTTCCGAATATCAGGCGATGCCCGACCTGGACGCGAATGCCGGCGCCGTGGCCATCCAGCATATCAAACTCGAAAACGAAGGCTGGGAGCGCGATCTGAGCGTGGCTGAGCCGAAAGAACCCAGCTTTACATTGCCGGCCCTGTGAACCTGAATTTCGAATTTCGAGTAGTAATTCCGGGAGGTTTTTGGCGGGACGGAGCGTGCGTGCGCGAAGCGCGCCTGCGGCCATTGACCGGAGACGACGAGGCTTTTCTCCTCGATGCCGGGGACTCTTTTTCTCCGGCGGCGCGCACCACGGCGCTGCTTTCCCGATGTCTGGTGGGATTCGGGGAAGGGGAAAATGTGGCGCCCGGAATGGTGTGCGCGCTGACGGTCGGCGACCGCGAGGCGCTGCTGCTTCATCTGCGGCGGATCACTTATGGCGATCGGCTGCCCTGCGTGCTGGTGTGCCCGGGAGCAGGTTGCGGTGAAAAAATGGACCTGGACATCCGAGTGAGCGATCTCTTGCTGCCTCCCTATGCAAATTCGCAGGAAAGGTACGAGTTTGATTTGATTGCGGAAGGCGCCGAGTATCACGTGCGGTTCCGGCTTCCAACCGGAGCGGACCAGGAACTCGCAGCCGATCGAACGGACGCGGGCTTCCAGGCGGCGCAGCGCCTGCTGTTGCAACTTTGTGTCGAGCAGATTTCCGAAACTAAATCCGGGATTCGGGCCGTTGAAGAATGGCCTTCTGAATTGGTCGACCGCATTGACGCGAAGATGGCCGAACTCGATCCGCAGGCGGATATTCTGCTCCAGCTTAGCTGTCCCGTGTGCCAGCACTCCTTCACCGCTGAATTTGACGCAGCCGCCTACTTCTATCGGGAATTGCGTGGCCGCATCCCGCATCTCTACCGTGAGGTCCACCAGATTGCCAATTCCTACCACTGGAGCGAGTCCGAGATCCTGGGCATGACTCCCCGAAAGAGGATGGTGTACCTGAATCTGCTGGCGGGGGAGGGCGAATTTGAGTGAGTTTCTCTCCAGAATCGTGAGTAAAGGACTGGGGAAGTCTTCGGCCTCCTCCGCGCCGCGGCCGGATCTCCTGCCCTATTTCCCGCCTGTGGCAGGCAACTCAGGGCAACTTGAAATTGATTCGAAGGCTCCCGCCGCAATCCAGCGTATTTCAGCCCCCGCCGCCTCGGCAGTTTCGCCTCTTGCGTCACGTGGACCTCACACGGGAATCGCGCCAGGTGCAGCGGGGCTGTCTCGCTTCAATCACGAAGTCCCAGCCGGCAGACTGGATGCGGCGCGAGTGGTGCAGCCATCGGCGGAGATCATTCCTGCTCCACCGCCACCTCCCTTTGCGCTTCCGCGCGAGGAAAGGCAAATGGCGCGGGCGGTTCCTGCTTTTCCAATGGCGGAAAATTCAGCGCGAAACGCGACAGAGCAAGGCCGGAGTCGAAACATTTCCGCTGAAGATGCCCAATCGGCGCTGTCCGGGGTCGCTGCGCTACTCCAGAATGAACAAATCTCTCAAATTACTTCCGCTTCGCGGCGCGATGTGCGGAAGGCTCGTGCCGGAGAAACACGTTCCGGGACCAACGAAAACCGGGCAGGCCGAATAGTGATTGAGCCGCGCGAACCGGTCGAAGGGAGTAAGCCCGCGGCGCGACAGCAGCCGGCGCGCGTAGCTCAGCCCGCAGCGGGCGGAGACTCTGTGGTCCAGGTTCATATTGGCAAAGTCGAAGTACGCGTGAATGCTCCGCCCACCCCGCCCGCTCCTTCCGCACCAACTGCCCGGGGACCGCGAGGGTTCTCCGAATACGCTGCAATCCGCCGGTATCTTACGCGGAACCGAATATAAGGGGAACGGATGAGCACTTTTGAAGTCATCCGAGGAGTGACCTGGACCTTGAGGAAGCTCTTGACGGACAACCTGGAAGTGAGTCCGGTGACGATCACACTCGTCCCTCCGGATGGTGCGATTTCTGGCGTGTCGGGCCGGCGAGTCAATTTGTATTTGTACCTGGTCGAGGAAAACGGTTACCTGAAGAACCAGGAAATTCCCGGTCAGGGATCTCCCGGCGCTTATGGACACCCTCCGCTCAGTTTGAACCTGCATTACATGATGACCGGTTACAGCGAATCGGATGTTTCGATTGATCGCGACCTGGTGGCGCAAGAGGCCCTGGGCGATGCGATGCGCGTCTTCCATGATTTTGCGATTCTCACGCCCGACAGAGTGGTGATGGACCCGACCCTGCTCGGTGAATTCGAGCAAGTGAAAATTACCTTGCAGCCCGCGAACCTCGACCAATTGACGAAGGTCTGGGCGGCCATGCCCCAGGCCAACTACCGCTGTTCGGTTGCCTACAACGTCTCCGTGGTGCAGATCGAAAGCAAGCTGCCACGGCGGACACCGCTCCCGGTGAAGACGCGCCGCCTGCATGCCGCCACCACGGGACGTCCCCGGATTGCAGCCGTCTACAGAACTCCGGCGCTGCCGAACGATCCGAAGGGCGATTTCCGCGCGGCCGTCACCCAGTCTCTGACCATCGAGGGCTCGGGCTTCCACGCCGTCCAAACCTGGGTGCGATTGGGAGGGCTGGACCCGATTCCCGTGATTCCCAGCACGGACGGCTTGATTCAAATCACCGTGCCGGATGCAACCTATCCGCCGGTGGGAGCAAATCCGCCGCTACCGATCGCGCCTGGCGACCAATTGCAGCCGGGGCCGCAATTGGTGGAGGTGCGAATCCAGCGAAACGGCGGAGGAGTGGAAGGCGGATTGGATCGTGGCGCTACGTTCTCCGAGCCGCAAGTCGAGGTGTCGAACCAGACGGTGTTCATGCTTGTGCCGGGGATCACTTCAGTCGCTCCTAATCCCGCGACTTCCACGGACCTCCTGACAGTGAAGGGCACGCGGCTCTTCAAATCCGGAATGCAAAGCCTTGTTTTAGTTGCCGGCGCCGCGATCGAAGTACGCGTGCCTCGGGCGGGAGACCCCTGGTCGATCCCGGTAGACACCCAAGTGCAGGTGGCATTGACGGCTGTGGCGGCGAACCCTGCGCTGCCCGTGCCACATCCCTATCCGGTGCGCGTACAAATGAATGGCGCTCTGAGCGTGGACGAACCGAGTCTCAATCTCCAATGAGTCACGGGAACATCAGCGAACAAACGGCCGGCCTGATGGATTCGTGGCTCGCTGCGAATCAGGCTCACATCGAAGCGGAAATGTCGCGGCTTCGCGTGCTGCTGCACCGGCGGATCATGTGGCTGCGGCAGGTGTGGAAGCGCGACCCCCTGCAAGGTTTTCGCGACTGGGTGATCAGCGATTCGGACGCGGACCGTCTGCTGGATTCAGACCGCTGGAAGCAGGAAGAAAAGTTTTATCAGGAAGATCCGGCAGCGGCCCGGTTGAGTCGCGAAATCGCCGTGCACCGGGAAAATTCCGGGGCGGCTGCCCGCGACGCGCTTGCAACGGGAGGCCCTCCGGCGATTGAGATTCTTGTCCACCTGTTTCACCTGGATGAGTTCGATCGCGAAGCGCTGCTGCTGTGCCTCGCGCCGGAATTGGATCCTGCCTTTGACCGCCTCTATGCCTACATTCAGGATGATGCTTCGCGGAAATATCCGACGGCGCACCTGGCGATCGCGCTGCACGGGTGTGGCTTTTTCGGAACCATGGCCGCGGCGTGGAACCACGGACTTAAACATTTCAGGCCCGATGCCTCTCTGTTGCGGTCAAGGCTGATCCGTTGCGAAGCGGCGGGCGGCGTGACCCGCGGCGGTGAAGCTCTGCGGCTGGAAGGCCGCATTTTCGATTATCTGATGGGGTTGAACCGGCTGGATGAGCAGGCGGCTTTTTTCCTCCGGCCCTTGGAAGATGCGGCCCCGGTTTCTTCCGGCGATGAGGTCATCGCCGGGCAATTGGAACAATTGCTCCGGTCATGGAACGGCCGCGGCCGGATGCCGGCGATCAATTTCTTTGGGCCCAGGGGAGCCGCGCTGCGGGGAGTTGCCGCAAGTCTTTGCGGGCGGTTGGGCATCGGCTTTTTCGAAATAGACCTCGCGCGATTGCCCACCATGCCGCGCGAACGGCAGGATTTATTTCGCCTGCTCGAACGCGATGCCGTGCTGCTGCCTTCGGCATATTTTATCGATGCAACTGAAATTGACAGGAAAGACCGCGCCGCCGTCGCATCCGCCGCCGGGCTGATTCAGGATCTGCGCTCCTTTTTGTTTGTGGCCAGCCGCGACCCCTGGCGAAGCGAACGTGAGCTTCTTTCCGTCGAAATACCGAAGCTGCAAGCTGCGGCGCAAAGGGATCGCTGGGAAACGGCCCTGGGAAAAGGAATTGCCGTCCATCATCACGCCGCCGCGGGAGATACCTTCGAGAAGTTTTTGGATTCGCTCGTCGAGCAATATGATTTCAGCCTTGCGGAGATTCAGCAGGTGTCTGATTCCGCTCGGGGAGCCGCGCAGCTTCGCGATCCTTCGGCTGCCGCGGGGACCACCGGGGACGTGTGGAACGCTGCCCGGGCGCTGGCCTCCAATCAACTCGATGGCTTGGCGCAACGGATTGTGTCCGGCTACGCCTTCGACGATTTAGTCCTTCCCGCGGATACCCTGCAACAGTTGCGGGATATTGCCGCGCAGGTAAGCCTTCGCGGCCAGGTGTATGAGCGCTGGGGATTCGGCGCGCGGCTGGGAAGGGGGAAGGGCATCGCCGCGCTTTTTGCGGGGCCCAGCGGGACTGGAAAGACCATGGCCGCCGAGGTGATCGCTAATGATTTGCGCCTGGATCTCTATCGCGTCGATCTCTCTCGAGTGGTGAGCAAGTACATCGGCGAAACGGAAAAAAACCTCCGGCAGGTGTTCGATGCGGCCGAGCAGAGCGGGGCCATCCTGTTTTTTGATGAAGCCGACGCGCTGTTTGGCAAACGCAGCGAGGTCCGCGACAGTCACGACCGCTACGCCAACATCGAAATCAATTACCTTCTGCAGCGCATGGAAGATTATCGCGGCCTGGCCATCCTGGCCACCAATATGAAGTCGCTGCTGGACCAGGCTTTCCTGAGACGTCTGCGCTTTCTGGTGGATTTTCCGTTTCCTTCGGCGGCGCAGCGTATGCGAATTTGGCGGGGGGCTTTTCCCGCGGCGGCGGAAACGGAAAACCTCGACTATGAGTTCCTCGGCCGCCTGGAAATCACGGGAGGAAACATCAAGAACATTGCGCTCAACGCCGCGTTTCTGGCTGCGGGCGCGGGAGCGCCCATCGGCATGCAGCACTTGTTGATGGCGGCCCGGCGCGAATATTCAAAAATCGACAAGCTGGTGGTGGAATTCGAATTCGGGAGATATTTCGCGGCGGTGCGCCGGTGAGGCGAACGGTGATTGAAATCGACCGCTTGATCGTCGACGCAGCCGGGATCGCTCCCCAGCAAGGCAAGCAGTTCGCCCGGCTGCTGGAATCGGCGCTTCAGCGGCAGCTTGAAATGGGGGGCTCGCCGTCTTCGTTTTCCGCGAAGGATGGCGTGCAGGTGAACATTCCCGCTCCAGGCCCCGGCGCGAATGTGACAGTTCAAGGCTTGGCAGGGCAAGTCGCGCAGGCTATCCATCGTGGCTTGGCGCGAAGGGCTTGAGGTGATGGCCGAACACGCAACACTTACCGCGGCGAGTCAAAGAATGGAGGCTTCTGTAAATCGCAGCCGGCCGCTGGAGGGTTCCGTCCGCAAATCAATGCGTCCGGAGAATCCCGCGCGGGCCTGGCAGAGTGCGATTGGAAATCAGGCCGCGCTGAGATCACTGCGAGCGGGCTTCGCTCCCGGCATGCACATCCAACGCAAGTGCGCGGCGTGCCAGAGCGAAGCGGACGAATTGGGGACGGACTTACTGCAGAAAAAGCTGGCGATCAACGAACCTGGGGATGCGTTCGAGCAGGAAGCGGATCGCGTGGCGAATGCTGTGATGAGTGGCGGCGCCGCGCCAGTCAGCGGGCCGGTTGAGGAGAGTGGGACTGCCGGCGTGCAACGTGCCTGCGCCTGCGGCGGAACCTGCGGCCACTGCCAGAAGAAACCAGCAGTGGTGCAGCGAGCAAATGCTGGATCTGCCGCCGGAGCGGGGACAGCGCCACCGATTGTGCATGATGCGCTGCGCTCGCCGGGGCTCCCGCTCGCTCCTGCGACTCGCAGCTTCCTTGAGCCCCGCTTCGGCCACGATTTCAGCCAGGTGCGCGTGCACACGGATTCGCAAGCCGCCGAATCGGCGCGTTCCGTGAACGCCTTGGCCTACACAGTGGGCCACGACTTGGTATTTGATGAGGGTCAATATAAGCCTGAGACTCAAGAGGGGCAGTTGCTTCTGGCTCATGAACTGACCCACGTGCTCCAGCAGTCCGATCGCGCGAGTGGAAGATTGCAACGGCAACCGAACGAGGGAAGCGGCAAGAAACCCACCGAAAAAAAACCAGATCCTTCCGCCAAGGCTCCGGCCCCTGCTGGCCAACCTTGCGGGGGCGCTTCGCTGGCGGATTCCTACACTCCTTCGGAAAACGATGGGAGCGCGAAACCGATCGAGGTTTCTCTTTCGGAGAAGGAATTCGGTAACACCTCGAAGCTGGGAGCGTACTTCGAGTTTGACGCCTGCTTGGTTGAAAAAAATTGGCGGTTCTATCTGAAGAAGCTCACCGTGCCCATCGCTTCGAAAGTTAAGCCTGTTGATTTCAAGACGAACATTGAAACTGCTTCGGACAAAGCCGTGACGAAAACCACCTTCCAAGCGGTAATCGATGATCTGAGGCCCGACGCGAAGGGCACGTTCCCGGTTAGCTGCGCAGGCAATCAGTTCAAGGATAAGGTGAGGACCTATTCCCCGCGGAACACCTACTGGAACCACCAGTTCGTCGTCGATCATGAAGCGTTTCATCGCAAGGAATGGAACAGCATTTACAGGCCCAATTTGGTTGAAGCGGAAAAGGCGGTCTGGTCTCACTCGATTTCAGGAAGTGCGGCGAAGTCGGCGCAGGAAGCTGTTCAAAAAGAGAGGTCCGCGCTGGACGGATTTATGGTGAGTGCCTACCAGACAACGTGCAAGACGTACGCACCTACGCAAGAATCGCATGCATACGATGCCGGGGCGCCCAAATATCAGAAGTTGGTGGACGACATCCAGAGCCGGGCGAAGAAGGAGAAGTGGTAATCAATTGTCTTATTGTGGGAAGCACCGGCGGCAACTAACCGCGGCTTGAATCGAAATTTTGAGGGCAAAGTGGTCCGAGTACTCCAAAGCGTGAAGCGGCAGGGGACGAAGGCGGCGGATGCGCCTCGGCATGGGACTCTTCGTCGCGGCACTCGGAATGCGAAGCAGGAGAGTCAATGTGCGCGCGTGCCGTCCGCGTACGGCAATCAAGGAATGCAGCGGTTTCTGCGGCAAGGCATTTTACAGGCGAAATTGACTGTGAACCAGCCGGGAGATGCGTTCGAGCAAGAGGCAGATCGCGTGGCAAACGCCGTCATGAGCACGGGCGCATCACTCAATAGCGCCGCGGCCGAAGGGCCCTGGCCGGCAAGAGTGCAGCGCGCGTGCGCCTGCGGCGGCGCCTGCGACGATTGCCGGACGAAAGCGCCGGCTGTGCAGCGAGTAAATTCTGGATCCGCCGGAGCCGGGACAGTGCCACCGATTGTGCGGGATGTGCTGCGATCCGCGGGACAGCCGCTTGCCGCTTCCACTCGCAGCTTTTTCGAGCCGCGCTTCGGCGCCGATTTCAGCGGAGTGCGCGTGCACACGGATTCGCGAGCCGGCCAATCAGCACGAGCTGTGGACGCGCGTGCTTACACAATCGGTCAAAACATTGTTTTTGGCGCCGGGCAGTTCGCACCTGATACCGCAGCGGGCAAATCGCTATTGGCCCATGAATTGACGCATGTGATGCAGCAGTCCCGATCGCAACTCTTCGAAAGCCATTTCCTGCAGCGGACGCCGGACAAAGACAAGGAAAAAGGAAAAGGAAAGGCGAAGAAAGACGAAAAGAAGGTTGCGAAAGATCCGGTTGCCGACTGCACGCCTGCCGAAGGAACTCTTGCTGAAGTGACTGTATCTCCCGACGTATCCGCACTGGCGATGGGGAGCACGAAGCCAGCGAAGATAGCTTTTGATTTCGGCAATCAATTCAAAGACGGCGTCTGCAGCGCCAAAGTGACGGAAGCGGTGCTGAGCTTTGAGCGCTTTATCTCCGTCAAGGCCGGCACGTTCCAGTTGGGGACGAGTACGCCGCCGGGACCACCGTGTAAGGGCAAGAATTTGGATGTCTTTATCACGATTACTCCGCCCATGGCCAAGCGAATCAAAGAAGCCGAGATCGAACATTGTCACGATGCCCATCGAGCTTTCGATCTGACGTACGGCAAATACAACGCCGCCGCAAAGGCTCTTGCGGCGGGATTCCCAGCTAAAGACAGAGCGGCCTGCAACGCAGAAACACTTGCACGACTGCTTAAGGCCACCGGGATTGATCTTTCGAAATGGACAACCGTGGCCGACTGCCTGTTCGCCAAGACCCTGAAACGCGACGAGAAGGGCTGGCACACGGTGGATCCAGGCAATCCTGTTTTTGCCAAGGATTGTAAGTCCGCAACTTACACTCCGGATGCCAAGAAGACGCTTAAGGAACTTGGAAAGCCCACCGCAGAAATTGTAAAGGGGTGTGGAGAGCCGTAAGCGTGGATGAGCCACGCATGGCGATTTGAGTGACCGTAAATCGAGGGCAAAGAGAAATGCCTGGGTTCGGACGACAAATGCAGCAACGACAAAGCCAGAAAAAGCTTGTGTTGACGAGCCCCACTCTGGAAAAGAAAAAGGAGCGATAGATCGTGGCATCTGAATTTCCGCGAAGTCCCCGGCTGCTGAAGGGTGGGTTTGCCGTTTATCAATCGCAAACGGCCGGGCCGCCGCCCAAGATCATTGTGTTCCAGTACAACCCGGAGCACATGACGCGCAGCTTGGCTGCACGAGCCGCGCCGCGCGAACCGAGCAACGTGGGAGCGGCGCGAGAGGATGTGCTGCGCGTCCTGGGACCTCCGGTGGAAACGATGAACCTAACCATTGAACTGGACGCAGCGGATCAATTGGCGGAGCCGCTGCAGAATCCGGAAGTGGTCGAGAACGGACTGCATCCCGTGCTGGCGACGCTGGAAATGCTGCTCTACCCGCCGAGCGATGAGGTGCAGCTGCTGCAGAAACTTGCCACCGAGGGACAAGTGCAAGTCTGCCCCGCGGATTTACCGCTGGTGCTGCTGATCTGGGGAAAATCGCGAGTGGTGCCAGTGATGCTGACCAGCTTTTCGATTTCGGAAGAGGCGTTCGATCCGAAATTGAATCCGATTCAGGCAAAAGTGGACCTGGGGCTGCGAGTCCTGACGTACATGGAACTGAAGAGCACGAGCCTCGGTTACGGGGCGTATCTCGGTTACCAGCGGCAAAAGGAAATATTGGCGCAACTCTTTCAGCCTGGCGGCGACCCGAGCCGCCTTGCGGGCCTTTTGCCGATGTAACGAATTCTCGATGAGGTGAATGAAACATGTTTTTCCAGGGCAGCCGTTACGAAAAAGTTGACACCGCGCAGATCGCGGACGCCACGGGCCAGGTGATTCTCTACAAGAAGGTCCGCTTCATTCCAGCCACGCCGGCTGTTCTGGGGCACACGTTGGTTCAGGGAGAGCGCCTGGACCAGATCTCACACAGCTTTTACAAAGACGCGCAGAGATTCTGGCGAATCGCCGACGCGAACTACGCGATGTGGCCTGACGGCCTGGTCTCGCAAGCCAACGTCACGATTCTGATTCCACCGTCCGAGGGATGAAGCAATGGCCGACGTTTCCTATACGATTCTGATCGATGACAAGCCGGCCGGCGCCGACCTGCTGGCGGTGATTCAGCAGATCGAGATTGAAGACCACGCGGAAATGGCGGACATGATGCGGCTAAGCGTGGCCATCAGCCTGAAGGATGGCTGCTCGGGATGGAACGTGGTTGACGACAATGTGTTTCACCGGCTCGCCAAGATTCGTGTGAACGTGAACGTGGGAAGCGGCAAAACCGAGCCGCTGCTCGAGGCTTATGTGACCGAAACGAGCGCGGACTTCGCCAATCAGCCGGGCCAGTCGGTTCTGAACGTGGTCGCCATGGAGCCGACAGTGCTGATGAACCTGCAGGAAGTGAACACGGCCTGGCCCAACCGGGCGGACAGCGGCATCGCCGAAGAGATTTTCAAAAAGCGCGAATACGATTTTATCCCCGTTGTGGACGATACGCAGCCTGTGTGGCAGGAAGATGATTACTCGGCCATGCAGCATGGGACCGACATCCAGTTCCTGCAGCATCTGGCGGAGCGCAACGGCTTCGAGTGTTACGTGGAACTCAACCCGTCATCCGGAAAGCTGGAAGGCCATTTTCATTTGCCGCGATTGCAGAATACGCCGCAAGGCATTTTGTCGGTGAATATGGGAGAGGCGACCAACGTCAATTCATTTCACGCGCGTTTCAACGGGATCGGCCCCACAACTGCCAAGGCCTCCAGCATCGACAACGAGACGAAGGAAGATCAATCGGCCGATGCGGAAAGCCAGCAGCTCACCGATCTGGGCAGTACTGCTGCTTTGGCATCCGATCGTCCGGGCCAGGTGCTTCTGACGGGGACGGGCCTGTCGAATACAGGGGAACTGAAGACACTGGCGGAGTCGGTGGTAGACCGCTCGTCCTGGGCCGTGACCGCCGATGGAGAACTGAACACGGTGGCCTATGGAGGCATCCTGCGCGCGAAACGAACCGTGCTGGTGCGCGGCGTGGGCCCCCAATTCAGCGGGACGTACTACGTGCAGAGCGTGACTCACACGATCAATGGCGACGGCTACTCGCAGCAATTCAGCCTGCGCCGCAACGCCTTGGGATTGACGGGACAAGAAAATTTTGTCGCCAGCAATGCTTCGGCTTCCTAAACCAGGGTACGAGATCGATCGAGGGAGAAAATGGCAACTGCAACTCAACCGGCCGGGCTGCAATCCTCGCCCATCAGCCGCCATTTCGGAAAATATCGCGGCACGGTGACGGACAACAAAGACCCCAATAATCTTGGGCGGATTCGCGCCAGGGTTCATGAGGTGCTCGGCGATGTGGAATCCGGCTGGGCCCTTCCCAGCCTGCCCTACGCCGGAAACGGCAGTGGCTTCTTTCGCGTTCCGCCCTCGGGAGCGGGCGTGTGGATCGAGTTCGAAGCCGGCGACGTCTCCCGCCCGATCTGGACCGGCTGCTGGTGGGGCCGCAAACAGCTTCCCGCGGATCAGAGCGGGACATCGGCCACTCCGGATTTCTCGATCCTGCGCAGCGAGAAAGGTCTGATGGTCGTTCTGAATGATTCGGACAAGACCATCGCGGTCAGCGATGAAGACGGCTCGAACCTTGTGCATATTGAGGTCAACGAAGGAAAGATCACGGTGCAAGCGAATGTAAAGGTTGTGGTGGATGCGCCGCAAATCGAACTGGTGAGCGGCGCGCCCCACCCGCTGGTGTTCGGCGACAACCTGCTCACCTATTTAAACCAACTCGTCACGCTGTTCAACGCGCACGTACATCCGGGCGAGCTGGCCATCGGAATTTTGCCCGTCACGCCGGCGCCCCCGGTTGCGCCGTTTCCGCCGGCCACTCCGGATTTGCTGTCAGTTCACGTGAAGACAGGTTAAGAGAGGACGGAATGCCGCCACCACTGGATTTTCTGCACGGAGGAAGCCTGACTGACGCCGAGGGCGCCGACACGATGGTCGCGGAAATTCGGAGGGCGCTGGTGGAAGCCCGCGCCGAGGCGGGCATCACGCAGCCATTGCCAACCGGCCAGAATGCGACGGACATGAACATCCTTTTTCTGGCCATCGCGCGCGGCGTGTTGAACCACATTCGAAAGCACCCGCATGCCATTCAGGTGAACGTGCATTCGGGGCACTTTTCTATTCATGGACACTCGACTGAAATTGACGTGAGCGAAACGTAACGGAGCGCGGATGAACAGCTTCATGGATTTTCCGTTTCGAATCGACGGCAGCGGCCGCGTGGCGGCGGTCGATGCCGGCGATCATGTGCGCGACATGATCTATCAATTGCTTTTTACCAGTCCGGGTGAACGAGTGGAGCTGCCCGATTTCGGGTGCGGCCTTCTGCAAATGGTATTCGCGCCGAATAGCGGCGTGCTGGCGGCGGCCACGCAGCTTCTGGTGCAGGGCTCCTTGCAGCGATGGCTGGGAGACGTGATCCAGGTGGAAAAACTGACGGTCGAGAACAACGACAACCAACTGGTGGTCAGCCTCGTCTACACGCGGCGCGATAACGGACAGCAGCAACAGGCGCAGTTCGTGGCGCCGGCAGGCGGAGCTTAGGGCAGGCAAGGAGACGCGAATGGCGTCCGGCATTCCAACGCTGATCTGCGACGATGAAGCGCGGCGAGGGCTGATCGCCTCGAGCACGGCGCTCAATGGCATCGACTACGTGGAAGTGGTCACCTCGCCGCCGGTGGATAACGAGCTCGTTCTTCTGGTCTACTTCATCGGCAAGGACCCCGGCAATCCCGCGGCTCAGGCGAGCTTGGCCAGTTTGCTCAACACCCTCGCCGGCGCTCCTCAGGAGTTTTCGATCCTGGGAGGCGTGCGAATCCGGAACATCAAGATTGTCAGCGTCGCCCTCGAAGCTGATCACCTGAAACTGCGAGTCAATGAGTATGGCGATTTTTCCAACTACACCCTGGTGATCGATGATCCCGGCATTGACCCGGCTTACTCGCAAGTCGATTTTTCGTTCAAGGCTGGATGCCCCTCGCACTTCGATTGCAGGCTGAAACAAATTTGCCCGCCTGAGCCTGCCGCCGAACCGCTGATCGATTACATGGCGAAGGACTATGCGAGCTTCCGCCAGGCGCTCGTCGACCTGATCCCGGCGCTCATTCCCGGATGGACGGAGCGGCACGAGGCGGACATTGGAATCATGTTGCTCGAGCTTCTGGCCTACGCCGGCGACAGCTTGAGCTACTACCAGGACGCGGTGGCGAACGAAGCTTTTCTTGAAACCGCGCGGCAGCGCATTTCCGTCCGGCGGCTGGTCAAACTGATCGACTACGTTATGCACGATGGCGTCAGCGCGCGCGCCTTCGTGTTTCTGCAATTGGCCGCCGGCACTTCCGGCTTCGTCCCCGCTGGCACTCCGGTTCTGACGCGCATCTCCGCGCAGATCGGCGCCGAATTGCCGCCGCATCCGCCTGTTCTTTCCGCGGCGCTCGCAGCAGCCGCCGAGGCTGCGGCCGGCACCGTCTTCGAAACTCAAGTGGATGCCAATCTCCACGCCAATCTCAACTTGATTCGCATTCATGCCTGGGGAGACCGGCAATGCTGCCTGCCTCGGGGAACTACGATGCTCGACCTCGAGGGAGCTTGGGCATTTGATCCGTCCAGCGACCCGCCGAATTCATGGAAGCTCAAGCCCGGTGATTTTTTGTTCTTCGAGGAAGTGCTGGGGCCGGATACGGGGCTTGCCGCGGATGCCGATCCCGCTCACCGGCAGATCGTCCGGCTAACAAGTGTGCAAGCGGCGTTCGATCCGCTTGAGCCGGACCCGTCGACCGGCAATCCACCGTTGGCGCTCACTCGCGTCGCCTGGGACCGCTCCGATGCGCTCGCCTTTCCATTGTGCATCTCCGTCAAGCTGGAAAACGACACTTATGTGGACAATGTTTGCGTCGCGCGGGGCAATTTGGTCCTCGCCGATCATGGCCAGACGATCCATGAGTGGTATCCGGGCGATCCAGCCGACCCGAGCGTCACGGGCATCGTCAATGGAGATCGCGCGTTTCGCTTCCTGCTGCGGAAAGGGCCGTTGAGCTTCCGGATTCTTCTGGATGATAAGAATCATCCTCCAAGTCCTTTCATCGATCCCAGCCATCCGGAAACCGTGAGCCAGTTGCTGGTGACTGATCCGGCCATGGCGGTCTCGCAGGTCTACCTGGATTTGCAGACGCCG
>JBGPTK010000023.1:0-26440 GCA_041490605.1 Terriglobia bacterium | reverse complement strand
TGTGATACATCCGCTCCCAAATCTCCGCCCACTTAATGTAGGTATTACAGGCATTGGTCAGCACGGCGATGGAGGGTTTGGGAATGCGGCCCATTGGATGCTGGCCGCCACGCAGTTGCACCGCAACGTCAGCCTTCACATAGCCGCAAATATCAGGCGAGTAGCCGTAGTCTTCGGCCTGGTTCAGGTATTCATGGGCGACGCGGCGTACCGCCATTTGGAGAGAGTTGATTTCCGGAAAGACGACGGGCAGGTTAAAGGTGCGCAAGATTTCGCACATGCTGCCCATCACGAAAACATAGGCGGACGGTTCATTCCGTTCAGCGGTGTGGTTCAGATCCGAAAACCACTGACGAAAAAGGTCGGCCCCCTCGCGATTGCCCCGGCCAACAATTCCTTGTTCCTGTTGTGGATCGCTCATGGTCTTGTCCTTCCTTAACTGAACAGAATGTTTTCCACGAAAGTTTCGAGCTGAATTTCCATATGCTCGAAAGTCGTCATCTTTTCTTCAAACTCGCTGATGAAATAGGGAATGCCCTCCTTATCCAGGGCGTGTAAGTAGGCCACCTGTTCCTCCAGGCCCGGTTCGCACATTTTTGCCGCGGTCAGAATCGCGGCCTCGGCTCGCGAATTCCGGATGCGCTCGATCAACATCTTTTCCTTGGGTTTGCGCAGATCATGCTGCACCGGACTATAGGAACTCTTTTCAAGGTAGCCGAAGGCAAGGTTGAACAGCGGATCGCCCTCCAGCGGTACATCTTCCAGGATCCAGCGCAATCCGATCAGCAGGTCGTCATCCACCACGTAGCAGGAGCGGGCAATGGCACGAATCAAATCGAGTGGCGGCTGCTCGCAGAAGCCGCCTTCGAAAACAAGGCGAATCTTGTCCTGTTTCTTGTTGGGCCTGGCCGCGATCTGAGGCAATACCGTTTCGAGCAGTTCGTTGTGTTCCTCCCGCGGAATCAGCCCGCCGATGGCCACCAGGACATAGGCTTCGTCCGCGGAGACCAGCCAGGGAGTTTCGCGCTTGATGACGTACAACTCGCGAAGCAACGCGCGGTTCCGGTTGTACACAGCCAGAGAAAGGCGCAGTTCATCTTCCCGCACAGGCCGTCCGGCAATCGCCTCGACGCTGCGCTGCAAGCGGGCATATTCGTTCCGAAGATAGGTGACAGCGGCGGGAGAATTCGCGTTTTGGGGAAGATAAAGAATTTGACACGGGTATGGGAAATTGCGTCCCCATACGGCGCCCAGATTGCGCGCCGCGTCGCAGATGGGATGCGTCACGAACATTTCCATCGGGACTCTGTTGCTCAGGGCCAGCTCGAGAGAAGTCTTCAAGATCGAACAGAGATAGGAGCCGAAACGCGAGTCGGCCTGCACGGCCTCGATTGGGGCGCCACGAACTTTGAAAGGCAGGATCCCCGCGGCGTGAACGATCTCTTCCGGGAAGTAGACTTGGAAATGACCGATCACTTTCCCGCCGGCTTCACGCCAGCGGCGCACGGTGGGAAAAGTCATGTCTTCGAGCAATTCGCGGCATTCGTACAAAACTTCCTCAAGTGGTTTTCCTCGCCAAGATTCGAATGTGCGGACATTCATGAGACTCACCCTCCTGCTTCCGTGACACCGCTACAAATCTACTGCCGCAAAAGGCGGCCAGATCATGCGCCGCCGAGGTACTGCCCGCCGTCCACGCGAAGAACTTGTCCGGTGATGTGCGTGGCGCCTGGTCCGCAAAGAAACAGAACGGATGCAGCGACGTCGGCGGGTTCGAGAAAACTGCCGAGTAAGCTCTCGGCGAGCGCTTTGTCTTGAATCGCTTTCGGTACCGCCTCGGTCAGCGGCGTTCGTACCCATCCGGGTTCGACCACATTGACAAGGATTCCAAACCGTCCAATCTCTCTCGCAACACTTTTGGCTAATCCGATGAGTCCAGCTTTACTTGCGGAATAAGCCGACGTGCCGAACTTTCCACGTGAGCCGTTGATGGATCCAATCAGCACAATTCGGCCGCCTGGACCGCGCCGCAACAGCGGAATGGAATGGCGGAGGAGGAGGAACGCTCCGCGGAGATTCACTGCCTGAACGGAATCCCAATCTTCAGCGCTCATTTTCCAGATCACCGAGTCGTGCGAAATCCCCGCTGCGTGGACCACCAGGTCCAATCTTCCTTCTGTCTTGTAGACGGATCCAACCGCGGCGGCAACAGAGCTTTCTTCTCGGATATTGCAGTTGATCCAAGGTTGGTTTCGCTTGGGTTCCGAAAGATCGAATGAAATTGCGCGCGCGCCCGCTTGCGCCAAGGCATCGATAATGGCGCTTCCAATCGCGCCCGAGCCGCCGCTCACGATAGCTACTTTTCCCGCCAGTTCTGCCGGTTCGGCTTTCATTCAGGATCCTGTTCCTTCCATCGTTCGGCGTCGACGCCGGTCAATCGCCGATCAAATTCTCTTCAGATCAAATTACGGGCTTCTCTTTCCCCGTCACCCACGGCGCGATTTCTTGGATCAAGTCTTCGCTCCACCGCACTCCTTGCGCAAGCCGCTGGCGGAGGCGAATGAAATCCACTTCTCTCTTCTCTTTAGTGCCGTAATGAAAAGCGCGGAATCCTGCATTCGCTTCCGTCATCATGTTCAGGGAAAGCCAGGCGCGATTGCTTTCCCGATTCTTGTCCCAGTGCTGCAGTTTGTGTTTGCGCAGACTCTCAATGGTCTTAATCAGGCAATCGGGCATGGTGTAGAGGAGTTTTGTGCACATCTCTTCGACTGACTCGTCGAGCAGGGAGAGGTCCACGTTGCCTTGGGTCAACAGTGATTTTCCCTCTTCTCGAGCCTGCCCCGTTTTCCACTCGCCCAGCACCACGCGTCCGTATTCGTCCAGAACGCGGTCGGTCACAACCAATGGATTGGCCGTCCACTTGCCATTGACCTTCAAGGCGGGAACAATCTGCGTCAGCCCACCGAGCCAGTAGAAATGGTGAGCACTCCAGGTCTCGCAGAGAGTTCCGCTATACATGGCACGCTCGATCCCTACATAAACCGGGAGAAAATCAGTGCTCCCGCCGTCGGGAGCGGACCCATGTTTAGGCCCAGCCTGGCTGAAGACCGCGAGATCACTCGCGATCGAGAAATCGCAAGCCATTCCCACTTCCTGGCCGCCGCCGACGCGCATTCCGTTCACGCGGCAAATCACCGGCTTGTCGCATTGCAAGACGGCCGTGACCATGTCGTTGAAGAGCCGCAAATATTGACGGTACTCGGCGGGAGCGCCGGCGTAATTCTCCGCATATTCGCGCGTGTTCCCGCCGCTGCAGAACGAGCGCGTTCCCGCTCCGGTCAGAACCACGGCTACCGCTGCCCGGTCATTGCTCGCCTCGCGCAGCGCCAGGATCACTTCTTTGATCATGGAAGTGGTGTAACTATTGAGCTCGCTGGGATTGTTCAATATGATCCAAACGTTGTGGAGGTCTTCTACTGGCTTGCGGGAGTGATCGCGAACAGGCCTTCTCTCAACCTGAATCTCCCGCGGAGAGGTGGCTTCGATGAGATTGTGATTCTTCACTTTGCTGTCTCCAATTTATTTTGTTGTCTGTTATGGGTGGGTCGCAAAATCGCTCGGCGTCGCAGCGAATGCTTCGCGGCAGCCTCAAGAACCGCCGGCGCTTCTTCCAATTCATGGAATTCGATAAAGGGAGCAAGAACCACTTTGCCTTCAAGCACCAGTTGCAGCGCGGCGGGATATTGTTCCGGCGGGCAACCCCAGTTGCCGCGCGCCGTTGCGTCGAATGCCATCAAGTTCGATAGACGCAATTCGACCATCTTCGATGTGTAACCGACCACCGACAGGTAAGCGCCATGATCCAGCAACCCAAAGGCTGTGCTCTGGCCGGCGGGCGTGCCGCTCATTTCAAAGATTTTTAGGCCGATGCCCTTGAGTGCGTGTTCCTTACTGAAAGTACGGATAGCGGATTTCAAACCCTTCAGATCCGCAGAACTCGCATCAAGAACCAGGCCAGCACCATGCCGCGAAGCCAGGTCGAGCCGCTGCTGATCAACATCAATGGCGGCCACCGCTGCGCCCAGCGCGGCCGCGATTTGAACCGCGAATCCCCCGACGCCACCAACTCCAACTATGACGGCTACATCCTCTGGCCCAAGTTCTGACCTTCGGATGGCTTCGTAAGGAGTGGTCACCGCGTCTGCTACCACGGAGAGAATTTCGAGAGTAAGGCCTGCCGGGAGGGGCTCGGGCACAGGACATAGGCCACGCGATGGCACAAGCACATGTGTGGCAAATCCGCCGTCGCCGTCATTCCCAGGCATGAATTGCTGGCGGCAGATGGTTGCTCGTCCGGCGCGGCAGGCCGGACATAGCCCGCAGGGAATCACGGCGGGAACAATCACCGAGCGTCCCAGCCAGGTTCCGGATTTTTCGCCTGCAGCAACGACCTGCCCGGAGATTTCGTGTCCCAGGATGAGGGGAAGGGAATGTCGCGTCGGCACGCCGTCGAACGCAAATCCTGTATCGGTATGGCAGACACCGCAGCCTGCAACTTGGACAATTACTTCGTCAGGGCGAGGATCAAGGACAGGGAGTTCGCAAGGCCGCAACGGAGTGTTGGGAGCATTCAACTGGAATCCATGCGCCCCTTGAATGCCGGTCACTTGCAACGCCTCCTTGTGCCTGAAGTGCAATCCGTTCTTGAACGCTCGTTCAAATAAATAGCTAAGTTTCTCTGCTCCCAGTGGCCCGCTTCGGGCTCCGCCTCCCGCGGCCCCGCTTGCACTACGGACTGTGTTTAGAAACCGGGGATGACACAAGAAACGGCCGGTCAAAAGCCGTGGCCCGGCTATACGCGGGAGCGGCCTGCTGGCCGAAGAGCCCGGACTTCAGCATCAGCATCATCATCGAAAAATCCCCGATGAGTTCGCAGCCGGCGATCAGCACGACGAACATGGAGCCATGCGGAGTAGTCGTGTGTAAGAACGAAAGGAGCAAGGTGGCCACCAGCCCCACCAACAGGACAAGTCCGAAAAAAGCCCGCGCGTAAGTTCCGCGGAGCCATTCGCGCAGGGTTTCGCGGGCGGCCGGAAGCGACCGGCTCATCCGGTAAAAATAAATTGCCAGAAGGAAGAAATTGGCGACCAGCAGTCCATGCTCGAGAGATTCGAGGCCAGCGGGAGGAATTTCGCCGCGAAGCTCGCGAATCGTCAAGGACAGCGTGATGCCTCCGAGCGACGCGTACATGAACAATAAGAGCGGCAGCAGCAGCGTCCGCCAGAACGCCACACCCGCGGAAGCCCTCATCAGGAAACCGTCGTAACAAGCGATGAATAGTGCGGAAGCGGTGGCGAGCGTGAAAATTGAATTGGCAGCCGGCTGCGAAAGGTGGATCAACTGTGAGTGAGCTTGGAGCAAGATGCTCACAAAACCAGTCGCCATAAAAATGCCCATGGCCCATATTCCGCGGGCAATCCAGGATCGGTCCGGCCGTCTGGCCGCAGCCAGGAAGCGCTCTGGCCGGCCGAGAAAGAGTAGATGCGCGGTGTTCTTGCCCACCACGACGATCAGGAAACCAGCGATCATTCCCGCAACGTGTCCGGTGAGCAGCGAGACGAGGAACAATCCTCCACCGACGCCGCCAAGGAAGAAGGCGGTTCCGATCAGCCAATTCCAAAACGTTTGGCGGTAATATCCAACTGCGAATCGGTGTGGAGCAATCAATAGCTGTCGTGTGGCCATGCTTTTTCTCCGTTCGAATCCCCGAAGATTCGCGGGCTATGCATCCAGATAATAGACGTTCGGTTTTGTCCCGTACTCCGGCAGCAACGCCCAGCCTTCTCTTTCCTTCACCAGGCGCTGCAATTTGCCGTTTTCCTCTTCCCAGTCGCCGAAAATGCGGGCGTCGGTGGGACAGGTCACCACACAAGCCGGCTCCAGACCCTGATCCACGCGGTGGGCGCAGAGCGTGCACTTGATGTTGGTTCCTTCGTCGAACTCGGCGAACTTGATGGCTTCGAGTGGGCTGATTCCGTCGCTGTTGTATCCATGCTTGAGCAAGCCGCGCTCGATGAAGTGGCGGTTCATGTAGGGACATGCCACGTTGCAGGCGCGGCATCCGATGCACAAAGTGTGGTCCACCATCACGATGCCGTCGGGCCGGATGTAGGTCGCTCCGGTGGGGCAGGCCGAGGCGCAGGGAGCATCCGAGCAGTGATTGCAAAGGGTCGGAAGGAATGTGCGCTTGGTCTGGGGATAGGTCCCCACCTCTTGCGTCACCACGCGCGCGAAGTGAATGCCTTCGGGCGTCCCGTTTTCCTGTTTGCAGGCCAGCGTGCAGGCATTGCAGCCGATGCAGCGCTTCAGATCAATCACCATTCCCAGTCGAGCCATTGCAGCACCTCGTCGAAAAATATCAGTTATCCGCCGGCCAGGTGACGTAGGATCGCCATGGTGACGACCTGTTCGCCCCCTCGCAGTTGCTTCTCCAACTCATCCGCTTTCAGACTCAATCCATCCACCACAATCGCAAAGTCGGGCCGCAATTTGCCATTGCACACCAGGCTGTCGTAGAGGCAATTCCCGTCCTGCGTCGGCAATTGCCGCAGCAGGTCGGCAATCGTGCCGCCTTCAAACTCCACCGTACTTCGGCTGAACCCCAGCATTTTGCGGGTGGCTCCCAGGGCGGCGACATTGGCAATCGGCATTGTCTTTTACCTTTCCAGACGCTCGACGCGCACGCGCGCGGTGGATTCAAGTCCGCCGGTCGCGCTGTCGGTATATTTCATGGACCCGGTTAGCAGCCGGTTGAAGTGCGTTCCCCGCGTCTTCACCCGTTTATTGGTCACCACGTTTCGCGTGATGGCATTGCTCACCCCGAAAACCTGGGGATGGATGCCCTCCACCACCTGCACGCCGCCTTCAATGCTTCCCGCCGGTGAACTCAAGCGAATTTGGTCACCCGTCTTGAATCCCAATTTACGGGCGGTGGCGGAATTGACCAGGATCCCTCCGTGAACGGGATCTTTCTCGCTGACTTCGGAAAGCCACGGCATGACCATGGTGTCCGCAAAGGTGTGCAGACTTTCCTTGAAGGTGATGGCGAAATATTCGTACCCTGCCTTCCCGTCTTCGATCACCTGCGAATTCTTCCAGAAGGGCAGCGGCTTGTAATTATCGAGCGGCCAGTCTTTCAGTCCCACCTCGGAAAATTTTTGCCGCATCTCGTCGCCCGTGCGCTTGATGAATTCGAAATAGAAGGGGATGCGCAAGTTGCCGTAAGGCATGTAGGTTTCTTCCGGGGTGCGGTAGCGCACCGCGTGCCCGTGCTCCTTGAACCAATCGAGTCCCCGGTCTTCCCCGTAGACGCTGTGGGCGTAGCAGTCCCAAAACTCCTCGACACTGTAACGCTTGTCCGGATCGAGCAGATATTTCGGCTTGGCCGTAAAGCCACAGACCATATTCAAAAGATCATTCCAGTTGTCACGAAAACCCAGCCGCTCGGACAATTCGGTGAGGATTTCGTAGGCGTCTCGCGTATCGCCGAGAGGCTTGACCACCGGCTGGCGCAACGAGTGGCCGGTGACGGCGGGCGGCTCCAGGCAATTGAGCAGCGTGGATTCGAGAAACGTCTGGTCCGGCAGGAACACATCGGCCCACTGCGTGGATTCGGTTTCCTGAATTTCAATCGCCACGACGAACTTCATCCGCCGGAAGATTTCCTCGATTTTGTCGGTCTCCGGCATGTTCCACCACGGGTTGGAGTGGTAGATCAGCATGGCCTCCGGGCTGTAATTCAAGCCGAAGCGCTCCGGATTCAGCAGCGTTTCGGCATTGAGCTGCCCAGCATCGAAACCGATGGGGAACCACTCGATCAAGTGAGTGGAATCCGGTGGGTACTTGAAGGCCGGAGCAGGATGAAGCTGGTGGGGCTCGGGCTTCAGCATGCCATCTTCGCCAGGACTGACGAAGAAACCACGGTGATCGAGAGGCACGCCGAGATGCCCCCCGGGAACGTCTATGTTTCCCACCAGCATGTTGAAGAGCTTGAAGGTCATGTTGTCGAACAGGCCGTTGCCGTGGGATTGCGAGCCCCGGTAGTAATTGAGAGCGGCGGGACGATACGGATAGGTCTTGCCCTCGATCTCCATGGTGGCGCCGATCTCCGCGGCTTCCACAAATTCCTTCGCAATCTTCCGGATGGTGGAGGCCGGCACCGTGGTGATTTCGGCCATCTTCTCGGGCGTGTTTTCGAGCAGGATTTCTTTCCACACCTGGAAGCCGGTGCGGATCTTTTTGCCGTCGTAAGAATAGGCTCCGTCCAGCGCCATGGATTCGGAGGGAACTTCATCCCAGGCGCGCGGGGCGTTGGCGCCCAAATCCCAAACCTGGGCTTTGCCGCCGGCATCCCGCAGGAAATCGCCATCTTCCTTCACCAGATACGGCGCGTTGGTGCGGTCGCGCAGAAATTCGCGGTCATAGCGGCCCAGTTCGTAGATCAGCACATGCGCCATGCCGAGGACGAAGGCGCGATCCGTGCCGGGGAGAATCGGGATCCATTCATCCGCTTTTGCCGAAGCGATCGAGCAGCGCGGGTCGAGCGACACCACCTTCATGCCGCGCATGCGCGCATCGGCCATGCGCTTGGCGCTTCCGGAAAGATGCAGGTGGGATGAGAATCCGTCGCCGGAGCCGATCTGAATCCAGTAATTGCAATAGTCGTAGTCGTTGATGGCCGCAAAGGAGCCGTCCACGCTCCCGTTCACCGGATGATAGGAACCGCCGCAATAATTTCCGAGCGAAGTAAAAAAATTCGGAGAGCCGAAAACGGCGGGCCAGCCCCAGAAAAGGATCCGCTGGAAGTCGCCGAGAGCGCAGAGAAGCTTGCGGGGATCGTCGCGGCGCACCTTCCCCAATTCCCGCGCCACGATCTCGTAAGCTTCATCCCAAGTGATCCGCACCCATCCCGGATCCTCATTCAGACCCTTCTTCGGGTTGGTGCGCTTCATGGGATGGAGCACGCGAGTGGAATCGTACAGGCGGGCCAGGCCCGCGTTGCCTTTCGGGCAGAGTTTACCCAGGTTGTCCGGGTTGGTGGGGTCGCCTTCGATTTTGAGCGCCACGCCATTTTCGACGTAAACCTTGATTCCGCAGCCATGCAGGCACATGCCGCAGGTGCTGGGTATCCAACGGCCCTGGCTCGGAGTCACTGCGCTTGTTGTCGCCATCGTCGCTCTCCTTACTTTGTTGCCGGAATCGCTTCCCGCGTATCGTCTGCCGGTGGAATCGTGGCGCGGGCGGACTTGCGCATTCGCGCCAGGTCCGCCACGGTGGTGCGCTCCAGATAATCCACAAACTGTTTCCGGACATTGGCCCACACGGGGTGCAACAGGCACTCGCGGGGATTTCCGCAGGGATGATCTTCCAGAATGCAATCGTCCAATTGCGGCCCATCGATCGCCTGCACAATCGCCAGCAGCCGGATCTGTTCGGGCGGCACCGCCAGCTCGTAACCCCCGCCGGTCCCCCGCAGCGAGCGCAACATGCGGCATCGGCACAACGGCAGAAACACCTTTCCGAGGAACGAGGGCGGGATATTTTCCTGCTCGCAAATCTCGCGGCTGCTCGAGAGCCGTCCCGCAGGCTGTTCGGCGAGATGGGCCATCGCGCGGATCGCATAAGAGCAGGGTCTCGATAAAATGCTATTTGACATGACTAAGAGAGTTCCATATCTTGATGTCGTTATTCTCCTCGCGCCGCCTCCTTCGGCAATCGTCACTTTGACCTAGCCTCTGGGGCGATCGTCACAGGCTGCCAATGCTGGAACAAGAGCTGTTTACGCTGCTGGAAGGCACGGCCGACGCCGCATTCAGCGTGGACGAGCAGGGCCTGATCCGTTCGTGGAACCGCGCCGCGGAAAAACTTTTTGGCTACCCTTCCGCGAAGGTGCTTGACCATGCCTGTTCCGCCCTGTTTCAAGGCCGCGGCCCGCTGGGCAACACCGTTTGTTGTGAAGACTGTTCCGTGCTCGAATGCGCGCACGCGAAGCGCGAGGTTTCCGATTACGATCTGGAAGTGAAGGCAAGCGGCGGGCAACGCCTGTGGGTGAATGTCTCCATCCTGGTTTTCTTGGACGGCCGGACCAAGCGGCGGCTGGTGGTGCATCTGGCCCGCGACATCACTCGGCGGAGGAAAAAAGAAGAGCTGGCTCAAAAGGTTCTCGGGGCTGCCCGGCAACTCGCCGTACTCTCCGATGAACGCGTGCCCTCGGCGCCGGTTTCGCCCCTGACCGATCAGGAGCAGCGCGTGCTCTCGCTGCTCGCCGAAGGAAAAAGCCCTGCGGATGTGGCGCGAGCGCTGCATATCACCCCACGAACTCTGCGCAATCACATCCACAACGCCGGCCGGAAGTTGGGGACTCGCAGCCGCCTCGAAACCGTCATCCACGCCAGCCGGCAGAAGCTGATCTGAAATCCATTCGAAAACGCCTGTAGAATGGCGGCGAAGGGCTGAGGGAAACGAAATGAAATCCAAACTACCATCATCCATACAAAATCTGCGGAGGTCTTACCCCGCCGTCTGGAAACATTTTGAACGGCTGGGAGAGGCGTGTCATGAAGCGGGTCCGCTGAACGAGCGAACGCGGCGCATTGCGAAAGTGGCCATCGCCGCGGCCGCCCAGACGGAGGGTGGCGTCCATTCTGCGGTGCGAACTGCCCGCGCCGCCGGAGTCTCAGCAGAGGAGATCCGGCACGCGATATTGCTAACACTGACGACCATCGGCTTCCCTCGCGCCATGGCGGCATTGAGTTGGGCCGAGGATGTCTTGCGGCGCCGGGCCCGCTGAGAACGCAATTCGGCCATTTTGCGATGTTTCACAAGCCGATTCTCTAAGAAATCCTTGCCGGTGACTCGACGACCAGCGGTTGCTTCTGCGCGTGGCTGGGCTCCAGGATGAAGGTGCCCATAATATTCAGCGCGTAGATTGTCAGCCCGGCAAGTTCACACAGCGCGGAAATCGGCAGAACCCGCCAGGCCCACGCCGCGTAGCCTTGGTACGCGAGGATTTCACAGGATACTCGCAATGTACATCCGAGTGTGACGAGTGCCAGCCCGGCAAACATGAGTTGGGTGCTCCACAGCGCGCGCATCCCGGCGAAGGCCGGCAGGATTCGCTGCCCCACGCTCATGATCATTACGGCGATGAACCCCACCGTCAGGGCATGCCGCGATGCCCCCCAGATCCCTCCCGAAGAATCCCACAACACCGCTGCCACCCCTAGCACTGCGGCGATCACAAGCCAGACATAAGCCATGCGAATGAAGAATGGAAAGCTCGAGTGCACTCCGCGAATTTTGGCTTCCTGCCGGGCTGGCTCAAACATCCGCAAAGCCCCTCCCGCTAATGCGGCGCTGAGCACGAAGATCCAAGATCCGACGGAGCCCAATCCAGCAACCGTCAAGGCAACGCCCAAAACGTTCGCAGCCAAAGCGGCCATCAACAATCGCGGATGAATCGGTTTCAAGCCCAGAAACACGGACATCCATTTCGCGCTGAATCCCCACACAAACGGCACCAGGAATCCCCACGCCATTAATGCAAGATAGCGCTGGTCCAGCACATGCGGAAAGGCGGGACTAACACCGCGGAAGGAAACGTAGAAACTACCGGCGAGATTTGCCAACAGCACAAGCAACAGGCCTGTGCTCGCGCTGATCACCAGCCAAATCCAGGTCTCCCGCCGGCTCTTGCCGGAATCTTCGGGGCGGTGCTGAGAAACGGTCCGGAAGAAAATAAGAAACGCCGCAATCTCAAGAATTGCGGAAACGGGCAGCAGCAACCGCCATTCCCATCCATATACATTAGCGGCCCATCGCAACGCCACGCCAACGGTCCACATGGCCCAACAAGCCCAGGCAGCGCGCGTGGATGATTTCGCGCCGCGCAGCTTGGGAATGGAATAAAAACCAATTCCCAGAATGAAGCTGCCCACCCACCCGAATACCTGCGCATGGCCGTGCGCTTGCAGCCATGCCGGCGAAATGGACGCCACACTCTCGCGCCCGCTGATTTGCAGAAGATTCCACACACCCAGAAAAGTTCCGGGAAACAACATAAAGAAAAGGCCGGAAGTGATGTAAGCCATCAGCAGCCGCGAGAGCGCGGCTTCGCGAGCCCGGGCAATCTCAAACATCTGTGCCGGAGAAAGTGAAGATCGCGGTGATGTGCCGGTCGTGGACGCTTCCGCTGCAATGGAAATAGCCATGGTATCCATCCGCCTCAGACGGCGGCGGCCTCCATTTCGACTGCGCGCGGGAAGAGAATGTTGTTTTCCAAGTGCACGTGCTGGTGGAGATCCGCTTCGAACTGGCCCAATTCCTGGTATAGCGCCCGGTAACTGGTGCAAGCGTCTGCAGGAGGCGCGTAGCCCGAACTGGCTTTGCGAATCTGTTTCACCAGGTCTCCGGCGGCATCGTGCTCCTTCATCATCGCGTGAATCGGGTTCCGCACCGTCTGGAAGAATGGAGGCTCCAGCGTTCCGTTTCCATTGACCGAGCGATCCAGCGCATCGATGTAGGGAAACAGAATCTGCTCTTCCTTCTGCATGTGCATGATCATTTCCTGGCCCACTTGGAGGAAGAGATCTTCGATGACAGCAATCTCCAGGTGATTTTCTCCGTGCTTTGCGCTCACCTTCTGCAGCAGTGTACTGATGCGCGAGATTGACTCGCGAACGTACCGGTGATGTTTCTCCCGGATGTGCCGCGTCAGCTCGCATAGACTTGCCGAAATCCAGTTCGCTTCGTCAGGGTTTACCTGCTCGCTGTTCCGGCGCAGCCGGTCCAAGATTTCCTCGCTGGATACATCCGCATGCAGACAGGCGTCCTGAAGGGATTTGCCGCCCCCGCAGCAATAGTCCACTCCGGCGTTCTCGAGAATTCTCCGGGCCCCCGGGTTCGACAAGGCAATTTCTTTTACTTTCGTTCTATCGCTGAATGTCATGGCTGTCCTCCGCACTCCCAATATGGAGGACGGGACGCAAGGGGGCAGTGACCAAAGTCACTCCCCCCTGAGAATTCTCCATTTTTGCGGGAAAGTTTACTCTGGAGAGGTTTGCTCAGCCTTCAGCCCGGCCAGGTCTTTCACAACAATCTTGCGCCCATCCACTTCCAGAAATCCCTCCGCCTGTAACCGGCTCAGATTCCGCGATACCAATTCGCGCACCGTGCCCAAATCCGCCGCCAAGTCCTGATGGCTCTTGGTCAATTCCACGTGGATTCCATCCTTTGAATGCGTTCCGCTCGCCTGGGCCAGGCGCAGGATAAAGGAGATCAACCGTTGCCGTACCGTTGTGAACGATAGCTCTTCTATGATTCCTACAAGCCGGCGGAGCCGTCCCCCAACCACGGCAATCACCTTTAGCGCTACCTCGGGATGTTCGCGGCAAAAGTTCTGGAACTCCTTGCGGGAAATGAACAGTACCTCCGCATCCTCCAACGCGGATGCCGCGGCCGGATAATTTCCGCCATCGAATACGGGAAGCTCCGCGAACGAGCTTCCAGGTCCTTCCACCGCAAGCACCTGTTCGCGGCCAGCGGCCGATAATTTGAAAATGCGAATTTTGCCCGAAGCGACAAGAAACAATCCTGTGCAAGCGTCGCCTTCGCCAAATAGTTGCTCGCCCTTTCCAAAATGCCTTGTACTCACTCGCGCGGCCAAAGCGTCCATTTCTTTTTGCGTCAGATTGGCAAAAAGCGGCGTCTTCCTAAGTACCTTTTCCACAATTTCATTCACAGTGTCGCTCCGTCCTATTCGTTTATAACCGAAAAATCGTTCCTATGAAATGCGAAGAAGCAGTCCGCGGACCTGCTCCCCAAAATCCGCACGATTTTGAGTATGATTTTCGTGGAAAGGAAGGGGAAAGGTCAGGAGGATTTGCGTGGTATGATCGCGGGAATCGGAAGCTCAGGGTTGCGCCGGGCAAGATTGAGGCACAGCAGGGGGACGAAACCGCATGTCGCGGATCACTCTCGTAGGATGCATCTTCGCTGCTGCTCTTTTCCTGGTGATTGTCGGGTTTTTCATAGCCAATAAACCCGCGATACCATCATCCAATTCCACGGTTCAGCATGCCCCCCAGGCAAAGATTTCTGCGCCCGCGTCTACACCAGCGCCTGCTCTTGTTCCTGCGCCGGAGCCGGATCCAGCCCCAGCGCCAGCACCGGCAAATGCACCCACTGCGAAAACCAGCGCAGTCTCCAGACCTGCAGTCCCCCATCCTGCGCTCAGTCAATACGCAGTCGATTCAGGTCTCTTCCAGGATCGCAAGAATGCCGATGCCCTGGCCGCCCACCTGCCTCAACAGTACCGCACTACAATTACGCCGCTGAATGTCCACGGGCGAACGCTCTATCGCGTTCGCACCTTCGTTTCTACTGAAACGGACGCCAACGCGCTGGCTACTAAACTCGCCCACGACCAGAACCTCCACGCGCACGTCTCCCCGGTTCACCAGCCTTGATAGCGAGTTCTTGGCGCCTACTGGCCCTGTTCTCGGCATGCCGAATCTGCATTCTTCTCACGCTGCAACGCCCCACATCTGTCGCGCGCGTTTCCGTCGATGCCGATCTTGTGGAACAGGAATGGCCATCAGCCATTTGAGAAATGTGCCCAACTGCAACCTGGGCAGTCTCGATGGTGGAAACGAACTAGAGTTTCCCGAGGCCTGCCAGAATCTTTTCCGGTGTGATCGGCAAATCTCGCACCCGGACCCCGATGGCGTTATAGATGGCATTGGCGATGGCCGGGGCGGGAACAATCGCACAGGGCTCCGCAAGAGACTTGGCGCCGAATGGTCCCGTGGGCTCGTTCGACTCGACCCAGTGACAGGTGATCTCGGCGGGCATCTCCAACGCAGTCGGCATCTTGTAGTTCAAGAAATCCGCCGCCAGGCAGGCCCCGCTGGATTGGTCAAACACAAGATTTTCCATCAGGGCGTAGCCGAGTCCTTGCTGCAGTCCTCCTTCCACCTGTCCTTCCGCTCCCGACGGGTTGATCACCTTTCCGATATCATGGGCATAGACAACGCGCAGAACCTCCACTTCGCCGGTTTCCGTGTCAACTTCGACTTCGACGAATTCCACAGCCGCAGGCGAGGGATTGGAGGTAGGAGCCAGTGAGGCGAAGCCCATAATGGTGCCTTTCTCTTCGAGCGGCGTCCGCTGCATGCCATCGGGCACCATGTTGACGCAAGGAGATTCGGCGCGCTTCACGACCTCGGTAAGCGGCAGCCCGTTTGCCGGCGCATCTTTCACCTGCACCCGCCCGTCTACGATCTCGAGATTTTCCGGTGAAGTATTCAACAGGCCGCTCGCCACTTGGAAGACTCTCAGCTTGGCCGACGCAGCGGCGGCTTTTACCGCATTTCCCGCCGAATAGGTGACCCGGCTAGCGTGGCTTGGGGCATCGAAGGGAACGGTATCGGTATCTGCGTAGGTGATCTTCACAGCCGAGAAAGGGATGCCGAGCTCTTCGGCGGCGATCTGGCTAAGAACCGTGTTCTGCCCGCAGCCCATATCCACCGTGGCGACGGACAAATTCGCCGTTCCGTCCGTATTCAGTTTGAGGATGGCGCCGGAATGCTCATAGATGTCCGGGAATCCCACGCAGCCGCTCACCCACAGCGGCTGGCAGGCGAATCCAATGCCTCGCTTTTTCGTGCCGCTGGCGGCACCGGCCGGAAGACGTTTGGACCAGCCGAACTGTTCCGCGCCCTTCTTCAGGCACTCTTCGAAGCGATAGCTCGAAAGCTTGAAGTTGGGATCGAAGGGATGTTGTTCTCCTTCGGTGTGGGCGTTCTTAAGGCGGAACTCGATGGGATCGAACTTGAGCTGCTCGCAGATTTCGTCGATCTGCGATTCCATGGCAAACGCAGCCTGGGGTGCGCCGTACCCGCGGAACCCGCCGCCGATTATGTTGTTCGTGTAAACGGTCACTCCCTCCCACTTTTGATTCGGGCAGCGGTAGGAGAGAAGGACACCGAAGAAGCCGTGGACCATGATTACGACGGCGCCGTGCGTAGCATGAGCTCCCGTGTCCAGAATGCTTTTGACGTAGCGAGCGGTGAAGGTCCCATCCTTCTTCACGCCGGTCTTCATGTAAAGCTCGATTGGGTTTCTGGTGGTTGTGATGAAGTCTTCATACCGCGTATGCTCGATACGTACGGGACGTCCGGTCTTCAGGCTCAGCAGCGCGGCCACCGGTTCGAGAAAACCCATATCCAGCTTGCCGCCGAATCCCCCCCCAATGTAGGCAGGCTTCACCACGCGCACCTTGCTGATGGGAATGCCCAAGGCGAAAGCCAGCTTTTCCCGCAGCCCGAAGATATGCTGCGTGGAGGACCAGACGGTGAGATTGCCACTGGTGTCGCTGTCCACGACACAAACGCGCGGCTCCATGTAGCAGGTGTGCACTCTCTGCGTGCGGTAGGTGCTCTCGAAGATGTGGTCGGCTTCCTCAAAACCCTTTTGCAGATCGCCGAAGCTGAACGAAGGATTCATGACCACGTTATTCGGTGCGTGCTCATAGATCTGCGGCGCGCCGGGTTTCATCGCTTCCACCGGGTCGAAGACTGCGGGGAGCGCCTCATAATCCACGTGGATCAGTTCGAGCGCTTCCTCGGCAATCTCAGGCCGCGTCGCGGCTACCGCAGCCACCGGCTCGCCAGCAAAGCGCACGGTGCTAGCCAGGATCAGCATGTCCCGCACCATGCTTGCGGCATTGCTCGGCGCAAAATATACGGGGTGATACTTGATCTGCGGCACGTCCGCTGGGGTCAGGATGGCCTTCACGCCCGGAAGCTTTTCCGCCCGGGAGGTTTCGATATGGCCGACGCGCGCGTGGGGATACGGACTGCGCAGGAGCTTGGCGTGCAGCATGCCCGGCAGTCGGAGGTTGACGGTGTAGCCCTTTCCCCCGGTGACCTTATCGTAGGAATCTGTCCTGCGAACGCTGTTGCCGACAATCTTCATTCTGGACATGATCCGTCCCCCTGAAAGAATCTCTCAATGGCCGGATGCGGCCAAGCGAATGGCATCCACGATCTTGTGATAGCCGGTGCAGCGACACAGATTTCCCGAAATGGCCTGGCGGATCTCAAGATCGCTCGGAGAGCGCAAACTGGAGAGAAACTCTTTGGCGGCCATGATCATGCCGCTGGTGCAATAGCCACACTGCACAGCCCCAGCCTGAATAAATGCTTCCTGAAGCGGGTCGAGCGTGCCATTTTTCAGCAGACCTTCGATCGTCGTTATCTTCGTGTTTTGCGCGGCCATCGCAAAAACCATGCAGGAATAGACGGCGCGGCCGTCCAGCAGAACCGTGCAGCAGCCGCATCCCCCAGAATCGCACCCTTTCTTCGTCCCCTGCAGGCCGAGTTCTTCTCTGAGCACATCGAGCAAGGTGGCATGGGTCTCGATGGCGAGTTCGTGGAGTTCGCTGTTGATTTCGAGGCTGACCAAATGTTTCATTGTCTGACTCCCAGGTGGTGGGTGCTCTCGCCGCCGGCCGTTCAATCTAAATCGCCGGTCAGCCGAGTTCGACTCCTAGCCGTCCCATGGCCCGCTTCAGCGTCCTTCGCGTGTAAACTTTGGCCACCGCGCTCCTATATTGCGCTGAGGCCCGATGGTCGGAAACCGGGTGCAGGTCTGGGGAGACTGCCTGCGAGGCTTCCTCCAAGAGTTTCGCGCTGGGCCGTTGCCCCTTCAACACGTTTTCGCAGGAAACCATCCGGACGGGAACTTTGCCTACGCCGCCGCCGATCACCACGCGAGCCTCGCAGCAGATTCCCGATTCATCCAGAGTGACGCGGGCGCCCACATTGAGCAAAGCCAAGTCGTTAGCATTTGTCTCCAGCTTGAGAAAAGCGCTGGCCGATCGAGGAGGAAACTTCGGCAACAGCACGTCGGTGAGGAACTCACTTTTTTCGAGCGCGTGCTCGAAGTAGTCGACGAAAAACTTGTCCAGTCCTACCTCTCTGGATCCGTGTGGGCCCAGCGCCTTGACCGAACCATCCAGAGCCATCAAAGCCACGGGCAGATCAAACAAAGGAAAAGCGGCCGCGACGCATCCGCCGATCGTAGCCATGTTCCGGATTTGCGCCGGTGGATACTCGAGCGCATCGCGGATCGCGCGGAACTCGGGCATCTTCTGAACCGGCTCGCTCTCCGCGAGCTCCCGGAACGTGGTCATCGCGCCGACGGCGAGGCTGCCGTTCGTGCCTTTCACATGGGAAAGACCGGCTTTCTGTAAGTCGACCAGAACTTCAACGCCCGATCCCAGCCCCCGCGCAAACAGTCCGTGCAACAACGTGCCGCCCGCGAGGAGCACTGCCCGGTCGCTATACTTCGTGAGCAACTCCACCACATCGCGGGCGCTTTGTGGCCTGCAGAATTCCCTCACTCCCGAGATTCCCATTGCACCCTCCTGCCGAGAATGGGCGGCTGCAAGGCTGCCGCCGCCCCGCAGAAGCGCCTCTGCCTTCTCCTAGAAGCTGAACCGTAAGGAGAACTGGAATTGGCGCATGTCGGCAACGCTGCGCGGATGCCCGAAGTCTGGCTGTGCGCCCTGCACGCCGTCGCGGTAATGGAGCGGTACCGGCCCGATCAGATCCGCCGCCCCATAGATGTTGTCCACATCCAGCACATTCACGCGGTTGAACAGGTTGAACACTTCGCAACTGAATGTCAGCTTCGCCGAATGCTGCGAGATCTCCATGGGGAAATCGCGCTGCACCCGGATGTCGAAATTCCGGAAGACGTCTCCCGCGTAGGTGTTCCGCCCTAGCAATCCGACCCGGTCGGAGAATGGGAAGCCGTCTCCGTTGGAATCGAATCCCACGAGGATTGACTGGAAGCGGGGGCTCTGCAGGGTGGCCGTGAGCGCCAGGTTCCAGTCTTTTACCGCTGGGTTGTGGAATGGCGAATCGCCCAGCGCAGTCAGGATAAAGCGGTGCGCGACGTTGTTGTCGGAAATCCCATGTTCCAGGTCTCTCTGCAGGTAGTTTTGAGGTCCGGTGGCAAACTGGATCGTGGTCTGATTATCGATGGACTTCGACCACGTGTAGTTGGCCATCACCCCGTAGTGATTGTGGAAACGCTTGTTGAACGTCAGGAAGCCGGCGTGATAGATGGACTTCGCATCCGGGGAATCCAGAAAGGCGAACCCGAAATTGGGGTCGGCCAGCGTGAGTGCCTGCTTGCCGTCGGGCAACGTACCGTTTGGCTTGGCGTTGGCGTCGCCGAAGTAATGGATCCGCAAAGCGTGCACGTAGCTGTAACCCACCGACATCTGCATGTCTCTCCCGAGGCTACGTTCCACCTGCAGGCTGGCATTTTCTGAATACGGATTCGGAAAGCGCTTCGTCGTGAACCCGTGTGAGAACCCGATCAGCTGATTCGGCGCGGGATAGGATCCCGTGCTGGTGAAATTGGTGAACGCCGTCGCCGCCGGTATTCCACCGGGACCGGGGAACGCCACCCCCACCGGGCCGAACTCAGCCAGGCCCACCAGGCTCTGCGTGGGATTCACAAAGGGCCCCACCAGCGGATTGTTCAGGTAGCCGGTGATCGGTCCGAACGCCGTGGTCGTGCCCACCAGTTCGCTCCAGTTGAAGGGGCCGAAATAGATGCCGAACCCCCCGCGCACCACCGTTTTTTCGTTGAAAGCATAGGAGAAACCTACGCGCGGTTGAAAATCGCGCCAGTCCTGATCATACCAGTTGCGATCTTGGAACGGCCGCGTCTCAAAGTCGTAGCGGAGCCCGTAGGTGAGCGTGAGATGCGTGAAAGGTTGCCATTTGTCCTGGAGGTATAGGCCGGCAATCTGCCGGGTAAAGTCCGCCGAGGAAGCCTTATCGAACGCGGCCAGCATCGACTGCGGCAGCAGGCTGGCCTGCCAATTCGTGCCCCGCGGCAGCAACTGCTGTCCCCACAGCGAACGCGGCATGCCGAAGTAGAATACCACCGCGGTCGGCTGGGTGAACGGAGCCAGTCCGAAGTAGCTTTGCGGAGTGAAAATGCTCACCGCCGGCGTGAACATCGGCGATTTGGTGGAGTTCCAGATCTGATGGAACTCACCGCCGAATTTCACCGTGTGCTTGGAATACGTCCGGGTCATGCTCTGGCCAAACTGCAGCCGCGTCTCCCGATAGAAAATAAAGCTGCCTACCGGGCCGCCGGACTGCACCAGGTTCGGGATGGCCATGAACGGTTCCCGGCCGGCGCCCACTGGATCCAGATGAAAGGTACGGCGGGCAAACTGGAACACGGTATCCCCTGTGAGCTTGGGGGAGAAGGTATGGATGAAGTTTGCCGCGAGCGACTGATCGCGAATGGGGTTATCCCGGAAGGTGCTGGGCAAACCCAGCCCAGGGGGCGCGCCAGGGGTGTTGGGGTTGCGTTCGTCGGAGAACAGGTAGCGCACCACTAGTGTGGAATTGTCGGTGAATTGATGGTCCAGCTTTCCGATAAGCTTATCGTAGTCATTCACCATCAGGATGGACCCCAGATTCTCCTGCGACAATCCGAAGAACTGCTTGGTGGCGTTCATCCCCGCGATATTCCCTTGAATGAAGCTCGAATAGCGCGGCGACTGCGCCCGGCGCTGCCCTTCGTATCCCGTGAAAAAGAAGGTCTTGTTCTTAACGATGGGGCCACCCACCATCCCGCCGAACTGATTCAAGCGCAAAGTGTCCATGCCCGGCGAGGAGAGCGGGTTGCTCGCATCCAGGGCGTTATTCCGGAAATATTCGTAAACTCCGCCATGCACCACATTGGTGCCCGAACGCGTGACCGTGTTCACGATGCCGCCCAGCGTCCGGCCCACGTCGGAATCGTAGCTGCTCGTCACCACGCGGAACTCCTCCACCCATTCCTGCGCGGGGGAACTCCGCTGCAGCCCGGAAAGACTCGTGGTGTAATCCACCCCATCCAGCGAAATGAATACGGAGTGCGATTCCCGCACCCCGGCAAAGCTCAGTTTGGGCGTTTGCTCGGTGAACGGCGCTTGGCTCCCCACCGACGTGCTGTTCCCCAAGGTCACTTCCGGAGTCAGCATCACGAAGTCGATAAAGTTGCGGCCCTTGATCGGCAGGTCCATTATCTGGCGCTCGCTGATCACTTCACTGACCTGCGACTTCGTTGGCTGGATGCCTTCCTCCTCCGTGGCCGTGACGTTCACAACCGTGGCGGCGGCCTCAAGCGCCAGCGTCATCGTCAAGGAAGCACTCTGCCCCACTTGCATATGCAGCGCCTTCGTCGCCGGCTTAAACCCTCGAAACTCGACGCGCAACTCGTACTCCCCGGGCAAAATGTTCGTAATCCGCCCGACCCCGTTCGCATCGCTCTCCGTCTGGCGTTGCAGCCCCGTCGTTGTGCTGATCAGAACGATCGAGGCTTTCGCGATCGCTCCGCCACTCTCGTCCTGGATCGTCACAGAGAGGTCCGCGAGAGTTTGGGACCGAACAGCGGGTGCGGCCAGCAACAAGCACCCAAGCAAAAAACAAGAAACACGGGTAACACAACTGGAAAAGAATAATCGATTCATGTGTGTCTCCACGTTGCTTTTTTCGATCCAGTACTTCTGTGTTGAGCCCCGGGATATTTTCCTCGCCCCATTTTCAGTGAGAAACGACAGGCAAAACAGGAGCGGTCAGCCCGCCGTGCCCCGGCTATGAGCGGGCGCGGTCTGCGGCGCGAACCGTCCCGCCTTCAGCAGCATCATCATCGAAAAGTCCCCAATGCCCCCCTACCCCCCCCGATGGTCCCCCGGAAGAAGCGCACCATGCGGTATCGACTCACCGGCAAAAAGACCTTTCCAAGGAACGAGGGCGGGATATTTTCCTGATCGCAATTCTCGCGGCTGCTCGAGAGCCGCCCCGAAGGGTGTTCCGCGACATGGGCCATGGCTCGGACCGCGTAAGTGCAGGGCCTCGATAAAATGCTGTTCGACATGACTAAGGGAGTTCCATATCTTGATGTCGAGATTCTCCTCACCCCACATTCTTCGGCAATCGTCACTTTGATCTAGCCTCTGGGGCAATTGTCACAGGTTGCTAATGCTGGAACGAGGGTTCTTCACGCTCCGGACGTGACGCCCTCCCCATAAACTGATCCAATGAGGAAATGAGAATTTTGGAAAAATCCTGTACCTTCGAGGAGGGATTTGCGGACGAAAAAAACCGGCAGACCGAAGAGCAGATCGCTATGCACTGCGGCACGCAGAAACGTGCCCTCCAGTTGGTGAAGCGGTCCGGAAGATGGGCATAAGCGACCAAACCTTTTACCGATGGAAGCTGTCGTCAATATCTCATTTAGTTAGTGCTGGACGCTCCAGCAAATCCACTTCCTGTAAAGTTGATGCTATGAGTTCTATATATTTGTTTTTGATTTTCGAGCTCGATAGTTCAGTGCAAGCAATTAAAGAATTCCGGCCATAAATCGCCAACTGTGAGAAAGACGAAAGCAAAGAGACCGAAGACCATTCCAGTCAACAGAATTCCCGATGAGGCTGATCCCATCGTCCCGGCAACAGGACGAATTGTGATGGTTGAGCTTCCTCCTCCATCCAAGGTTTCCGGGGAGAAGGAGCAACTGAACCCTTTCGGCACACCGCCGACGCAGGAGAGTTGCACATTTTGGCTGAAGGTAGAGGCGGCATCTACTTTGATGTGCACCGAATCCGAGCCTGAGAGAGTTACGCAGACGGAATTGGCGTCGAGGCTCAATGAGAATCCAGCACTGGTTTCCGGCCACTGGTCGCCGTTGAAGTCCGCAACCCCTGGCACAAAAAATCCCGGTCAGATCAATTGCCGCATACCAATGGTATACCAATGGAATTGTGTTGACATACTTTTAGGCGCAAGGCCCCAACACCGGGTCGGAAGGGTCAGGCCAGCGGCTTTGTGAGATAATCCCCCCCATGAAAGTGACCATCTCCGTAATTCCCCGAGCCTTTCTCGTCCTTTCGGTTTCTCTCGCGCCTCTATTGGCGCAGACTCCCGCCAGCCAGCAGCAACAGCCCGAGTTCATCAAGCAGGGCCAGCAATTGATGCGCGAGGGAAACTTGGATGACGCGCTGGCGCTGTATCGCAAGACTCTCCAAATCTCGCCGAATTCCGTTCCGGCCAACATCGCGGCGGGGAGTGTGCTCGACCTCTTGGGGCAGGGCGAGGAGGCCCGCACGTATCTTGCGAAGGCAATCCAAGTTGCGGACACGCCTGAACGCAAAGCAACGTCGGAACGGGCCATGGCGATGTCGTATGCCTTCGAGGGAAATTGCAAGAGAACCGTCGCGTACGAACAGCAGGTCTTCGACTACTACGGGAGCGTGAAGAACTTTTTTCAGCAGGGCGAGATTGCCGACGAGGCCGCTCGCGTTTGCATTGACTCAGGCGATTTGGACACCGCCTACCACTGGTATCAGGTAGGCCACGACACTGGACTGAAGGAACCCGACATCAAACCGGCTCGCCAAGACCTTTGGGAGTTTCGTTGGGAGCACGCGCAGGCCCGCATCGCTGCCCGGCGTGGGAATCAAGCCGAAGCGCAGAAGCACGTCGCTGCGGCGAAGAACATCCTCGACAAGGGAACCAATCCCGAGCAGGCGCAATTCCTTCTTTACCTGCAAGGCTATGTCGCATTCTATGCGGGAGACTACAAGACGGCGCTCCAAGAACTGCTGAAGGCGAACCAGAACGACCCATTCATCCAATACTTTATTGGCCAGACCTACGAGAAGCTAGGCGACAAGGACAAAGCTATCGAATTCTACCGCAAGGCGTCGGCAGCAATCGCGCATAATCCCCCCGCTGCGTATGCAGTACCGCTGGCTAAGAAGAAGCTTGCCTCGCTGCCGAGCTAGGGTTTTTCGACCTCGGGTTTGTGGCGCAGCTTTCGCGCCGGTTGGCTACGCAGCAGCGCGGAGGCTCTTTCGCTCCGTCAACTCCGCCTCCGCTTGCAGCCAGTCGTCCAAAGCGTAGCCGTCACGCTTCCCTCGCTTTTCGTAAAGTTCGTAGGCCCTAACCCGGATTCTTTCTTCCAATTCGCAGAAGCCAGCATCCAACTGGCGGAATAGCGTCTTCCATTCCTCAAGGCTGAGAAGCGGGGGGAACTGCCCGCCACGCTGCGTGTTGCTTTGACCGTAGGCCCAAAACGTGGGGAGAATCTGCTCCTTGCCAGTTTCGATTTCGCGGAGCACCAAAAGGAAGGGGCCATAATTCTCGTCGTCTGCTAACCGCGTTACCAACCGAACTGCTCGCGTGACGATAAAACTGAATTCTTTCCTGCTCGGGTCGTTGGCGTAGACGTGGCTGATTCTGTATTGATGTTCCTTCCCGCATTTCTAGCTCACGCCGATTGCTCATCCCTCTGAGAGCGCGACAGCGACTTCCCAAATCGAAATCTCTTTCGTTGAATGGTTGTCCGGACAACATATCCGAGAGGGCATTGGTTGAACCTCCCTACATCATTCTCATATTTTTCGGTCACTTTGCCCCATGGTTTTAGGAGTTCCCGCACTGCGGCAGAGCGAATTTCTGTCCGATGGGGACTCATGACGATGCCGCTGTACGGGAGCCGAGCGTGCCGCGAGGCAACTCGGCCGACCCTAGCCACTCGGTTGTGCGGAAGGATGGCGCTTGCGCCCGAGTGTTAATATTGCGGGGCTGGCGGGAATCTTAGCTGGCGACGACGTAACTACGTCACGAAAGGAATGCCCATGCCCACGAAGCGAAGCTCGGCTGCGAAAAAGACAGCTCGAACACGGAAACTGAAATCGGCTGGCAGGAAGGCTGCGAAAACGAGAAAGCGGAGGGCGACGATCAGAAAGGCAGCAGCGACCAAGAAGTTGAGGGCGACCGCCGCAGAGGCGTCGTCCACGACGGCAAGGTTGGATTTGACGTAGCAGCTTCGCCTTGCCGCCTGGACAACGGAAAATCGCCAGCGGTCTTGTTGCTCTGTGAGCACTCCGGCAGCGACGAAGTGCTCCTGAAGGCAAAGGTGGCTCCCAAGCGGGCGGACGGCAAGGTTGTATTCACCGGGGTAGGCAGGAAGACGGCCGATGCTCAACAGATCAGGGAGCGGTTTGAGGGAGTGGGCATCAGTACTGACCGGAACCGCTTCGACAATATCCCTCGCGTCCGAAACGACATGCGTTGAATCGGCGTCGGATAAGCGTTGCGCCTTTTCACTCGCTGCTGGCGGTGAGCAATGCAACTGAATCAGGTCATTCCGCAAACCTATTTCTGTGCAAATGGTCAGCGTACGACTTAATCAGTTCAACGTGTGCCAGTTTCCTACGCCAGTCTTCGGGTATCTCGTCCTCTCCGTAGTAGGCACCTGCGAGCTGACCATAGACAGCTCCAGTTGTGTCCGCATCATCCCCCAGATTTACGGCGAGGAGACACCCTTCACGAAATGAATCGCTGCTATAAAAAGCCCAGAGTGCTGCCTCAAGGCATCTTACGACGTACCCGCTGCCTTTTATTTCTGGTGGTTTCAGTCGCTTGAAAGAGCCGGCTGCAATTTCGTCAATCTCACGCACAAGGCCATTTTTCCGCCAATATTCTTTCACTGGCGAAAAACGATCCGACAACAATTCTTCCTTCGAGACTCCTAGAATAGCTCCGGCTATCAATCCTCCAAAGTATCTGCACGCATCAATAGTGCTCGCGGCCCTGTGGGTTGTACGGGAGCTCTCACCGGATCGCTCAATTGCTTCCAGTGGTCTCTGGAAGTAGAAAAGAGGAACAGGAGCTAATCGCATCAATGAACCATTCCCTGCCTTTGCGCGTCACTGCTGAGCACGCATGGCATCTTGATGGCTATTATATTCCCGCGCCGTCTCTGAAATACCGAAGCCTTGTCGCAATACTTGTTTCTCATACCCGCATCCGGCCCGGTGCCGCACCACCCTGGTCGATCGGCTCGGCTCCGCCTCTCACCGAAGGCGGCGAAGGTATAGGTCCAGTTGGCCGTAGGCATGCGTAAGTTCCAAGGAACCATCCCATTGCTGTTCAAACACATTCAGGAAGCCGGATTCATTGTACATACGATGTTGTACATCCCCTTCGAGGGCCGCACCGGCCGGCTTCCAATCGCGCCCTCGTGCGTTGCGCGCAGCAGAAAGCATTTCGGACGCTTGCCGGAAGTCCTGGCGCTTCCAGGCGATGTACCCGCGGAGAAACCATACGTTCGCTGCTCTGGGATTGGCCTGGCAAGCGTGAATGAAGTGCTGTTCTGCCGCCGCGAAATCTCCTAACGCCAGCGCCACCTGACCCAACAGAACAAGTGTTCCTGTCTCTTCCGTATTCAAGCGCAAGGCAGTGTTCAATGACTGACGCGCAAGCTCAAGTTGGCTCCGCGAAGACGCCGAGGCAGC
>JBGPTK010000022.1:0-27350 GCA_041490605.1 Terriglobia bacterium | reverse complement strand
CTTCAAAGAGTGCGACGTGGTTGAAAAAATCAAATCCCTCACCGGCGGCAAGGGCGTGGATGTGGCGATTGAAGCTCTGGGCACGCAGCAGACGTTTGAAAATGCGCTGCGCGTGCTGCGAGCGGGTGGGACGCTATCGAGCTTGGGCGTTTACTCTGGAAAACTTTCCGTGCCGCTTGATGCGTTCGCCGCCGGGCTCGGCGATCACAAAATCGTGACCACGCTGTGCCCCGGCGGCAAAGAACGAATGCGCCGGCTGATGGAGTTGGTGCGCAACGGCAGACTCAATCTTGCCCCACTTCTGACTCACACTTTTCCCCTCGATCGGATCGCCGAAGCGTATCAACTCTTCGGCGAGCGGCGAGATGGTGTGATTAAAGTGGCCATTAAACCGTAGTGGCAGGTCCTCAGCGAAGACAGCCCAAAAACGCGGGCGGTGCTGTTCAGGCCGCCCGCGATTTTTCATTGGGAATCGAGAAGCTGATCCGCGCGCAAGCGCACTTATACGTTGAAGGGAATCCAGGCAGCTTTAGAGAAGAGTAGATTTCGGCCTTGGTTCGGAGCCACAGTATTTTTAGTGCTTCGTTTCGCACTTGCCGCAGCAATTCGTGCAAACCTGCGACTCCAATGATCCCTTTTCGAGGTTGGCAATGGTTTGCTCCAGCCAATTCCGAAGTGAATCTTCGAGTTCAGACTGGGTCCCATATTGGTAAAACGATTCGATGGTTTGGCCTTCCGCATTCAGCGCGATGTACCGGCATGGAATTTTTTCGCCGCGGGATTCGGGCGGGACAAATTGCATCAGGAGGCACTCGGAACATGGCCGGGGATTTTCCTTGGAGTCGTAATTCATGCAGGTGGGCGAATCCTCGAAGATCAACTGAGGCTTCCAAGGGGTTCGCGGCGACCGGCCGTAGCCGCCCTTCTTCAGGAAATCGAGCTCTGATTTCAGGGTTTCGACGAGGTTTCGATTATCTTGTGGCATCACGCCCTCCGCATTCTTCCCCAGTGTGACTGGAGAGGGGTGCCGGAGGCAGTGACAGGTGTCACCGGCCACGGTGACGCGCGTCACGCACAGTTTCAAGGGTGATAAGAAGGAAAGGCAATCTTTTCCGGGAGGCGATCGTAACTGATAGATAACCTCAAAGAATTTGGGGTAAATTTCAACAAGTTGGTCCTATAATTGCGGGCTATGTCCATGCAAGCACCATACGGACTACGAATTATCGAGGATTGCCTCTCGTGTCCCCTGCGGGAGGAGCGGATCTTCTGTGATTTGCCGCCCGCCGGCATACAGAAATTATCCGCGATCACCTCGAGCGCGACCTATCCGAAAGGTGCGTTTCTTTTTGTGGAAGGACAACCGCCGAGAGGGGTATTCATCATCTGCTCCGGGCGGGTGAAGCTTTCGGCGGCATCCTCCGAGGGCAAGACCATGATCCTGCGAATTGCCGAAGCCGGAGAAATCGTCGGACTTCCGGGAACGATTTCCGGCGAACCGTACGAGGCGACGGCAGAGGTTCTGGAACCGGGACAAGCCAATTTTATTCCGCGGGAGCTGTTCCTTCGCTTCCTGAAGGATCATGGCGATGCCGCGCTGAAGGTGGCGCAACTCCTCACCAACATTTATCACGTGGCTTACCAGGAAGTGCGATCGCTGGGGCTTTCCCGTTCCGCCGCGGCGAAGCTCGCGAAGTTCCTGCTGGAATGGGCGGGCCACCATCCCGGCTCGCAACAGGATGAGAACCGGCTGACGTTAACTCTGACTCACGAGGAAATTGCCCAGATGATTGGGGCATCGCGCGAGACGGTTACGCGGCTGTTCTCTGAATTCAAAAAGAAGAAACTCGTGCAGATGAAAGGCTCCAGTCTCGTCATTTCCAATCGCCCAGCCCTTAAAATTCTCGGGGGCGCATAGGCCATCCCCTTCCATAGCTAAGTCGTGTCATCGCATGTCCGGCGGGGCCTGTGATGGCCATCACATTCAGGGGTGACACTAGTCACGGAATTGAGCAATTCGTCTGCGCGATCATGCGCCTTGCACAGTAATTAGCCTTTCAGATGGAAAACTGATCAGTAGCTCGAAGGAGGATTTTCATGGGGCGAGTGAAAGGGCTGGGGTTCTGTAGTTTCGCAGCCATGCTGATGATTACGGGGCTGATGATCAGTTCCGCGCAAGCGCAGGAAAAGACGGCGGAAAAGGGCAAGTCCGATTCGGCGGCATCGAAAACGGCGGAGCAGAAGCCTTCCGAAAAGGGGTACGTGGGGTCAGACACCTGCAAGACTTGCCACGAAGACGTCTTCAACGGATACGAAAAATCTCCGCACTACAAGACCATGCTCGATCCTCACGCCACGGCATCGAAGCAGGGATGCGAAGGATGCCACGGGCCGGGGGAGGAGCACACCGGTGATCCCGCCGATAAGACCAAGATTTTCGGCTTCAAAGGCGCCTCGACCGAGAAGGTAAACAGCAAATGCCTCACCTGCCACGCCTCGGGACCGCAACAGATGAACGCGACGAATTCCCTGCATCGAAGAAATGACGTGAGCTGCATTTCCTGCCATTCACCGCACCACGCGCAGACGAAAGAATTCCTGCTGGTCAAATCGCAGCCCGAGCTTTGCTATTCCTGCCATCTGCAGCAGAAGCCGCAGTTCAACATGCCCTTCCATCACCGCGTAAATGAGGGATTGGTGCAGTGCACCGATTGCCACAACCCGCACGGAACCGTGAAGCCCAAGCAGGTGCGCACCTCGGCCACGCAGGACGCAGTCTGCTTCACCTGCCACATCGACAAGCAGGGACCGTTCGTCTTCGAACACATGCCGGTGAAGACCGAAGGATGCGTTTCCTGCCATACGCCGCACGGATCGCCGAATCCACACATGCTGAAGTTCAGCAACGTCAACTTGCTGTGCTTGCAGTGCCATACGACATCGAGCTTTAGCGGGGCGCCCGGCACGCCTTCGTTCCACAACCAGGCGGCGCAATACCAGGCCTGCACGCTGTGCCACCCGCAAATTCACGGATCGAATGTCGACAGGACGTTTTTCAAATAGGGCGCCTCCATGAATTTTCCAGAACAGATCGGAGAAAAGACGGGCGCGACCCAGGAGTCACCGGGATATCAAGTCATAATTCAGCGGGGTGAAAAGCCATGAACGTTCGGGTCGGAATTCGCTTGCTCGGCTGCCTGCTTCTCGTTGCGGCGCCTTTTTTCGCGTCCGCTTCTCGGGCTCAAGACAATACCGGGACCAAAGGAATTGATTCCGGCAATTATAATATCCAGCAATCGGTCGAGTTCGGATATCGCGGGAACTGGGTGAACGGGAACCAGAACAATTACGATACGTTCGTGAACCTCGGCTCCGGCGTGCGGTTGTTCGACTACACGCTGGATATGCGGTCGCTGGATCACCGGGGAATATTCTTCGACAACCTCAACTTCAGCAACTTCGGATACGGCGGCGATCCCAACAACGTCACGCGGCTGCGGATCGAGAAAAACCGATGGTACGATTTTCGCGGCGTATTCCGGCGGGACAAGAATTTCTGGAATTACAATCTGCTGGCGAATCCGCTGAACCCGTCTTCCTTCAATCCGGCGACTCCGATCCTCAATTCGCCGCACTCGCTCGACCTGGTGCGGCGCATGCAGGATTACAATTTGACGATTCTGCCGCAATCGCGCCTGCGCTTCCGCCTGGGTTATTCCCATTACAAAAATGAAGGCCCGCAGAACTGGACTTCGGACACTTCAGTGATCTCCCGCTTGAACCGGGTGGATGCCAGCACCATGAATGCCTACCGCTTGGGAGTGGACTACACGATCGTGCCGCGGACGATCATCTCTTACGACCAGTTCCTGAATTATTCCAAGCAGGACGACACGGCCCGAGATCAGAATTTCCTGTTCCAGCTTACAGGAGGAATACCGGTTGACCTGGGTATCCCGTTTAACGGAACAACGCCCTGCGCCGCGCCCATCACCAATGGCGGGACAACTCCTCCGACGGTGAAGGCGAATTGCAGCGGACTCCTGTCCTATAGCCTCGCGGGCCGACCGCGCAACTTCATGCCCACGGAACGGCTTAGCCTGCGGTCGTCTTATTTCCGGAAATTCGAGATGACGAGTTCGGTGGCTTACAGCTCAGCAAACAACCAGCTCCCCGATTACAGCGAACTTTCGACTGGACTCAGCTCGCGGACAGCGCAACGCTCCACGACGAGCGGCGGCCCGGCAGATGCCAAGAGGGTAACGGTAACAGCGGATTGGTCCGGCATCTATTCGGTGACCGAGAAATTCCGCATCGAGGATTCCTTCGCCTATAACAACTGGCGGATTCCCGGCGTGTGGAATGCCGTCCTGGGGAATGGCTTCTCGGTGGCTCCGGCGGCGGGCGGACTTTTTCCATCCATGTTGCTTCCGCTGTCCGCTCCTTTCAGCGCCGCAACCTGCCCGGCTCCGTTCACTGCCGCGACTTGCCCGCAGCATACATCGAGTTCGGGCGAGGACTTTGAGATGGAGACGAACTCAAGATTCCTCGGGCAAAATTCGAAGACCAATAATTTCGAACTGGCCTACGATTTCTCGAAGCGGCTCAGCGCGCGAATCGGCTATCTCTACGAGAACCGGGTGGTGGCCGATTTCTTTCAGTCTCGGGACATCGCGGAAATCTACGATCCCGGCGGACCCACGGGCAACGCCGCGAACTTCCATCTGGCTGCCCGAGGGGATTGCGCCCTGGTGGGCGGTGTGCTTCCAGCGAAGTGCACGCTTCAGGCCAACGGGTCCATCATCGCGGTTGGCCTGGATGCGGTGGGCACCGACACGGAGCGCAACCTCACGGAGATCCACACGAACGCCGCCGTGGTGGGCCTGACGTTCCGGCCCATGGATACGCTGCGGATCAATGGTGATTTCTTGTTCGGTTACAGCGACTTTGCTTTGTTCCGGACAAGTCCGCGGCAAGTGCAACAGTACAAGATTCACGCCACGTACACGCCGCGGCCCTGGATGAGCGTCGACGGCGCGATCGATCTTCACGAAAACCGCGACAACGTTTTCCAGGTGAATAACCTGGCGCACGGCCGGACGTACAGCTTCGGCACCATCCTCTCGCCGAATCCGAAGCTCACCTTCGATCTGGGCTACAACTACAACGATATTCACTCGGAAGCTCTGGTCTGCTTCGCGGCCTCGGGACAGGCGGGATTGCCGACCACTCCTTGCCCGATCGTTGGATCGCCGGTCGCCTTGAGCTCCAACGGCTTCTACAACAGCCTGCAACATTTCGTTTACAGCGACGTGATGATCAAGCCCATGAAAGCGATCACCGCGTCGTTCGGCTATATGGGATCGTTTGTCGGCGGCAGCACCCTGGTCTTGAATCCACTGCAACCCCTGACTGCGCTGGCCTTCAATTACCAGAAGCCCTACGCGATGATTCAGATCGATCTGTACAAGGGTCTCAGCTACAAAACTACGTGGAACTACTATGGCTATAACGGCAAGGCGCCCTCCGCGATCACCGGGCTGGCGCCGATCGGTTCGCCGGACTTCAACGGCAGCCTGGCGACGTTTGCGGTTCGTTACGCTTTTTGATAGAGAGGGAAGCGGGACCGGATCAAAACGTGTTATGGTTCGGCATCTTTTCAGGGGGAGTTGAGATGAATCATCTGCTGGTACGAATCAGTCAGGGAATGTTTCTTCTGGTCGCGGGTCTATTCCTGCTCGCCGCGCCCGCGCGCGCACAGGGAGACGCCGCGTCCGTCTATAAAGCAAAGTGCGCCATGTGCCACGGGCCCGATGGGAAAGGCGATTCAGTCATGGGCAAGAAACTTGCCGCCCGTGATTTTGCCTCGCCAGAGATCCAGAAGGAAACGGACGATGAGATGGCCGGGATCATCGCCAAGGGCAAGAACAAAATGCCTCCATATGAAAAGAGCTTGAAGCCCGAGCAGATCAAAGAGCTGGTGGCGTACATTCGCGGGCTCGCCAAAAAGAAGTAGGCTTGGCCGCAATTCCTGATCTGATTCCTGCTTTCTCGAGAGGGAGCCACGGACGCCTTCGGGCGTCTGTGGCGTTTCCTCATCAATAATTCCCACCGTCGCGAGTTTGTTCCGAGCCTGTTTACTCGCGGAAGGGAAATGCAATTACACTCTTCTGCCTGCTTGCGACGTTCTGGCTGACGCTGACCGCGCCCACGCCCCCTCCGCAATCCCAGGCTGTGGATTGCCTGGCCTGCCACGGCCAAAAGGACTTCAAGGACGATAAGGGACGCAGCCTGCATATTGACGGCGCGCACCAAAAAGCAAGCGTTCACGGCAGCCTTGCCTGCGGCGATTGCCATGGCGGCATCAAGGATTATCCGCACCCGAAGAAAGTAACCAAAGTGGAGTGCGCGACCTGCCACGCGGAGGAAGCCGCCGCGGCGCCGAAGAGCGTCCACGGCCAAATGCTGGGCCCGGATGCCTGCACAAGCTGCCACGGGGACCCACACGAAATTCAGCCGGCGGGGAAGAAGCCGGGACAGGAATGCAAGGCGTGCCACGCCGGCGAGGTCAAGGAGTTTGGGACCAGCGTGCATGGCCGGGCGCGGCCGGACGGAGCGCCAACGATTGCGGCCTGCCAATCCTGCCACGGCCCGGCTCACAATTTGGTGGCGCAGAGCGATCCGGCATCGCCGGTAGCCAAGCGAAATCTTCCCACCACCTGCGGTTCCTGCCATTCGAATGCGGCCTACCTGCAGAAGCACCTGATTCCGTTTGCGCGGCCGGTGGAAGCGTACCGCTCAAGCGTTCACGGACGCGCGGTGGCGGCGGGAAATGACAAAGCGGCAACCTGCTCCGATTGCCACGGGGTTCACGCTATTTTGCCGGCGCGCGATCCGAAATCGAAAATCAACCACTGGAATGTCCCGCAGACCTGCGGCGCCTGCCATACGCAGATTCGCGACATCTATTTGCAGAGCGTGCATGGAAAAGCGGTGCAGGAGAGCGTGGCCGGCGCGCCCGTGTGCACCGATTGTCATGGCGAGCACAATATCCTGGCGCCCGGCGAGCCGCAATCGCCGGTAAACCCCGCGCGCGTATCGGCGGAGACCTGCGGGCGCTGCCACGCGGATGAGCGGCTGGCGCAGCGCTACAATCTTCCGCTCGACAAAGTGCCCGCGTTCGAGGACAGCTACCACGGCCTGGCGATGAAAGCGGGCTCGCAAACGGTGGCGAACTGCGCGTCGTGCCACGGCGTCCATAATATTTTTCCGCCGAGTGATCCCCGCTCGATGATCAATCCCAAAAATTTGGCGAGGACGTGCGGGGCGTGCCATCCGGGGGCGGGCACCACATTTGCGATCGGCCCCGTCCATGTACGCGCATCTTCGGCCACCGAGCATCCCGTGGTTCGATGGATCCGTTTGTTTTATTGGGTGCTGATTCCGCTGACCATTCTTTTCATGGTGTTTCACAACGCCGTGGATTTCTTCGGAAAATTGCTGCGGCACAAGCCGCGCGTCGAAACCGGGGAGACGGTGCCGCGGATGAACCTGCATTTCCGGATCGCGCACTGGCTGGTGGTGGTAAGTTTTCCAATTCTGGTGGTGACCGGCTTTGCGTTGAAATTTCCCGGATCGTGGTGGGCGCAGCCAATGCTCCAGTGGGAAAGCCTGTATGCTTTTCGAGGGACGCTGCACCGCATCGCCGCCGTGGTGCTGATCGCGTCGCTCGCGTATCACATCGTGCATTTGATCATTTCCCGCCGCGACCGTGCCATGCTGCGCCACATGATTCCCGTGCCGCAGGACCTGCGCGACCTGGTCCACATGTTTCTCTATAATTTCGGCCTGGCTGGCGAAGGGCCGCAATTTGGAAAGTTCAGCTACGCGGAAAAAGTGGAATACCTCGCTTTTATGTGGGGCACGTTCGTGATGGTGCTGACCGGTTTTCTGCTGTGGTTCAACAATTTTTCACTGCGGCATTTTCCGAAGTGGGTGAGCGATGCGGCCACGGTGCTCCATTATTACGAGGCGATCCTGGCGACGCTGGCCATCGTCATCTGGCATTTCTATACAACCGTCTTCGATCCGGATGTCTATCCGCTCGATCGTTCGTGGCTGACCGGAAAAGCTTCCGCGGACCATCTGCGGCACACGCGGCCAGCGTATCTTCGCGCGCTGCTGGAGCAGGAGAAAGCCGGGCAGGCGAGGGCGCAAGCAGCGGAAGAGGAAAAGAAATCAGAAACGAGCGAAGCTGCCGCGGAAAAGCCCGTTCCTCCGAAACAAAATCCTTCCTAGCAAATAATCTTTACCGCAGAGGCGCAAAGAACGCGGAGAAATAACGGAAGAGAATTCGAGTGCTGACTTACTGCAACGGCGCCCCGATCCAAGACATCGGGCTAAACTCCAGCTCCGGCATCCTAAAACAGGCTATTTGATTCCGAGGTCGCTGAGAATTTTGGGATTTTTCTCGTCCATGGCCAGGATGTTGTGGCATGTGGAGCAATCATTCGGAATCGTTCGGCCATCGGCGCTGGTGTGGCTCCCGTCGTGGCAGCGGAAGCAGCCGTTGGAATCCATGTGGCCCAGGTTGCTGGCGTGCGTGCCCCAGGTAATTTTCATTTCCGGGAAAATATTGCGAAGGTAAATGGCCTTCACTTTTTCGGCCGCGGTTTCCACCAGGTCGCGATGCTGCGCGTACACATCCGGATAACTGGCGCGATAAAACGCAGTGATGGCGGAGGGAATTTGCTGGGCCGCGGTGGCGCGGCCGGGGTATTCAACTTTAAGAACTTCAAGCGCTTTCTTCTTGATATACGGCAGATCGGTGCTGATCTGGCCCTGCGACATGGCTAAATCCAGCGCGTGATCGGGCAATTGGAAGGCATGGGTGGGGCGATTGTGGCAGTCCACGCAATCCATGGTGCGATGGTCGCCGCGCGCCAATTCTTGCCCGGTGGGTTTGGAGTCGGTGGACTGGAAGACGACCAGCTTTCCATCCGCGCCGGGATGCGTGACCTGCGGAATCGTCTCGCGTTGCTCATCGGTCGAAACATAAGTGATGGGCGCTTTGGTATCGAGATGCCGTCCGTGGATGCCGACGCCCCCTTGCCAGGTGTGGCCGCCGATCTTCAGCACCAGCACGGTGGTGAGGGCGGTATTTTTTTCATCTTCGGAATACTTGGTGCGAACCAAAACTTTGTCGCCCTCGTAGCGCTGGGGCCAGTGGCATTGCTCGCAGGTTTCGCGCGCGGGACGGAGATACTTCACGGGCGTGGGAATGGGCCGGTGATAGGTGTGGAAGGTGACCGCATACACCTGGCGCAATCCGGAAACCTTGGAACGCACAAACCAGCCGGCTCCCGGGCCGATATGACACTGCACGCATTCCACGCGGGCATGCGGGGAATCCTGATAAGCCGCGAATTCCGGCTGCATCACGGTGTGGCACGCCTGCCCGCAGAAGGTGACCGAATCCATGTACTCGGTGGCGCGGTAAGAAGCCACGCTGAGAATCATGAAGTTGAGGATGGTGGCGGCCGTCACCAACTCCACCGACCGCTGGATGAACGGATCGCGAAGGTCGAACTTGGGATAGACGGATGGCAATTCGCCGCGAGCCGCCAACTGCCGCCTCCGCAAAATTATGCCGAGCGGCATCAGAATCAAACCGATTACGAAGAAGCTGGGCAAAGCCAGGAAAAAAATGATTCCGGAATAGGGGGAACTGCTCGCGCCGCCGCTGAGAAGAATTTCAAAGACCCAATAGGCGATCATGGAGATGGCGCCGCTGGTGGTGAGGACTACGCCGATGAGCGAAATGGTGTTGCGGCCGAGATAAAGAATGGGGCGAATCCAAGAAGCGGCGCGTTCCTGCAATGGCATGGTTTGATTTCCTTGACGATTATTTCCCTGCGGCACGCTGAATGTATTTCACCCTCAGCGCCGGGCGTCCTAAGGCGATGCAAAGTTATCACAAGACGGAGACAAATCGGAAGGTATGGTGGGAACGATTGCAATCCCGGAACAGGTTCGATGCCGGGGAGTATCAAGGAATGCGGTAAGGCTGCTTCAAAAGCCGGCGCGCTTCCTGAGCTTCCGGCGAATCGGCATTCATTGCGAGGACTTCCTCGTAATTTTTCACCGCCAAATCCCGCTTTTGTTGCAAATCGTACATTTCCCCGGCAGCGAGTTTCGCGCGGGCGGCCAATTCGATGTCCGCGCCGGATAATTGAGCGGCGGATTCGAAGGATTCAGCGGCGTCTCCATATTTGGCCTGCAAGCGGAAGGATTGGCCCAAGCCGTACGCGGCTTTGCCGATGCGCGCGTTGGGGAAGAAGCCTTGCTGCGCGAGCGCCAGTAAATTTCGATAGGCAGCCACGGATTCCGGGAGGCTGCCGGCGGCGCGAAGCAGATCCGCTTCCCACAGGCCAAAGTGGAAATTGTGGGAGTAGGTTCCGTACAGGCCGTGCATGAGCTGAATGGCTTCGGGATATTGATGCTCGCGCGCGAGAAAAAGTGAAAGAGCCGTTTTCGCGTCGACGCTGGCCTCGCCGCCGGCGTTCGCGGCCTGGCGGACATCCTCGATACCTTTGGTTTTGCTGCCGGTGATGGCCAGAAGGAAAGCGGCGATTTTTTCGTACATGGGCAAAGCGGCCACCACGTAGTTGTAAACGCCGACAACCAATTTTGCGTCGTCATAGTTAGGCGAAATTTCGAGCACGCGCTGGTGATCGTGATAGGCGGCAAGAGCGCTGCGCAACGCGGAGAACCACGACTTATCGATCAGGCCTTCGTAGGTGGCGCGAAGAGCGCGAGTGGCGCCGAGGGCGTAGAGAGCGTCCGCATCCCTGGAATTCGCTTTGAGCCGTTGTTCGGAGAGCGCGATGGCGCGGGCGGCGAGTTCTTGAATGCGCGAGCGGAACTGAGGATCGGCCGGAGCTTTCCTGGCGCGGAGAAATTCATTGCCCATGTAGAGTTGGGCGCTGAGGGCGCCTTCGCGGTCGAGCTCGCGCACCAGGACCGCTTGCAACAGATGATTCGCGGCAAAAGGATCGTCCGGGTGGGCCTTGAGCGCCTGCTCGAAAAGAGTGATCGCTGCTTCGTAATCGTTGTTATAGAACCGTTCGAAACCTTCACGGGTGGGCGCGTCATCGGGGCGCACTTTTAGCGGCGTGGAATTTGCCGGCGGCGACGGAGTTTGCGGGGTGGAATTTATTCCGCGAAAGAAGGAGTGTCGCGGCTGAACAGAGTGCGGAAAAAGTCGATAGTTGCTCTTTGATCGCACGGTCACCCTGGATGACTGCCCAAGAAACCCACTTCTACTCAAGCATTTGGGGTTTGCTCTGGATTCCTCTCCCGCAGGAGCGGGATCGGAATGACCCCAAATTGGAACTTTCCGCAAACTGTGAAGGCGGACCCTCCATAGCGCGGGGGGGGCGCTAGTTGAAATTGTGCAGCAGAGAAGAGCGGCCAGGATTGGCCGGATTGGCTTTTGCGCGCGGAAACGGTTTGGCATTCAACGATTCACTGGACTGCAGTTTAACCGAGCAGACGGCCGAATCGGAAATGTGTATGCAGCGCATGGCGCGCGGCTCGGGGAGCCTGCGTGGTAAGAGAGGAAAGAGGGCGGCCCTGGTCGGACCGCCCGCCTGTTCGGTTTACTACCGGCTCGCGCTTTGCGCCTTGAAGGAGGCAAATTGCGAGAGCTGAACTTCCTTGCTGGTCCTAACCCCGGCGTTCGAAAAAAGTTGCGGCGGCAGGCAGGGCTCGAAGCCGGGTACAATGGCGTCCACGGCCGCCGCCGGAGCAGGGCAAGCGCGGCCGCAAGAAAATGTCCCGCCACAAGCAGCCACGCGATACAAAAGTTCGCCTTCCTGAGGTGACCCGCGAAGGCGTCCTGGATTTCTTGGGGAAAAGCTCGCAGCCGGCGAGCGCGCGAGAGATCGCCCAGGCGCTGGGACTGCAGCACCGCGGGAGGCGGGACTTGCCAAAGATTCTAATGCGCCTGAAGCGCAAAGGAGAGGTCGAAGAGGCGCGCCCAGGCCGTTTTCGGCTGACGGGCCAAAGCCGCCAGGTGGAGAAAGCGGCTGCGATTTCGGGGAGGCCCGCGCAGACGAAAGAATCGGGGGAAGATTTGCCGCCAAAGACGGCGCGCGATCCCAATTTGATCGAGGGCCGGCTGGTGGCGCATCGCGACGGGTATGGATTTGTGGTTCCGGCGCGGGCTGTGCCGTGGATGGATGGCGACCTGTTTATCGGGCGCGATCAAATGGGCGACGCGATGCACGGAGACAGAGTTCTCGCGCGCATCGACCGGCGCGGCCGCGATGGACGCGCGGAAGGACGCATCGTGCGCGTGCTGAATCGCGCCCATCCAACAGTGGTGGGGCTTTTTCGCTACGGGCCGCGCGGCAACGTGGTGCTTCCGTATGACGCGAGGCTGCACCACGAAATTGTGATTCCGCCGGGCGATGAATTGACGCCGGTGCTTCGCGAAAAGACCGGCGAAACGGCTGGCCCGCGCACGCGGCTGCCGGAGCTGGAAGGCGCGGTGGTAAACGTGGAGTTGACGCGATTTCCGAAAGGCGGCGTGGCGCCCGTCGGGCGGGTGGTGGAGATTCTGGGGCGGCCCGGCGAGATCGGAGTGGATATCGAGATCATCATCCGCAAACATCACCTGCCCAACATTTTTCCCGTCGAAGTACTGGAAGAGGCGCGCGCCACTCCGCAGCATGTGAGCGAAGCGGATTGGCGGGGCCGGCGCGATTTTCGTGATTCACCCATCGTGACGATTGACGGCGAGACGGCGAAGGATTTCGACGATGCCGTCCATGTCCGGTGGCTGGCCAACGGCCATTACGAATTGCAGGTCCATATCGCGGACGTGGCCAGCTATGTTCGCCGCGATTCGCCGCAGGACCGGGAAGCGCGGCTGCGCGGCACTTCGGTTTATTTTCCCGGCCGTGCCGTGCCGATGCTGCCCGAAGAATTATCGAACGGAATCTGCTCGCTGAAGCCGCACGTGGACCGGCTGGTGATGTCGGCCCTGATGGAGATCGACGGAACGGGCGATGTGGTGCGCGCAGATTTCATGCCGGGAGTGATTCGCTCGGCGGAGCGGATGACGTACACCAACGTAAACAAGGTGCTGGAAGGCGACGCGGAAATGCTGGCGCGTTACGCGGCGCTAGCCGATGAATTCCGGTTGATGAAGGAATTGGCGCTGCTGCTGAACGCGCGGCGCAACAAGCGAGGCTCGATCGATTTCGATTTGCCGGAGCGGGTGATCGAGTTCGACGAAATGGGGCGCATGGTTTCGATCGGCCGCAGCGACCGCAATATCGCGCACCGGATTATCGAGGAGTTCATGCTGGCCGCGAATGAGGCGGTGGCGAGTTACCTGGAACATCGGGGAATCGCGTCGCTGCATCGCGTGCATGAAAAGCCCGATCCGAAAAAAGTGATGGAATTCGAAGGGCTGGCGCACGCATTCGGCTATTCGCTGGGTGTGGAAGACCTGATGGAGCGGCGAGTGGCGGTGAGACATGGAAAAGTGAAGGCAGCCGCGCGCGGACCGCACCGTGGCAGCCACGGCCGCATGCGTCCGATGGAAGTGAGGATGCCCGCTGCGGATGAGATTGAGATTCTTCCGCAACACTACCAGCGATTGACGCAGAAAATCGCGGGAAAGCCGGAAGAGCGGATCGTTTCCTACCTGATGCTGCGCTCGTTGAAGCAAGCGCGTTACGCAGTCGATCCGCTGGGGCATTTTGCGCTGGCCACGGACGAATATACACATTTCACTTCGCCGATCCGGCGTTATCCGGATTTGATCGTGCACCGCGCGCTGAAATGGGCGCTGGAGAATCCGGGGGCGGTGGCGCCGCACATTTCATTCCAACGCGATCGCGAGAAGGAAGAGCGCGCGCCTGCGGCGCTCGGGCCCTATCATCGCGGCGACCTGGAATCGATTGCCACGGAATCTTCGGAAGCGGAGCGGCGCGCCGATCTGGCCGAGCGCGAGCTGGTGGACTGGAAGACGGCGCAGTATATGGAGCAACATCTGGGCGACGAATATGAAGCGCTGATTATTTCGGTGCAGAAATTCGGATTTTTCGTCGAGTTGATCGAGATTTTTGTCGAGGGGTTGGTGCCGATCGATCATCTGGAGGAGGCGGCCGGGGAGCGATGTTTTTACCGGGAGCAGGATCAAGCCATCGTGACGGCGCGGGGCCGGCGAAGCTTTCACCTGGGCGACCGGGTACGCGTGCGAGCGGACCGGATCGACCCGTTCCGCTTGCGCGTGGAATTCTCGCTGCTGCCGGCGGCGTCGTGAACCAGTTTCTCGAATGCAAACGAAACCTTTCCAGCCGGAGGATATTCCGGTAGGCTCTTTTTCTTTCAGGAGGAAATCCAGTGGCGATTCGTAAATGTCCTTATTGTTTAGCTGTGGCGCCGGCGGGTGCGGTTGTGGCGCGCTCCTATGACCTGGTGTGCCCGGGCTGCCAAAGGCCGCTCGAAGTCGCGGCGGTCAGCCGGAATCTTGCCGTAGCAGCGGGACTGGCGGCGGGCGCGGCGATTTATTATTTTGCGGCCAAGAAATCAGGTGGAGAAATGCTGGGGTGGCTGCTCCCGCTGGTCTATGGATTCCTGGCGCTCAGCATCGTTGCGCCGCTGGTGCTGATGCTCACGGCCGATTTACGATTGAAGTCCGTCGAGACCGAGCCCACCCTGGCGCACGAAGAGCCGGCGGCGGGGCACGGCGGCGGGCACCACTGAGGCCGGGTCTCCATCGGCGAAGATTATTCCGTGTATTTGGATTGCCGCGGCGCCCGTGGCTCTTTGTACCATCCAACCAAAGGTACTATTGACGGATTTTCGTACTACTGGCAAACTTTTGGTATGGCCCGCTATAATGTACTCTTGGGTAAACATATCGACGTTCATTACCGCGCCAGCGATATTCAATTGTCCGCGAGCGGCACGCTGGTCCAGGATTCAGGGAAGTCGATCTTCGTTGAAGAGCGCTTCGTCCAGGGCGGAACGACGCGAACCTTGCGCCTGGAAATTCCCTATCCGTGCATCGCTCGAATTTCCGAACATTCGGACGATCCCGATGCGCTTGCCACTTCTTCAAGCACGCAGAGTCCAGCTCCACGGTCCTCCCAACGCACCGATTTCTAGCGCGGCGTCTTTCAATTTCCTTTCCTAAATCCAATAGCTAATCGCGTGTCTTCGAACTGAGGCATCGGGCCGCAACAACGCCCTTTGCGAATCCGTTTCCTGGCGGGTTATATTCGAAGGCGGAAAGGGAGGAACGGATGAAGCCAACTGTTGGATTGATCGGGCTGGGCTTGATGGGCAAGCCCATGGGACGGAATTTGCTGAAAGCGGGATTTCCGCTGGTGGTATGGAATCGCACGCGGGAGAAGGCCGATGAACTGGTGCAGCAAGGCGCGAAGTTCGCGGCAACCCCGAAAGACGCGGCGGCCGCAGCCGACGTGCTGATTACGATTGTGAGCGACCCGGCGGCGCTCGAACAGGCTTTGTGGGGCGCGAAGGGATCGGCAGCGGGAGCACTCGAAGGTTTGCGCCGGGGCAGCGTGCTGATCGATTCGAGCACGGTGTCGCCGGCGCTGGCCCGGCGCGTGGCCGCGGCGTGCGCCGAGCGCGGCGCCGATTTTCTGGACGCGCCGGTGACGGGCGGCACATGGGGCGCGGAGAAAGGCGAATTGGTTTTCATGTTGGGCGGAAAACGCGAAGTGCTCGACCGGGTTGAGCCGGTGCTGAGCGCCCTGGGGAAGCGATTTCTCCTGATGGGCGGCAATGGCGCGGGGCAAACGGTGAAGATCGCGACCAATGCGATTCTGGCGCTGGAAGTGCAAGCGCTGGCGGAAGCAATCGCGCTGGTGACCAGCGCGGGCGTGGCGGTGGAACGATTGATGGAAGTGATGCAATTGAGCATGGCGCGCGCGCCGGTGCTGGATGTGAAAGCGCCGTTAATTCTGAAAGGTGATTACGCGCCCAGTTTTCCGCTCCGGCTGATGCTGAAGGACCTGGGGCTGGCGGTGGAACTGGCGAAAGAGAAAAACGTGCCGCTGCCGGCCACGAAGGCGGCGCATGAGACTTATAGCGCGGTGAAAGCCGCGACCAAGGAAGATGTGGATTATGCGGCGGTAGCAAAATATTGGAAGAAGAATTAGATCGAACTGAAAATGCAAAGAAAGCGGCGGGTAGGAAACAATTGGAGTTTACTCGTGATCCCTCGTCCCGCGCAAAAAACGCGAGGGACTCGGGATGACCGCGGGCTCGCGCGGCTGGAAATAGTTGGTGTTGGCTCGCGATCGCTTGTGCTGTGCGGAAAGGCGGGCGGGGCCGGAGGCCCGCCCCTACAAAAGCGTTAATGCAGGTTAAGGCTGGGCGTTGGCGGAGAAAAAGCCGACCGGAAGATCGCGGGCGGTGCGCAGACCCGCGGGGGCGGCGAGGATCAAGGGAATGGCATTGACGACGACGGCCGCCGTGGCGATGTCGCCATGCGTGCCTCCTGGAATCGTGAGATTGATATTGGGCAGACCGGCCAGCTCGATTGTGTCGGATGATCCCTTCGCGCCTACGTACATTTTCAATTCCAAGTAAATCAGCGTTTCGCCACCGGAGATGCCGCGCGCGATCTGGTGAACGCCGGCCACCTGGCCGGGCTGCACTTCCAGGAATTCCGTCTTCACTCGATCCTCAGCAATGGCAGGCTCGATGGTTTCGGTGATGTCGTTCAGGGCGAAGCTCATTCCGTCGGCAATCATGGCGATGGATTCCGGCAAGCCATGATGCTTTATTATTCCGCCGGCGACCTTTTCGCGGAATTCCTCGACGGTCATGCCCGCGCCGACTTTTTTCTGCAGCGGCAAGCGCCGCTTGGAGGCGTCCACGATCCGGGTGACTTTGACGGAATCCACGCGCTGCGAGACGGAAGCGAGCGTGAGCACCAGTTTATCCATCACGAACCCCGGATTCACACCCGTGCCGACGAGCGCCACGCCTTCTTCTTTCGCGAGCTCGTCGAGCTTCGCGGAAAGATCGGGATGCTTGCGGAACGGGTAGGCGAGTTCTTCGCAGGTGGAGACGACGCAGCAGCCTGCCTGTAGGCACGCGGTGAGCTGGCCGGCCACATTGGTCAGATAGGACGAGGTGGAATGAATCACCGCGTCCACAGGCCCGTCGAGAACCTTCTTGGCATCCTCTGAAACCAGGATGCCCCAGGGAGCATCGGGAGCGCCAACCACTTCGCCCAGATCGCGTCCTACTTTGGCGGGATCGGTATCAATCGCGCCAACGATTTCAATCGCTTGCTTTTGCCGCATCAGGCGGACAATCGAGGCGCCGATGGGGCCGATTCCATACTGAGCAACGCGAATCTTCTTCTTCACGAATTAGGTCTCCGTTTCCGTGTGATCCAAGGCGAATATCATACAGCAATCAGCGGAGGAGTCTGTGTGGCAATCCGGTTTTAACTCACGTAACGCCCCTTTTACACTGCCAGACTCAGGAAGATTGCGCGGAGAATGATTGTTCATTAATTTGAGGAAAGTGTTTGGTTACCGCAAAGGCGCAGAGGCCGCGGAAAGGGATGGCGGATCCAGAGCACCAGGCAAATCAGATTAGGGCACCGCGAGTTTTTTGAAAGCCTTGTTCGCGGCGGAGCGGCACAGCATAATGGCGGGACGATTCCCTTTGTGAATCCATCGGCCGAAACTCGATTCTCCAGCCGCGCGATGTTCTTCACGCTGCTTCGCGTGGGCGGGAGCGCGCTCATCCTGGCTCTGCTCTTCCACTTTTTGCCCTTGAGGCAAGTGTGGGCGGCGATGGACCAACTGCCGCTGGGGCTGTGGCTGCTGATGCTGGCGGGCTATTTGCTGGCGCACACGATCGCCGTCAGCAAATGGCGGATGATGGTGAATCTGGCGGGCGCGGGACTTAGCTTCGCTCAAGCGGCGCGTAGTTATTTTGCGGGACTGTTCAGCACATTGTTTCTGCCGTCCATTGTAGGCGGGGACGTGGTCCGCGCGGGGCTGGCGTTGAAACTGGGCCGCAGCAAAGCAGGAATTCTGCTGGGTAGCTTGCTGGACCGGTTGATGGACGTGATGGCGCTGGGGATGCTGGCAGTGTTCGGCGCCGTGTTCGTGCCGGGAACACTCAGTCCCGCGAGCCGGAAAATCTTTTTGATCGTGGCGGCGGCGTTCGGCGCGGCCGCCATTTTGCTGGGGGCCATCGTGCTGTTTCTTCCGGCACGTCGATTCTCGTACCGGATGCGGAGGCGGCTGGTGCGGCTGGTCTTCGCGTGGCGGTCGCTGGTGCAGCAGCCGCAGTACGTGCTGGTGGTGCTGAGCCTTGCCATTGTGGTGCAAAGCCTGTTCGTGCTCCTGACGGCGCAGGTGGCGGAAGCCTGCGGATTGCATTTGCCGCTGCGAGTGTGGTTTTTTGCATGGCCGCTGGCGAAGATTGCGGCGCTGGTTCCCCTGACGCAAGGCGGAATTGGAGTGCGAGAGGCTGCGCTGGCTGCGCTGCTGACTCCATTTGGCGCGCCGGCGGCATTGGCGGTGGCGGTGGGATTGGTTTGGGAGACGATTATTATCAGCGGGGGATTGACGGCGGGATTGACGGCTTATTTGCTGGGGCATTTTTCGCGGGAGACGCGGCTGGTGAAGGATTCGGCGTGAATTCTGTTCGTTGTTGAAAAGAAATCCCCGGGCCGGAGAAAATCCGGCCCGGGGAATGGCCATTCGTTCTGATAGTGGTTACCGGTCCTTGCTGTAATTCGGATAGGGTGGCGGCTTTGGCGTCAGGGCCGGAGGCGGATTCTTTTTCAGTTCCTCCAGCGTCACCTGGATTGCCTTTTCGAGCTGCGGATCGTGGCCTTCGCGCCAGGCGTGCGGATCAAATTCCACTTCGAAATCGGGATCGGTGCCGTGATTTTCGACGTCCCACTGGCCATCGGGATTGAAAAACGCGACGCGCGGGGCGGTGACGAATCCACCGTCGATCAATTGCGGATAATCGAAGATTCCGACGAGTCCGCCCCAGGTGCGCTTGCCGACGAGCTTGCCCACGCCTTCGTGCTTGAAATACCAGGGCATGGCGTCGCCGCCTGAACCCGCATATTCATTGACGATCATCACTTTCGCGCCATAGATGGAATCCAGAGGAGAGGAGAAGACTTCGCCTTCGCGCGACGTCCAATAGCTCCACAGTTTCCGCTGCATGTACTCGATGATGTAATCGGCGATCGCGCCGCCGGAATTAAACCGCTCGTCAATCACCGCTCCCTGCTTGCCCACTTGCGCGAAATAGTAGCGATTGAAGTTGGTGAAGCCGCCGCCGCCGGTATTCGGCAGATACACATAGGCAAGCTTGCCGCCGCTCATTTCGTCCACCTTGCGGAGGTTGTCTTCGATCCAGGCGCGGTTGCGCAAGTTGGTTTCGTTGTCGACGGGAACCACGGTGACTTCACGGGAAGCCGCGCCATCGGGATTCGGTCCCACTTTCAGCACGATCTGTTTGCCCGCGGTTTCCAGGAAAAAGCTATAGACATTGTCCGTGGAGTGCAGCTCGCGGCCATTTACAGCCAGGAGATATTCGCCTGATTTTGCGTTTACGCCCGGTTGCGTGAGGGGCGCGTGGAGCAGCGGGTTCCAATTTTCGCCGTTGTAAACTCGCGAGAAACGGTAGCGTCCGTTTTCGACGGAGTAGCCGGCGCCCAGTAGGCCAACCTTTACCGGCTGCATTTCCGGGATGTCGCCGCCGCCCACAAACATGTGGCCGATATTGATTTGCCCGAGCATCTCGCGGAACAGATAGTTCAAGTCGTCGCGGCTGCCAATGCCGTCCAGGAATTGGGCATATTTTTTCTCGGTGACCGGCAAATTGAGGCCGTGAAGATTGGGGTCGTAAAGGTAATCGCGCTGGATTCGCCAAACTTCGTGGTAGATCTGCTTCCATTCGGCGCGGGGATCGACCCACACTTCCATCTGTTCCAGCTTGAGCATTCCGTCACCCGGCTTGGGGGGCGCGGCGGTGGGCACGATTGCCCAATGACCAGCCAGGGAGTAGAGGATTTTCTCTCCGTTGAGGGAAACTTCGAAACCCTGAATGCCGGAGAGGAATGTATCCGTCTTGCGCTTGGCGAGATCGAATTTGTGCAGGATTAAGGCTTGCGGCCCGGGAGCGCCGGGACCCGGAGGCGCTTCGAGGAGATAAAGCTCGCCGGATTTGCCCGCTTCCATGGCGATATAGTCGCGCGCCGGAATCGGGAGAGACAGAACCCGCTGGCCAATGTTTTCGAAATCAATCGAGACGAGAGCAGGTTCATCCGGCTTCTTGGCGTCTTTTTTCTCGTCTTTCTTGTCTTCTTTTTTATCGACGGCATCATCCTTTTTGTCCGGCTTGTCGGATTTGTCCGCTTTGTCCGCGCCCTTCACCTTTTCTTCATCGCTTTCAGGAGCGAGAGGAGAGGGAAGATCCTTTTTAAGGACAACGACGTAGGCGCTGCGCGTAACGGTGTGATCGAAGCTGGACATATCCAGCCAGCCGGTGGTGGGGCCGATGTTGGTGCTGGCGGTGAAGTAGAGCGACTTGCCGTTTTTATCGAACACGGCGAATTCGGCGTCGCTCATCCCATCGGTGATCGCGGTGCTTTTGCCGGTTTCGAGCGAATAAACAAAGACCACGCGCATGTGGTTGGGCATCATCTTCGTGTAAGTGATCCAGCGGCTATCGGGCGCCCAGGAAGGATCGATGTTGCGCACGGGTGTGTCGTAGGTATCGGTGTCGATTTTTACGGGCGCGCCCTTCTCGAGATCGACGTACCAGAGATTGAGGCGCTTATCGGTGTAGGTAATTTTCTTGCTGTCGGGGGACCAGATCGGGTCGTAGAAATACGATGGTGGCGTGCCCAGATTTATTTTGCGGACTTCACCCATTCCGTTTTGATCGCGCAGGTGCAGCGCATATTCGCCGGATTCATCGGAAAAGTAGGCGATCGATTTGCCGTCGGGCGACCAGGAGGGAGTGCGATCCGCGATGCCGGGAGAATTGGTGATGTTGCGGACGTCGCCTTTTTCGGCGGGCACGGTGAGGACTTCGCCGTGCGCTTCGAAGACGGCGCGGGCTCCGGTGGGTGAAATGTTCGCGGAGAGAATGTGCTTGGCGACGGAATCAAAGTGCGGGCGCACTTCCGGCAGCTCGCCGGTGACGCGGATATCCACCTTGCGTTCACGATGGGAGGAGAGATCGTAGAGACGAATTTCTCCAAACTGCTCGTAGACGATGGCTCCGGGACCGGCGGATGCGGACTTGACGTCGAAGCCGCGATTGGGGATCAGCTCGGCGATCTTCTTCGACTTCGTATCGTAGGAATAAAGCGTGACCGGGCCATTGCGATCGGAAAGAAAATAAATCGTGTCGCCAATCCACATGGCGCCGGAATCGTTGGAATTGTCGCGCGGGATGGCCACGATGCTGGAATCCGCGAGATTGGCGATCCAGATGGGTGTGGTCATGCCTCCGCGATAGCGCTTCCAATTGCCGAAGGCAAAGGCCATGGGCCGGTAGGCGATGTGCGAGCCATCCGCGGAGTAAGAACCCTCGTAGGCCAGCGGCAGAGGGAGCTGAGTGGGAAACACGCCGTCGAAGGCGATGGTGTAGAGGCGCAGGATGCCGCCTGCATAATTTTCGCGAGAAGAGGTAAACAAAATATTTTTTCCGTCGGGCGTCCAACCAACCACTCGATCAGGGCCCGGGTGATATGTCAGACGGCGAGGCTCGCCGCCGGTGGCGGGGACGACGTAGACGTCCGTGTTGGTGTCGTATTCGCCGGTGAAAGCGATCCATTTGCCGTCGGGCGAAAATTTCGGCCCTGATTTGATTCCCGGGGCGGAGGTGATGCGGATCGCGTCGCCGCCATCGCGGCTGGCGGTCCAGATTTCGCCCGCGTAGGCAAAGGCTATTTGCGAGCGGCTCACCGTGGGCTGCTGCAAGAGCAACGGTCTTTCCGATTGCGCGGGGGAGACGGCCGCGAGCGCAAATATCAGGAGAGCGGCCAGGCAAACTTTCTTCATTGGGAATGCTCCTTACGGGGCGCCACTGCGCTGTGCGCAGGGAAGCGCTAAATTTGAAATTGTGGCGCACAGGGCAGGAGCCGCAAGCTGGGCTCTGTGGCGGGCGCAATTCTATCGCAAGCAGGGGGGCGGAGAAGAGAAAAGGTTCTTTCGCGCGGGATCGCGAAAGATGGAGCCAGCCCTTAGACGCGCCGCGCTGCGCGCGAGTGAAGGCTGGCCCCGTTCAGGCGAAAGATTCCGCTAGATGGCTTCGAATTCGGCGATCACGGGAGTGCCGCGGACGACGGATTGCGTTACCGGAGAGCCATCCACCGCGAGCTTCCAGAGCTCACGGAGAGTGGTTTCGTCGGCGTCCGCTTTCACGAACAGCTTGGCGGTGATGTTGCGATAGCCGGGATTACCGTCCTTGCTTTGGCCCGCCCACTTCAGGATGTTATCGAAGTGGCCCTCGAGAGCGATTTCGAGGTCGTGGATGCGGATTCCGCGGCGAGTGGCGTTCAGGACGAAACCCACGGTCAAGCAGGAGCCGACGGCGGAGAGAAGCTGCTCGTGGGCGCTGGCGGCCGTGTCACTGGCGTCGAGGCCGGCAGGCTCGTCCATTTCAATCGCGTGATTGCGCATGTAGGCTTTTACGCGGAATCCTTCCTGCCAGACGATGCGGGATTTCCAGGGGCCGGAAACTACCTTGCAAACGGCTGGATCATTCAGGGATTCGAGGATGCCTTCGATTTTCTTGAGATGCAGGCCGTTCAATTTCTCTTCAGCTGGTTTTGCATCTTGTGCCATTTTTGTTTCTCCTTTTGTGTAATTGTCGAGATTGAATGATCGAATTTCTCTCTGCGTCACTCACCGGCGCTACTTGTATTCAGCGCGAAGTAATTTGGCCGCTTCGGCGATAGTGGCCAGTTTTTTCTTTGCTGTTTCCGCGGAGTTGACGTTCCGTTCGGCAAAAGTGCCGAAGCCGCAATCCGGGTTCAGGTAAATCTTTTCGGGATCGTAAAACTTGGTGAGTTCCTTGACGCGCTTGACAATTTCCTGGGGCGTCTCGATTTCGTCGGTGCGCGGATTCACGACGCCCAGGCCGATCTCCTTTTCATTTTTATATTCCTTGAAGACGTCGAGCTCGCCGGCGCGCGGCGTGGCGAATTCGAGGACGAGTTGGCCGACATTCATTTGCATCAGGTAGGGCAGCATGGGGCCGTAGTTGCCTTTGAGCAGCACCTCTTCGCGGCGGCTCCAATTGCCACGGCAAATATGAACGCCGAATTTTACGCCGTCAATGCCTTCGACGGTTTCGTTCATCAAGCGCACGGCGAGTTCCAATTCCTCGATCGGATCGCGGCGGTTGGGCAGCGCGGCGCACATGAAGGTTTCCGTGCTCTCGGCGCCGTAGATGATCTGGCTCAGGATGGGCTCATCCAGTTGGATGAAGTCCACGCCGCGCGCTTTCAGCGCCAGGATTTCCTTGCGCAGGATGGCGACCACGTCCTTGGCCAGATCCTCGGGGTTCGGGTAAACCTTGTCGGAAAGGCCTTCGAACCAACTGGAGCGCGTGAGCATGTAGGGGCCGGGCAGCGGGATTTTGATTTTTCGCTTGGTGTGTTTCTTGAGGAAATCCATTTCGTCGAGGGACAGGCCGTCTTTTTCGGTTAGCCGCTCGACGACGATGGGGCTTTTGATGGCGAAGGCGGGCACGTCGAGCGCGCGAAGCACTTCTTCATAGCGCGCGCGGTCCTTCATATAATCCATCAATTGGGAAACCTTCATCAGGCGCATGCCGCCGAGTTTTTCGACCACGAAGGAATAAAAATTATCGCGGCGCTGTTCGCCGTCGGTGAGGATATCCACCCCGGCCTCTTCCTGGATTTTGATGGATTCCAGGACGGCGCGATCGGCGACGGCGTTGAATTCCTCGGCGGTGGATTCTCCCGCCTGGCGCTTGCGCAGAGCGGCGATCAGATACGCGGGGCGTGGCATGCTGCCGACGACGGTGACTGGGAATAATTGCGATTCAGGCATCTAATTTTTCTCCATTAAATTTGAGCTGGCATTTCGGAATGCTCGACGGGCAAACCGTTGCGGGCCCATTCGGCATAGGAGCCATCATAAAGCGAGACCGGGATTCCCAATTGCGCCAGCGCAAGAAATCCGAGCGAGGCGCGCACTCCGCTGCGGCAATAGGCGACCACTTGATCGGTTGCTGAGATGCCGCAAACCGTGAAAAGGGATAGTAGTTTTTCGCGCGGCGCGAGAAATTGTTGACTTGGGCCGTTTAGATCCTGCCAAACCAGGTTGACGGCTCCCGGGATGTGGCCCGGTTTGTTTTCGGTATCGAGCTTGCCGGTAAATTCGTCACGGCTGCGAAAATCGATCAGCTTGCGTCCCGCTGGTTTTTGGACTTCGGCGAGCGAGACGCGAAGATCGGGACGAACGCGCGGGGCAAAAATCCGGGCGGTTGGCGAGACTGGGCGGTAAAAAACTTCGCGGCCGCCGGCGACCCACTTTTCCCAGAACGTTTCCATTATATGAACATCGGTGCGGCCCAGGTAGAGCAAAAGCCATGCAAGCATCGCGGCATTGCGGCCGTCGGTATTGTCGTAAAGTACAGGAGTCTTGCTGTCGTCGAGGCCCACAGCGCCGATCCAGCGCGCGAGCTCTTCAATGGGGCGCAATCCATTCGCCGTGGAAGCTTTCGAAGTCGGCAAATTGACGGCATTTTTCGCGTGCCCGGACGTATAGCGGATCACCGAACGCGGATCGATGATCAAAAAATCAGCAGCGTCGAGGCGCTGCTGGACCCAATCGGCTGAAACGAAGGTAACCATAATCAACCTTGATTCAGATGCATTGCCCGCCGCTGGGATTCAGATTATTTCGGCTGAAACAGCCCTTTTTTGGCGGGCGTGCATCCCTGATGCACTGGCAAGAGTGTAGTCGAGGGCAGGGGGACGAGTCTACATTCGGCAAACAGCGGCACTGAGGGGCGAAACTTTTTGCCCTGGAATGCGTTACATTAAGTAGGAGAAGGGGCCATGAACATGCGAAACAATTTGCGCATTCTCTTCATCTTAGCCGCAGTACTTATCTTACTGCCTCGCGCGATCGCGCAGCAGCAAGGCGGGCAGAGCCAAAAGGGCCCGCAGCCGCAAAGCCAAAGCAAGCCCGGCATGGGCGGGATGGATATGTCGAAAATGGGTTCGATGAACCATGACGCGGCGGCGAATCCGGACGCGGCGCGCGGAGCGAATGATTCCATGTCGCACGAGCACATGGACATGGGCGCTCACATGTACATGACGGATTTGCGGAAGGCGAATGCGGAGGATGAAAAGCGCGGCGAGGAAATTGTGGCGGCGCTGCGGCCTTCCATTGTGAAGTATGAGGATTACAAAGTGGCGCTGGCGGATGGATACCAGATTTTCCTGCCCGACATTCCCCAGCCGCAATATCACTTCACGAATTATCGCTACGCCTTCGAGGCGCAATTTGCATTCAATCCCGAGCATCCCACTTCGCTGCTTTATAAAAAAGTGGGAGATGGCTACAGACTGCTGGGCGCGATGTACACGGCGCCCAAGAGTTTTTCGGAGAATCAATTGAACGAGCGCGTGCCACTGAGCGTGGCGCGGTGGCACAAACACGTCAATTTGTGCATGCCGCCGAAGGGAACTCCCGCGGCGCAAATTGACCGGAAACAATTCGGATTCCAGGGATCAATTGCGACGGCGGAAGCGTGCGAAGCAGCAGGCGGGCGCTGGGTGCCGCAGATCTTCGGCTGGATGGTGCACGTCTACCCGTTCGAGAAAGACGCGGACAAGGTGTGGGCGCACTGAAGATTCGCTATTTGAAAATAACCAGTAGAAGAAGAAATTCCTCGTCGTCCCAATTGAGACTAACAGGTCTCCGCGCGGTTCCCCTACCATGCCCAGCCAGATGCAAATCCACAGAAAGCCATTCGCTTTTCCGTTCCTATAACCAAGCAAGGCCAGATATGAGATAAATTGAAAACTTATGCCGACGCTACATGATCTGTTGAATTCGCTGGCGGTGTTGGGAGCCAACCGGTGGGTGACGATCGGAATTTTTCTGGTCACTTATGCGTTGATCGCGGTTCAGAGCGGGCGGGGGAGTTATCTGGATCGCACGGCGGCGGCATTTTGCGGCGCGGTGGCGATGGTGCTGACGCGGGCCGTACCGCTGGACCAGGCGTATCAATCGATTGATTGGAACACGATCATGTTCCTGCTGGGAATGATGATCCTGGTGGCGCATTTTCAGGTTTCGGGATTTTTCGATTGGATTGCCGTGCATGTTGCCGGCGTGGCGCGAACCAGATTTCAATTGTTGGTGGCGCTGGTGTTCACGGCGGGAATTTTGTCGGCGTTTTTTGTGAACGACACGATCTGCCTGATTTTCACTCCGATTGTGCTGACGGTTACGGACCGGCTGAAGCTGCCGCCGATTCCTTACGTGATTGCGCTGGCCACCTCGTCGAACATCGGGTCGGCAATGTCGGTGACGGGCAACCCGCAGAATGCGCTGGTGGGAATTTCCGCGCACCTGACGTTCCTGGGATTTCTGGCGCACCTTGCGCCGGTATCGATGGTGGGGCTGGTGTTGAACATTGCGGTGCTATGGATTTTTTTTCGGCGGGAGCTAGGCGGTACGCAGCTTTTAGAGCGAACGCCGATGGTGCACGTGCCAGTGCATCGGCTGCTGCTTGAGAAATGCGCTCTGGCGGCTTCGCTGGTGATTGTCCTGTGGATGTTTAATTTCTCGTTTCCGCTGGTGGCGATTTCGGTGGGAGCGCTGATCCTGGTGATTGGCGGCGTGAAATCGGAATACATCCACCAGCGGGTGGATTGGGAATTGCTTTTGTTCTTTGCTTCGCTGTTTGTAGTGATTCGCGGATTTGAAACTTCCGGCGCCACCGATTACCTGATCCGGCATTTCGAGCCATGGCTGCGGGGCAATCCCGTCTCGCAATTATTCGCGGTCAGCGGCGTGATGCTGGTTCTTTCGAACCTGGTGAGCAATGTGCCGGCGGTGCTGTTGTTCCGGCCGCTAGTGGATTCGTTTCCGCACAGTCATTCAGTCTGGCTGGCGCTGGCGAGCACCAGCACGCTGGCCGGGAATTCGAGCCCAATCGGTTCGGTGGCGAATTTGATTGTTTTGCAGTTGGCGTCCAGGAAGACGCACATTTCTTTCTGGGAATTCACGCGCGTGGGATTGGTGGTG
>JBGPTK010000021.1:0-27661 GCA_041490605.1 Terriglobia bacterium | reverse complement strand
GGAGTGATAGGGGGCTAGGCTAGATTCGTATCTTGTTTTCGCCAGGAGGCTGAAACGTGGCACTACGAATGACGGACCGGGAAGTGAAGGACATCACGGTCGTAGATATTGAAGGACGCATCGTGCTGGGCGAAGAGAGCAACGCGTTTCGCGAGCGGGTAAAAGGCCTGCTGGCGAACAATCACAAAAAGATCGTGTTGAACATGGCCAATGTGACCTACATCGACAGCGCCGGGCTGGGCACACTGGTGGCCACATTCCACAGCGCTCGCTCGCAAGGCGGCACACTGAAACTGGCGAATTTGGGCGCCAAGTTCAAGGAAGTGCTGCAAGTGACGAAGCTGATGACGGTGTTCGAAGTATTCGACAACGAGGCATTGGCCATCCAAAGCTTCGGGAGTTAGGCGGGAAAGTCTTTTGCGGCGCGGCTCGCGGGGAGGTTGAGCGCGGCCGCGCCGCTCCCTAATCATCCAATCGGTAGATCGCGAGCCCGCTGAGGAGCTTGGGGTAGAAGTCCGTCGATTTCTGAGGGAGCACGTCTGCGGCCAGCGCGATTTCCGCGACTTGCTCGACGCGAACGGGATTGAGCAAGCAGGCCATTTGCGCCGCGCCTTCGTCCACTGAAAGAATTGCCCGGTCCATTTCCCGCTCGTAGCTGACGTTTTTTTCCTTGGTCAGCGCCTCGGCATTGATGCCCAGTCCTTTTTCCAGCATCAGCCGGTGCAGCAGAATCACATCCAGTTGGCGTTGCGCGGCGGAAAGATCGGGCAACAAACTATCCAGTTCCGCCGGGCGGCGCAGAAGAAACAGATAGAACGCGTCGCCGCCGGCGTAGATTCCGATGCTGTGCTGGCTGTGCCGTCCTTCCAGATCTTTTCGAAATTCCTCATAGGCGGATGCGCGTTCCACCGGATCGGTGAAGGGATAAGCGTACCAATCGAAATGCGCGCTCACGGTGTTGCGAAATTTTTCGAATTGGAAATCCTTGATATTGGAAATCAGGCGGTGGGTGGGAAGGATGGTTAGGCCGCGGGAGCGCGTGTTGAAAAAAGTCATCATGGCTTTTTCGTGCGGCGCGCTGGGATCAGGCTGGCCGATTTTGGCGCGGCATTCATCGCGATAGGCGAGGGCCGTTTCGTAGCGGTGGTGGCCGTCGGCAATGATTAATTTCTTGTCCGCCATTGCCGCCACAATTTTAGCGGTGGCGGCAGGATCGGAAACGGGCCACAGGCGGTGGACCACTTCGTATTCGTCGCGCAATTCGATGGCCGCGGGGCCGCGCGCGATGTGAGCGACCAGTTCGTCCACGCGCATGGAAGGATCTTCATACAACATGAAAAGCTGGCCGGTTTGCGCGCGCGTCTTGCGCAGGAGTTCCATGCGATCGGCTTTGGGAGCGGCCAGCGTGTGCTCGTGCCTGTAAACAACGCCTTCCGGATAATCCACCAGTCGGCCGAGCGCGATGAAGCCTTGCCGGATGCGGCGCACGCGCACTTCGGGAACCACGTATTCCTGCGAATAAACGTAGATGGACGGGGAAGCATCGCGGAGCAGGATGCCTTGCGAAATCCATTCTTCGAGCTGCTTCGCGGCGCGGGTGTAGACGTTATTTTCCGGTCCGTCTTCCGGAAATGATTTTCCTTTTTCGACCGCGATCAGATTGCTGGGGCTTGCGGCGTAGTAGCGTTGCTGCATTTCGGGAGTGATCTTGTCGTAGGGCTGCGTCAGGACATTTTCGAGCGCAACTTTTTGTGTGTTGTAGCGATACGCCGCGAATGGGAAAATTTCGGCCATCATGCCCTCGGAGTGGAACTCGGTGGTGCGCAAAAGCAAATCATTCTAGCAGCCTTGCCGCGACGGAGCCAATCGCAGAGGAAGCGCGGTTGCTTGTTTCTGCAAACACAATTCACGGCTGAAAGGACTGCGCTGCGGTCCCGTGCATGGCCCGGCGAAAAAAGCGCGCGATTTTTTGAGCAGCGCACTAAAATGATTGCTTCGGATTGTGTGTGAGAAGTGAATGAAGAACGGCTTGAAAAAATTCGCGGGCGTGCGCGTCCTGATTTTCGATTTGGATGGGACGCTGATCGACTCGAAGCTGGACCTGGCGCTGGCGGTGAACGCCACGCTCGAGAGCCGCGGCCTGCCTGCGCTGGCGCACGAGCAAGTCTTCAGCTACGTGGGCAACGGCGCGCCCACGCTGATTCGACTGGCGCTCGGCGAAGGCGCGAGCGAGGAAGCCGTGCAGGAGGCGCTGAAATTTTTCCTGCAGTATTACCGGGCGCACATGCTGGACAACACGGTGCTTTATCCAGGGGTGCGCGAAGGACTCGACCAGCTTGCCGGGCGCGAAATGGCCGTGCTGACCAACAAGCCGGTGCGGTTCAGCGAAGCCATCATCGAGGGGCTCGACCTGGCCCGCTATTTTCGTTTTATTTATGGAGGAAACAGTTTCGAGCGGAAAAAGCCCGACCCCATGGGTGTGGAAGTGCTGCTGCGCGATCTGCAGGCGCGGCCGGCGGAAGCGATGATGGTGGGTGATTCCGAAGTGGATGTGAAAACGGCGCGCAGCGCCGGGATCTGGGCTTGCGGAGTGAGTTACGGGCTGGGCAGCGAGCGCCTGATTGAATTTCCGCCGGACGTGATGGTGGATAGTTTGAGCGAATTGCCGGCGCATTTGGACGGGTGGCGGGATGCGGGCAGATGATGCGAGGGTTAATGCGTTCCTACCGCCGAGACGCCGAGAGCGCCGAGAGAAAATAGAGAAATCAACTCGCGACTGCGAGACCGAAAAAAGAGATCTCGCAATCGCGGATCGCTAGACTGTGGTTTTCGAGAAGGCTTTCTGGTACCACTCCCAGGTGTGGCGCAGGCCCTCTTCGAATTGGACGCTCGGCTTATAGCCCAGCACGCGCTCGCCGGAGCTGATGTCGGCTTGGGAGTGCAGAATATCGCCCGAGCGCGGGGGATCGTATCGCGCGTGGATCGGCTTTCCGGAGATTTTTTCGAGCAACTTGAGCGTTTGATTCAAGGTAATTCGCGACGCGGTTCCCACGTTGAACACCATGCCGGATGCGCCGGGCGCCTCGCACGCGCGCAACACGGCGTCCACCACATTGGTAATATAGGTAAAGTCGCGCGATTGTTCGCCGTCGCCGTAAACCACCGGCGATGCGCCGTCGAGCATGGCCAGCATGAAGCGAGAAAGCACGCCGGAATATTGAGAGGTGGGATCCTGCCGCGGGCCGAACACGTTGAAGAAACGCAGCGAAACGTTTTCCAGCCCGTAGGATCGTCCGAACACTTGCAAATACATTTCGCCGACCAGTTTGGTGACGCCATAGGGAGAAATGGGAGAAGGCTGCATGTCTTCCCGCTTGGGCAGCGTGGGCGTCTCGCCGTAGGCAGAGGAAGAGGCGGCAAAAACGATGCGGCGGACTTTGCAATCGCGCGCGGCCACCAGCACGTTGAGCGTGCCGTCCACATTGACGCGGTTCGATTCGATGGGATCTTTCACGGAACGCGGCACGGAGGTGCGCGCGGCCAGATGAATCACGTAATCCGCTTCCTGGAAAGCTTTCTGGCAAGTCTCGAGATCGCTGATGCTGCCGCGCACGAAAGTGATCTTGGCGCGCGAAAAGGAGAGGTTTTCTTCCTTGCCCGCCGACAAATCGTCGAGGACGACAACGGAATGTCCGCGCCGCACAAGCTCATCCACCAAGTTGGAGCCAATAAACCCCGCGCCGCCCGTCACGACAAAACGCATGTTAGGAATCCTCCCTCGTCAAACTTTCTTTAATCTTTGAAAATGGCGTCGCAGCGGGATTAACGAACACCGGGGTGCGCTGCGGGATTGTTTGGCCTGAGTACAATAATTCAAGTACGCTTGACTATAGCGTGGCCGGAAATTGCGGCGCAAGGATGGAAAGATTGGGAATTACCACCGGAGCAACGGGTAGAAACTACATGCATACGATCGAGGTAGTATGACATCCCCCCTGTTCCCTGGCTGGTTGCGGCCGGTGCTGATCCCGGCGCTAACTGTTGCGCTTTCAGTTGGTTCTATGGGAGCGGCACACATTGCGAATGGGCAGACGAAACAAAGAAAGCGACCTGCCTCGAAATCGGCGTCTGCTTCTGCTGAAGCCGCCCGAAAAAATCCGCCGCCGCTGCGGATCGGCGAGAAGCTCGTCTATCGCGTCAGTTGGACTACCTTTGCGACCGCCGCGACGGTGGAGTTGACGGTGGCCGAGCGCCGCTGGCTCAACGGCTGGGATACCTATCACCTGCGAGCCAGCGCCCATACGCTCACGCCGCTGCGATTAATGTTTGCGATCGATGACCAGTTCGATTCCTATACGGATACGGGCACGATCGAGAGCCGCCAGTATGAAATGTATTTGAACGAACTGGGGAGAAAACAGAAATCGGTGGTGCACCTTTTGCCGCAAGGGATGCCGCCACGCGGAGCGGGCACGATTACGATTGTGCCGCCGGGAACGCGCGATCCATTGAACGCGATTTATTCCCTGCGTGAAGTGGATTGGAGCTCGACGCCGGAATTTCGCACGCCGGTTTACGATGGCCGTATCCTTTATGAGCTGACCGCGCGCGTGGCGGGCCCGCTGGGGCCGGTTGCGGTGCCGGCGGGCACCTATTCCGCTTCAAAAATTGACGTGCGCTTGACCCAGAATGGCCGCGAAGTGCCGCAAACGAATTTTTCGATCTGGCTGGCGCAAGACCCCTACCGCACTCCCGTAGCGATGCAGGCCGAGCTGCCGTTCGGTTCGCTGCGAATCGAAATGACCAGCGCGCAGCAATAGAATTCGACCGGCTGAGAAACTCTCCTCTTTCAATGTTGGCTAATCGGGGGTGGATTTCCAATCTTCGGGGGGGAAATTGATTTGCCAGAAGCCGGGGGCGGGCTTCAGGAATTCGATGCCGACTTGAATCCTGCCGGCTTGCGCCTGACCTTGATAGACCACTTTGCAATCGAGATTTTCCTGGGTGGCGTTGTTGGTCACGTTGAGGACTTGTCCCGCCTTTACCTCGCAGGAGAGCATGACCAGGGCGCCATGCGCGTTCACCACCAGCGTCTTAGTTTCTTCGTGAATGCTTCTCTTATTGGCGTCGAGGCCGCGAACGGAGACCGGGACCGTCAGCAGCACGCGCAAGCTGCGGCGGCGTCCTTTATCGGCGATCCAATTGGTGGAGGGAGGCTGATGAGACATGGCCAGAGTTAAGATAACCGCGCGAGGCTCGCTAAGCAATCGGGGCGTGAGAATCCATGTGATTCAGTAAACAGTTAGAGGGAGCTGACGGTAGTGGGCCAGTTTGCTTATGCCGGCCGGTTTTCGTGGCGCAGGTACTCCTGCCTGTGCGCGTAAGGCCGGGCATTCGGTGGGTGCACAGCCAAGAGTGGCTGTGCCACTGCAAGGTGCAGACCGGGGACATGGCTGACCGATCTATTGACAGGCGCGGTAGCATGGCCGGACGCGGGATTTTGAGCGGGAGAAGATTTATCGGGCTGCAAACTTTGTCCGAAGAGAATGCACAAAGGAGGAGAGAAAAAGGCGGGATATTGGGTGAACACTGCGCAAAGTCCCGCCTCTTGAAAAACAGAAAACGTACAAGGCTCACAGCCAAGAGTGGCTGTGCTACTAACAGAGGACGATTTTATCGCGATGCCTGGTGATGCGGCGCGTGGCATTGCGCGAATCGACCACCAGCTTCGCATTCTCGACGATGGACTCGTAATCGTACGAAGTGTGGTCGGTGGAAATCAGCACGCAATCATAGGAGGCGATCGATTTGGGCGTCAGCGCCACCGAGCTCATCTCGGAAAAATTGTAGTGCCGCATCTTGTGCAGCTTCGGAAAATACGGGTCGTTGTAATCGAGCTTGGCGCCGCTTTCGGTCAGGAGCTGCATGAGCTTTAGGGACGGGGATTCGCGCAGGTCGTCCACGTCTTTTTTATAGGCCACGCCGAGCAATAGAACTTTCGAGCCCTTGATGCTCTTTTCGCGGTCGTTGAGCGCTTTGGCGAGGGAGCGGATCACCTCATAAGGCATGGAGGTATTGATTTCACCGGCCAGCTCGATGAAGCGAGTGGCGAAATCAAACTCGCGCGCCTTCCAGGAAAGATAGTAGGGGTCCACGGGAATACAGTGGCCACCGAGTCCCGGGCCGGGATAAAAGGGCATGAAGCCGAACGGCTTGGTCGCCGCGCTGTCGATCACTTCCCAGATGTCGAGTCCCATGCGGAAACTCAAAAGTTTCAGCTCGTTCACCAATGCGATGTTGACGCAGCGGAAGATATTTTCGAGCAGCTTGACCATTTCGGCCGCGCGCGTGGAGCTGACCGGAACCACTTTTCCCACAATCTGCTGGTACAAGCCCATGGCGGCCCGGCCGCTGGGCGGATTCGCGCCGCCCACCACCTTGGGAATCTGGGCCAATCCGTATTGCTTGTTGCCCGGATCTTCGCGCTCGGGAGAAAACGCGAGGTAGAAATCGGTCTTGATGTTTTCGGCCTTCTCGCCCTGGGCGATGGGGCACTTCAGCCCGCTGGCCTTCTCGAGGATCGGCAGAACCAATTCTTCCGTGGTTCCGGGATAGGTGGTGCTTTCGAGCACGATCAATTGGTTGCGCTGCAGGTGCGGGCCGATCGAGATCGCCGTGTTTTCCACGTAGCTGAGATCGGGCTCGCGCCGTTCATCAATCGGAGTGGGCACGCAAATCAAAACGGCGTCCACGTCGCGCAGGCGCTTGAAATCCGAGGTGGCCGATAGCTTTTTGCTTTTGACATGCTCGGCAATTTTGTCGGCCTTGATGTGTTCGATGTAAGACTTGCCGGCGTTCAGCTTTTCCACTTTCATCGGATCGAGGTCGAATCCAATGACCTGATGCCCCGTATCGCAAAAGCGCAGCGCCAGCGGCAACCCCACATAACCGAGGCCAATGATTCCCACCTTCGCCTCTTTGCTTGCGAAGAATTCCGGTTTACGATCCGCAGCCATCCTGTTTCACTCCTCTCAGCGTTGAAAAAGCCAGTCAGCGTTCGAACTGGCCGACTATAACAAGAATCCCGTTTTGCAACAAAGAGAGGAAAGGCGCAAAGTGCGAGAACTGCAATTCGGGAATGGCGGATTCGAGCGGGAAAATCGGGGCCGGCGATCCAGCGTTCGTAAATCGGGTTGCTCCGCCCATCGATTTGCGGGAATATGACGCACGCGGGAGGAATTTACAAAGGGAGGTTGAGTGTTTCACATCGTCCTGGTGGCGCTGCTCGGGCTCTGCGTGGGAGTGCTGGTGGGGCTAATGGGCATCGGCGGTGGAATTTTGATGGTGCCCGCCTTTGTCTATTTGCTGGGTATGGACCAGCACATGGCGCAAGGAACCTCGCTGCTGATCATGCTTCCTCCGCTTGGTCTTGGGGGGCTCTATCATTATTGGAGACACCGCCAGGTGGATCTATCCGCAGGATTGCTGTGCGCGGCGGGGTTTCTGTCCGGAGGGTATTTCGGCAGCGTGCTGGCGATTCATATTCCCTCGCAGAGGCTGGGCGGCATGTTTGGCCTGTTCATGATTTTCGCCGCGGTGATGTTGTGGCGCCAGGCCAAGAAGCCGGCGGTAGGGAGCGCGGATGTTTGAGGGACGAGCGCGGTTGTGGGCCATTTTCGCGGTGGCGTGCGTCGTCGGCGTATGCAGCGGACTTTTTGGCGTGGGTGGCGGAGTGATTTTGATTCCCCTGCTGGTTCTGCTGTTCCACTTCGAGCAGCACAAAGCGCAGGGGACCAGCTTGATCGCCTTGGTGCCACCGACTGGCCTGCTGGCGTTTCTCGAATATTATCAAGCACATCAGGCGCACGTGAGAATCGGCCTGCTGGTTATGCCGGGGATTTTCCTGGGCGGCGTGCTGGGCAGCAAGCTGGCCCTGAAGCTTTCGCCGTTTCGAATGCGGCAAGCTTTTGCAATTTTTCTTGCCTTCATTGGCCTCTGGCAGATTTATTACTTCTGGCTCTCTTAGCCCGGAAATTCTTCCAAGATTCGCGAAGCGGCACACTGCAGGAATGTGGCGAGGCCCTCTTGTGGCCGGTTGATTGATTCAGGATGGCGGCCGGCTCTCCGTTGTATGCTTTGGGTGACTGCGTTATTCTCGCTGCACATGGTTGATATTCACTGTCACATACTTCCCGGGCTGGATGACGGGGCCGATTCCATGGAAACGGCCGTCAAAATGGCGGAGATGGCCGCCGCCGACGGGATCACCCACATCGTGGGCACGCCGCACTCGAACGATCGCTATCCTTTTGATCCCCAATTGATCCGCGCGCGCTGCGAGGAGCTGCAGGCGAAGTTCGCCGGCAGAATCCAATTTGCGACCGGCTGCGATTTCCACTTGAGCTATGAGAATTTGCAGGATATCCGCGATAAGCCGGCGAAATATACGATCAATCAGAAGGACTATCTTCTGGTCGAGCTAGCCGACTATGCAATTCCGCCTTCGATGGAGCAGACGCTTCACCAGTTGCACCTTGCGGGTCTGCGGCCAATCATCACGCACCCGGAACGCAATCCCCTGGTTCGCGCCAATCCCGATCGTCTGCATAAGTGGGTGAATCAGGGCTGTTACGTGCAGGTGACGGCGGGCTCATTGCTCGGGCGATTCGGGCCCAGTTCCAAGCAATCGGCCGAGAAATGGCTGGCGGAAGATTGCATTCACTTCATTGCCAGCGACGCGCACAACACCAGTTCGCGCCCGCTGAAGCTGCGCGATGCGTTCGATAAAGTAGCCGGGTATAAGGGTGACCGAGTGGCGCAAATGTTGTTCACGGAAAATCCGCTGGCGGCATTTGAAGGCCGCCAGTTGCCCTATATCCCCGAAATCAACGCCGGCGCCACGCTCTCCTCAAAATCAGACAACAAGTCCAAGCGCCGAAAGCGCTTCTGGATTTTCTAGCGGCGGGCACGCTGGGTGGGCATCTTGCCGATGCTTTATTGCCGGCGGAATCACTCGGAAGCTGTCCGATTTCGCTGTGCGGCTGTCCGAATCCGGCCAGGGACCTCGCCCCTTGCCACGAGCCTAGTTCCCTAACTTATAGATTCTGAGTTCGTTAGCTGGAGAGCAACTATGGCAGATCACGTGCTACTATACCGTTGCACGATATAGTCACTCGGAGCTGGGCATAGAAGCTTTTTTGCGGGGAAGGAATCCACTCAATGGTCAATGACAAGAAGAAACCCGATCCAGCGGACCACCTGCCGCTAACACCGGCGGTTTTTCATGTTCTGCTGGCGCTGGCGGATGGGGATAAACACGGCTACGCAATTATGAAGGAAGTTGACCGGCGGACGGATGGCAAGGTGAGACTGAGCGCCGGCACGCTCTACGGAATTGTGGCCCGGCTCTTGAATGAGGGGATGATCAGCGAGACGGAACGCCGTCCGGCGCCCGAGCTCGACGACGAGCGCAGGCGCTATTACCAATTGACGCGTTTCGGGCGCGAAGTGGCCGCGGCTGAAGCCGGGCGCATGGAAAGCGCGATCGCCCTGGCGCATTCCAAAAATTTATTTGTACGAACGCGAATCGTTTAGAGGAGTGGAACATGGCCGAAAAGAAACCGTCCCTGGGTGATCGCATTTTCCGTTCCGTTCTGCGAATTCTGCCGTTCGATTTCCGCTCCGACTTCGGCCGCGAGATGGAAGACGTGTTTCACGAGCAGAGGCGCGAAGCAGAGGAGCGCGGCGGCAAGGTGGGATTCTTGCGGCTGTGGTGGGAGACGATTACGGGTATTTTCCAGACGGCGCCGCGCCAGCACTGGGAAATCTTCAAACAAGATGCGGGCTACGCGCTGCGCATGATGCGCAAGAGTTTTGGCTATACCGCCGTCGCGGTGCTTACGCTGGCGTTCGGAATCGGCGCCAACACCGCGATTTTCAGCGTGGTGAATGGAGTGCTGCTCCGTCCGCTTCCGTATACGCATGGGGAACAGCTCATCCACGTGATCCAGAAGGCTCCGCTGGTGAATAACAATCCCATCTCGTTTTCGGTGAAAGAGATCGCCGATTATCGCCAGCAGAACCACACGCTGGCCGGCGTGGTGGAATATCATTCGATGACGTTCACGTTGCTGGGCAACGGCGACCCCGAACGAGTGACCACCGGCGTGGTCTCCGCGAATTTCTTCGATCTGCTGGGCGTGCAACCCATGCTCGGCCGCAGCTTCCGGGAAAGCGACGAAGCGCACGGCGCGGACGCGGTGCTGATCGTCAGCAACGGCTACTGGAAGGAAAAGTTGGGCGGCGATCCAAAAGTCATCGGCCGGACATTCAGCATGAACGACCGGGTACACACCATCGTCGGCGTGCTGCCCGCGATTCCGCAGTTTCCCGACGAGAACGACGTCTACATGCCGACCTCCGCCTGTCCCTTCCGTGCTTCCCCGCAAATGATGGAGGGGCGCGATCACCGGATGATGGATGTATTCGCGCGTGTGAAGCCCGGCGTGCCGCTGGCTCAGGCGCAATTGGACCTGGCATCCATCGCCAGCCGGCAGGATCAGGACTACCCGGAATCCTATCCCAAGAAGTATGGACACGCGGTGGAGATCGCCCCGCTCAAGGAAGAGCTCACCAGCCATGCCCGCCCCACCTTCCTGATTCTGCTGGGAACGGCCGGCTTAGTTTTGTTACTTGCCTGCGCCAACGTGGCGAACTTGACGCTCTCGCGGCAGATTCGCCGCTCGCAGGAGCTGGCGGTGCGCACGGCGCTTGGCGCGAATCGCGCGCGGCTATTCCGGCAATTGCTTACGGAGAGCACGCTACTCGCATTTGCCGGCGGCGTTCTGGGGCTCTGTTTGGCTTATTTGGGACTCGGCCTGCTGGTGACCTTCGCCGCAAAATTCACCCCGCGGACGGGAGAGATCGCAATCGACGGCTGGGTGCTGCTCTTCGCGCTGCTGATTTCTCTTTTGACGGGAGTGATCTTCGGCACGATCCCGGCATTTACCTCGATGAAAGATCCGGCAGGGGCTTTGAAGGAGGGCAGGGGCCAGGCGGGATTTGGGAGCGGCAAGCATCGAGTGCGGAATTTGCTGGTGGTGGCGCAGGTAGCCGTGTCGGTGATTCTGCTGGTGGGAGCAGGACTGATGCTGCGAAGCCTGGCGAAACTTCTGGAAGTGCCGCCGGGATACAATCCGGAAAATGTTCTCTCGATGCGGATCAGCTTGAACTGGTCGAAATATACCACTCCGCAGCTTCGCAGCAGCTTTTACGACCAACTTCTCAACCGCGTCAGCGCGCTCCCCGGCGTGCGCACGACGGCGGTGAGCATGACGGTCCCGCTCAATGGTGACTCGGATTTCTCGAACGGTCCGATCTCCATTTCCGGCCGGCCTCTCACCGAGGGCGCGCCCGAGCCCATGGTGGATTTCCGGGTGGTGAGCGCCGACTATTTCAGCACGGCGGGTATTCCGCTGCTGGCGGGCCGGGCCTTCACGAATGCCGATCGCGGCGAAGCGCCTCCGGTGGCCATCGTGAATCAACACATGGCCCGCCACTTCTGGAACGCGGCCAACCCGGTGGGGGAGAAAATATCGAGCGATAAGGGAAAAACCTGGCTGACGATCGTCGGCGTGACCGGCGACGTTCGCCAGTACGGCCTCGATCGCGATCCCCTGGATGAGGTGTACGTTTCCCTTTACCAGAACCCGCTGGGCGGGGCCAATCTGCTGGTGCGGACGGCGATGAGCCCGATGAGCATCGCGCGCGACGTGGCTAAATCCGTCTACAGTATCGATCCACAGCAACCCGTGGCCAGAATTGCGACGCTCGAACAGCTTCGCAGCGATTCGCTGGCGTCACCGCGCCTGACCACGATTCTGCTCGGCCTGTTCGCCGGCCTGGCCCTTCTGATTACGCTGGCGGGAATTATCGGCGTGCTTTCGCTTTCGGTGAGCCAGCGCACCAACGAGATCGGAATTCGCATGGCACTGGGGGCCACGCCCGGAAAGATCTCGCGGATGGTGATGAGCCAGGGACTTTTCCTGGTGCTGGTGGGGCTGGCGGTGGGGATTGCCGGATCGCTCGCGCTATCGCGGCTGATGTCCACTTTACTTTTTGGAATTCAGCCGACCGATCCGCTCACGTTCACGGCCGTGGCCGCGGTTTCGATTGCGGTTGCGGCGCTGGCCTGCTTCTGGCCGGCTCACCGCGCCACGCGCATCGATCCGATGACGGCGCTGCGGGCTGAGTAGCGCGTAAAAGGCTTTACCGCAGAGGCGCCGAGGTGGCCGAGGCGGCCGGGACGGAGCGTAGTCTTGCGCAGGTTCTTTGGGAGCGAAAATTGCTGCTCGGAACGACGTCAAACCGAAGCACTACCGAAATTCGAGGGGAGTTGAGATGAAGAAATTAATTTCCGTGTGGACGGGGCTTGTACTGGTTTTCGCGGCGCTGGCACTTTCCATGCCGGGCCGCGCCGCTGCCGAAAAAGAATCGCGCCAGCCGTTTCTTGTTTCGACGACATGGCTCGCTGAGCATATTAACGACAAGGCGCTGGTGCTGCTTTATATCGGCGATGAACGAGAATACCGGAACGGGCACATCCTCGGGGCGCAATCACTGCTTCTCATGGATATTTCGACGCCTCATGGAATGGGCCTGACGCTCGAGATTCCACCGGTGGAGCAACTTGTTTCCGTGTTCGAGGCGCTCGGCGTATCCGGCGATTCGCATATCGTTTTGTATTCTTCGGGCCAGCGCATCACGCCGATGGGACGAACCTATCTCACGCTCGATTATCTAGGTCTCGGAAATCAGACTTCCATTCTTGATGGCGGAGTCGAAGCCTGGCGCGCCGCGAATCAATCCCTGACCAAGGAAGTTCGCAAACCCGCGAAAGGCTCCTTCACTCCCCATCCGAATCCCAATCTGATCGTGGACGCGGCGTGGGTGAACTCTCATCTCCATAAGCCGGGCATCGACATTATCGATGCCCGCACACAGGAATTTTATTCGGGAAGCGATTCCGGCGGCCAACCGCGGGCGGGGCACATCCCCGGAGCTTCAAATATTCACTACACGAGCCTGGTGGATGATTCGATGCACTTCAAGGATCGCGCCGCGTTGGAGCAGGCGTTCCGCGCCGCGGGGGTAAAGCCCGGCGATCACGTCATCACCTATTGCCACATCGGGCAGCAGGCCAGCCTGCTTTATTTTGCCGCCCGCATGCTGGGATACAACGCCAGCCTTTACGACGGCTCATGGGAAGACTGGAGCGCCCGCAAGGAATTGCCCGTCGAAAGCAGCTCAACAAAGTAATCTTGCGCTGCTTCGGCGCGGATTAGGGGAATTTCCCCGGGCTCGCCCTGACCGGGCCCGGGGAATTCTTTCTCAGAGTGAATTCAGGCCTGATGCCGGGCGAGTTTTTCTTCCAGGCCGCGTTTTACCGCGGGCCACTCTTCCTCGGTGATGCTGTAATAAACGCTGTGGCGGATTCGCCCGCTGGCCGTGATCATGTGATTGCGGAAAATTCCTTCTTGCCTGGCCCCCAGCCGCAGGATCGCGTTTCGCGAGCGCTCATTGAGCGAGTCGGTCTTGAATTCCACGCGCATGCATCCGAGAGTTTGGAAGGCGTGCCGCAGCATCAGGTATTTCGCTTCGGTATTGACCGCGGATCGCTGCCATTCGCGCCCGACCCAGGTCCAGCCGATCTCCACGCGATGATTCACGGCATCAATGCTGCCAAATCGGGTGCAGCCCGCGGCGCGGTTCGATGCCCGCTTGATTGTGGCGAAGGGAAGAGAGACTCCGGCGGCTTGTTCTCGTAGCGCCGTTTCGAGGTAAGCGCGCAATTCCTCGCGCGTGCGCACGGGGGCCGGACTCCACCGCCACAAATCCTCATCCAGGCCGAAGGCGCAGAGCGCGTCCAGATGGCTCAGCGCAAGCGGTTCGAGACGCACATGCTTGCCTTCCAGAGTTACAGGACGAATTTCAAGCGGGGCCATGTTCATTTTTTCCGCTGGGATCGCGAGGAGAGAAGATGTGCTTACCGCGGTGAGCTGTCTAGCTCCAAATTGGCTGCTGATTGATCAAAATAATTCGAGGACTTCTTCGTAGCGCTTAAAGGGTGGAATCAAGTACGCGCCGGCAATGCCGTCGCTGCTGGCGCTGCGGGCCCAATCGAGCATCCGGCGAACCAGCGCGAAGCCGCGGTCGCGGGCGGCCGTGCCCGCCGCTTCCAGTTCCTTGAGCGTCGCTTCGGGAATGATGATTCCGGGGACTTCGTTGTTCAGCCGCAGCGCCATTTTGTAACTGGTCAGCGTCCAGAGTCCCACAATCACCGGCACCGGACATTTTCCGCCGATCTTTTTCAGAAACGAAGACCACTGCTCGCCATCGAAAATCGGCTGGGTCATGGCAAAGTGCGCGCCCGCTTCCACTTTGGCTTCGAAGCGGCGGATTTCTTCGTCCAGATCATCCGCCACCGGATTGAGCGCGACGCCGATCGTAAAATTCGTCGCGCCGCCCAGATTCTTGCCGGCCCAGTCGGTGCCTTGATTCAGGCGGGCGAGCACCTTCACCAGTCCAATCGAATCCACTTCGTAGACGCCGCTGGTTTCCGGATGGTCGCCCAGCGAAGGCGGGTCGCCGGTGATCGCCAGGACGTTGCGCACGCCGCCGATGGACCAGGCGCCAAGCAACAATGCCTGCAGGCCGATAATATTGGCGTCGCGCGTGGTCAAATGGGGAATCGTCTCGTAGCCATGCGCTTCCAGAGTGCCTGACAACATTAAGGCGTCCATGCCCACGCGCGCGAGCGAGCCGCTATTCACGTCGATCGAATCCACATGGCCGCTGGCCATCACCTTACCCACCTGCTCGAGAATCCGGTCAATCGAGGTGCCCTTGGGCGGGTCAATCTCAACCGATACCACAAATTTTCCATCCCGAATCTTGCGCCACAACGCGCTTTCCGGCTCTCGCGCCACCGCCCGCAGCACCGGAGCTTCGGCGGCGGCTTCCCCCGTGGGGCGCGCTTTGGAGGGATGCAAATCCTTCACCGCGGTGACCATCGCGCGAATATGATCCGGCGTGGTGCCGCAACACCCGCCCAGCACGCGCACGCCCAGCGCCACCGCTTCGCGCCCATATTCGGCGAAATATTCCGGCGAAGATTTCGGATAGACCGTGCGATCGCCGATGCGTTTGGGGAAACCGGCGTTGGGCATCGCGCTCAGCGGCAAGTTTGTGGCGGCGGCAAGCTGCTGGAGGATGGGCAGCAGAGACTGCGGGCCGACGGTGCAGTTCGCGCCCACCACCTGCACGTCTTTATTTTTCAGCTTCGCCCAAACGTCCTGCGGGCGCGTGCCGTCGAAGGTGGTGCACTCCTCCGAATAGGTCATTTCCGCGATGATGGGAAGCCGGGAGAACGAGCGGACGGCGTCGATGGCCGTGAGCAATTCCTCGAGCGACGAAAAAGTTTCCAGCAGGAACAAATCGACGCCCCGTTCTTCGAGCGCCGTGGCTTGCTCGCAGAACATTTCGCGGATCGTTTCGATGGGAAGCACTTTCACCTGCTGTTGCGCGCCCAGCGGGCCAATCGAGCCGGCAATCAGCACTTCGTGTTTTGCGGCCTCGCGCGCCTCTCGCGCGATTTTCACGCCGCGTTGATTGAACGAAGCAACACGGTCCCCGAGCCCCAGTTGGCCGAGCTTGAAGCGGTTTGCGCCGAAGGTATTGGTCTCGATGATTTGCGCGCCGGCCTCGATATAGATTTGGTGGACGCGGAAGACGGCTTCCGCCTGCGTGACGTTCAATTCGTCGAGGCAGCGCTGCGGCCCGAGCACTTCGTAAAGCATCGAGCCCATCGCGCCATCGGCCACCAGGATGGCGTCGCGCAAGCGTTCGTTGAAATCTTCAATTTTCATTTCGAGCCAGGCTCCCCATTCAGCAATCAGCGCCTGCAAATAAACCCCGAGTATATCATTTGAACGAAATTCAACTTTGTTTGGAATCGAATGATTCGTGGGACAGGCGAGATGCGCCGATTCCGGCGTGGCGCAAATTCCACGATTAAGAAAGGGGATTCGTTCCTGAAACTAATTTGTCTTCCAGGGTGGCCGCCCTTGCCCAATTCGAGCAAGGAGCCGGCACGCTGGAGGAAACCTTAGTGCCGCAGCTCGACCAGGCCGGCGATGGTATCCATCAAATCGAATTTCGTGAGGATTTCGTATTTCCCCGGGCTCATCTCCACAAACACGGCCGGGCCTTCATGGCTCAGCAGATGAGTGACGCGCTCGACCGGCGCGTCATTCGGAATCGCCGGCATGGGCTTGCCCATCACTTCGCGGATCACCAGTTTGCGCAGGTCTTTACCCTGCAGCGCGAGATTCAGGATCTGATCCTCGTAAATTGTGCCGGCGACTTTCTGGTCGTCTTCGAACACGGGGATCTGCGATATGTCCTGCTGCTGCATGGTGTTCAGAGCGTGAAAGACGGTCTGATAGGGCCGGGCAATCACCAATTCGCGGGCCTTGCCATTTTTCCGCTTGGCGCGGATTACGTCGCCAGCCGTCAGAGCCATTTGCACTTCCACGTAGCCGTGATCGCGCATCCATTCGTCGTTGTACACCTTGCTCAGGTAACGCATTCCGGTGTCGGGCAGGAAAGCGACCACCAGGTCGCCGGCCTTCAGGTCTTTGGCGACCCGCAAAGCGCCGGCGATGCAGCCGCCGCCCGAGCCGCCGGTGAAAATCGCTTCCTGCTTCGCCAGCCGCCGCGCGGCGACGAAGCATTCCTCGTCATTCACCTGCACTACGTCGTCGAGCACGGAAAAATCCATGGTCTTCGGGAAAATATCTTCGCCGATGCCTTCCACCACGTAGGTCAGCGCCTTGCCGATTTTATGCGTCTTAAAGAACTCGTAATAGAGCGAGCCAAACGGGTCCACCCCGATTATTTTCACGTTGGGATTTTCTTCCTTCAGGTAGCGCCCGACGCCGCTGATGGTTCCGCCGGTGCCCATGCCGCAGACGAAATGGGTGATTTTGCCTTCGGTGTCTTTCCAGATCTCGGGGCCGGTGGAGCGGTAGTGCGCTTCGGGATTCATGGGGTTTTCATACTGATTGGGATAATAGGAATTCGGAATTTCCTTGGCCAATTTTTTGGCCACGGAATAGTAGCTGCGCGGATCGTCCGGCTCGACGGCGGTGGGGCACACAATCACCTCGGCGCCGAGCGCCTTCAGTAAATCCAATTTCTCTTTCGATTGTTTGTCGGTGATGGTGAACACCACTTTGTAGCCGCGAACGGCCGCCACCTGCGCGAGGCCCATGCCGGTGTTTCCCGAAGTTCCCTCGATGATCGTCCCGCCGGGCTTCAGCAGGCCTTTGCGTTCGGCGTCATCGATCATGGTCAGGCCGATGCGGTCCTTCACCGAGCCGCCAGGATTCAGGTAATCAGCCTTGACATATACTTCGGCGGCGATCTCTTTGGCCATCCGGTTCAGGCGGATAATCGGCGTGTTGCCGACCGCTTCGAGGATGTTGTTGCACTTCATCGGAATATTCCCGCCTTCGGCACGAAGAATCGAAATGGTTCTCAAGCCAGCTTAGGAGCATTATCCGCCGATGTCCAGACGGGGTGTTCCGCCACTGCAATGCTCCGATCTCACAGGTCGGGTAGGATCAGGGATGCCCGATCGATTTCCGATCTGTCCCACACCGCGCGGGCCGCGGCATGTTCCCGCGCACCCCACCGCAAAAACCGGCACCATGGCATACTGCTCGCGCATCCGATGACGGCAGGAGGAAACGACGCATGGGCAGGCAGAATATTTCCAGCGGGGCGCCGTGGGAGCCGGTTGTGGGTTATTCGCGCGCGGTGAAGGTGGGCCCTTATGTTCATGTGGCGGGGACGACCGCTACCGGCGCGGACGGGAAAATTGTTGGCGTGGGCGATCCCTATGCCCAGGCGGTGCAGGCGCTTCGCAACATCGAAGCGGCGCTGGAGAAAGCGGGAGCGCGGCTCGAAGACGTGGTGCGCACGCGCATGTACGTCACGAATATTGCCGACTGGGAAAAAATCGGCCGGGCCCATGGCGAATTCTTCAGGAAGATTCGTCCCGCATCGACGATGGTGGGAGTCGCCGGCCTGGTCTCGCCCGAAATGCTGGTTGAAATCGAAGCGGACGCCTATATCGAACAATGAAGGCAGATTTTCTGGGAGATCGAGAGCCGCACGGCGCGCCAACGGCAGTCAACTTCCCGCTCCTCACTCGTGCCGCAGAGCCACCAGCGGATCGACACGCGTGGCCCGCCGGACGGGAATCGCGCACGCTGCCATCGCCACCAGCACTAACAGCACAGCAACGCTCGCGAAGGTGAATCCATCGTTCGGCGTAACGCCGAAGAGCAGGCTGGTCATCAGCCGCGTCAATCCCAGCGCCGCTGCAATGCCAATTCCCACTCCGGCGATGGCGGAGCCGATTCCCTGGCCAAGCACCAATCGCAGGATGTCGCGGCGCTGCGCTCCCAGCGCCATGCGGATGCCGATCTCCCGCGTGCGCAGCAACACGGTGTAAGAAATCAGCCCATACAAGCCGACCATCGCGAGAACCAGCGCCAGCCCGGCGAAGCTGCCAATCAAATACGAGGGATAACGGCGCAGAAAAACCGATGGCGATTGATCGGCGATTTCCTCCATCGTTCTCGGCCGGATCAACGAAAGTTGCTGGTCCATTTCGCGGAGCGCGGCCTGCGACGAGCCCACAAACGCCGCGGGTTCTCCTGAGGTGCGCACAACCAAGTTTATGAACGAGGAAGGACTCTGGCTGTTGGCGGTGTAAATCACGGCCGGCGCAGGCGAGGCTAAATCATCTTCCAGGACATCGCCAACCACTCCCACAATCTGCCGGAAAGGCTGTCTGCTATCGAAGGTGAAACGTATCCGCTTCCCCACTGGATTCTCACCGGGGAAGTAGCTCTTCACGAACGATTGATTCACGATCACGGCCCTGGGGGCCTGGGGAGTGTCGGCCGCATTATCAAAGTAACGTCCGGCGGCCAGCGGAATCTTCATGGTTGAAAAATAACCGCCGCCCGAGCCGCGAATATCGCATTCATCTTCTTGTCCCGCCGCCGTGGTCCTGCCCTCTACCACAAAGCGAATCGTGCCGCCGTTTCCGGTCAGCGGAATACTGTCCACCGAGGCTGCGCCTTCGACGCCGGGCAGGCTGCGGAGTTTTTCGGTGAATTGACGCTCGAAGCGAAGGGCGCTGGGATTATCGAATGGATATGTCTTGTCGCCGGGATAGGAAGCGTCCGGGAGGTTAACGGCAAACGTCAGCACATTTCGCGCTTCAAATCCCGGGTTCTGGTGCAGCAAGGCCCGGAGACTGCGAAGCATCAAGCCGGCGCCGGCCAGCAGCGCAAGCGAAATCGCGATTTCCGCAACCACGAAGGCATTGCGAAGCCGCGCGTGGCTGGCGTTGGTGCTACCGAGCGATTCATCTTTTAACAAGCTGCCCACCTGCGATCGCGAAACAGCCAGCCCAGGCGCCAGGCCGAACACGATTCCCGTGAGCAACGTGATTCCGCACAAGAACGCCAGCACGGGAAGGTTTGTTCCCGCGTCGCGCAAGTACGGCATGGAATTGAGCTGCGTCTCGGGAAGCGCTGTGATCAGAAAATCCACGCCCCACTTGGCCCCCACCAGGCCCACAGCAGCTCCGCAACAAGAAAGCAGCAGGCTTTCCGCGAGCATCTGCGCCACCAGATTGCCGCGGCTGCCGCCCAGCGCGGCGCGGATCGCGAACTCTTTCCGCCGGCCGATCGAGCGCGTCATAAATAGATTTGCGACGTTGGCGCAGGCAATCAACAGCACAAAGCCGACGGCGCCGAACAGGACCAGAAGCAACGGACGAATCTGGCCGACGATGCTGTCGCGCAAACTCCCCATCACGACAAAAGTGGAACTGTTTTCTTTCGGATGCTCCCGCGCGAGTTGGGAATTGATGCCATTCATTTCCGCCTGGGCTTGGGCAAGGCTGACGCCGGGAGCCAAACGGCCAATGGTGCGCATCCAGCGCAGATTTCGACGCGTGGCTAAATCCTCTCCCAGGTGCATGGGAACCCACAGCGGCGCCGACCTTGCCGGCGCGAATTCAAAACCACGGGGCAGTATCCCAACAATGATTACAGACTGATCGTCGAGCCGGATCGCGCGGCCGATGATGCCCGGATCGGCGCCGAACTCGGTTCGCCACATGCCGTAACTCAGCAGGGCTACGTGCGGCCCGTCGGGCTTGTCTTCGCCGCCCACGAAATCACGGCCCAGCAGCGGCTTCACGCCGAGCGTCGAGAAGAAATTGGGGGTCACTTGCGCGGCAAGAACAAGCTTGGAGCTGCCGTTTCCAGCCATCATGAAACCATCACCACTGAATCCCGCCAGCGATTGAAACGACTTCGCAGTCTTCCTCCAGTCGAGAAAATCAGGGTAAGAAGATTCCTGGCCAAACTTGCTGGGCTGCTGGCGGGCTTCGCCGATGGTGACCAGCTTCTCGGGCTGCCGGAACGGCAAGGGCCGAAGCAGAGCCGCGTAAACGACCGAGAAAATCGCAGTGTTCGCGCCGATTCCCAAGGCCAGCGTCAGAATTGTGACCAGAGTAAACCCCGGGCTCTTCAAGAGCACGCGCAGTCCGTACCGCAAATTCTGCCAGACCATCCCCATCGCACGCCTCCCCGAAAAACGCAGGTGTGATCCGCAATTCTGCTGCCAAGCGCTTATTTTCTTAAAGCCTCCGATATCTTGAGCTTGCCCGGGATTTCAAAGGAATTTTGCAAGCAACTGTGACCGCCTTTGGGACGCGCTCGTCGCCAAGCCGGACACTTGTACTTTGCATTTGTCAGCACTCGAACGTAACACTTCGGCGGTGGAGTTGCGTGTTGGCGCCGCCGTGTCTCCATAACTGCGATAGAATGTTCGCGCCATGGCTGAAGACGAATCCAGGGGAATTCCCATCGCGGGCGGCAAAGTTTTTGGCCACCTGGCGTTCACATTTTTGCTGCTGTGCGCGATCGCGGTTGGCGGGGCCGCCGGGCTTCTGTTCGTCTACGCCAGCGATCTGCCGGAAATTCAGGCGCTGGAAGATTATCGTCCCAACGTCGTCACCGAACTGTACGGCGACGATGGCCAGCCCATCGGCAGTTTCGCGTTGCAGCGGCGCATCCTGCTGACCTACGAACAAATCCCGCGAATTCTGCGCAACGCCATTTTCATCACGGAAGATCAGCACTTCGAGGAACACTGGGGTGTCGATTTTCCACGGGTGCTCGAGGCCACCTGGCGCAACGTGGTGAACCATCGAATCACCGAAGGCGCCAGCACGCTCACCATGCAGCTTGCCGGCGGGTTGTTCCTGAATCGAGCCGACCGCAGCTTCCGCCGGAAGATTGAGGAAACGATGCTGGCCATGCAGATCGAGCGCCATTACACCAAGGCGCAGATCTTCACGATGTACTGCAACCAGATTTATCTGGGCCACGGCAACTACGGGTTCGAAGCCGCTTCGGAATACTATTTTGGAAAGCCCGTCAGCCAGGTGACCGTGCCCGAAGCGGCCCTGCTCGCCGGCATCATTCGCGGCCCCAGCTATTCTCCGGTCCTGCGCGCCCAGCGCGCCCGGGCTCGCCGCAACCTGGTGCTCGCGCGCATGGCGGCCGAAGGAATTATTTCCAGGCAAGACGCCGAAGTGTACAGCCAGCTTCCGCTGGGCCTGCATCTTTCGGCGCCGCGCAACGATCTCGCGCCCTACTTTGTCGAAGAAATCCGGCAATACCTCGAGCGAACCTACGGAACGGAGGCAGTCCACGAACAGGGCCTGCGCGTTTACACCACGCTGAACGTCGAGATGCAGAAGGCAGCCAACCAAGCCGTGCGCGACGGGCTGCATGCTTACGATCGCCGCCACGGCTGGCGCGGCAAGCTCGTCAATATTTTTGCCGACCACCTCGGCAAGCTCGATACCTACCAGAGCGAAGACTGGCGGGCGCCCATCGAAAAAGGCGGCTACGTCACCGGTCTGGTGACCGCGGTGGACGCCAATTCCGCCGTGGTCAAAATCGGTCCCTTCCGCGCCCTGGTTACGGCGCCTGATATTTCCTGGACCGGGCACAAGTCGCCCGCGGAAATTCTCCACGCCGGGGATCTGACCGAGTTTTATATCAAGGACCTCTCCGGCACCGCGGCAAAGGTGGAAGTGGAGCAGAGGCCGATCGCGCAGGCAGCGCTGCTTTCTATTGACAACGCCACCGGGGGAGTGAAGGCCATGGTGGGCGGCTACAGCTTCGAAGATTCGAAATTCAATCGCGCCATCCAGGCCATGCGCCAGACAGGCAGTTCGTTCAAGGTTTACGTCTATGCCACGGCGATCCAGTCTGGGCTGACGCCCTTTGACATCGTGGTGGATGAGCCGGTCAGTTATATGAGCGGCGGGCAGGTCTACGCGCCGCACAATTATGACGAGAAGTTCGAGGGTCGAATCACCCTGCGCCGCGCATTGGCCGATTCGCGCAATATCCCCGCCGTCCGGATACTGGAGAAGATAGGAATTCAAAACGTAATTGATACGGCCCGGAAGTTTGGCCTCATCAGTCCCCTGCCGCCGTATCTGCCGCTTGCGCTCGGCGCCGCCGATCTGACTTTGTGGGAGCACACCTCAGCCTTCACCGTATTTCCGGACGACGGCATTCATATCGAGCCGCATCTGATCCGGAAAGTGACCACCTATGACGGCGCCACGCTGGAAGAGGACCGGCCAAACGTGACGGACGTGGTCCCGCCCGATGTGGCCCGAACCATGGTCTCGATGCTCGAAGACGTGGTGCAGTTTGGCACCGGGGTGCGAGCCAAGGAGCTAGGCAGGCCCTCGGGAGGCAAGACGGGAACGACGAACGATTTTAGTGACGCCTGGTACATCGGTTTTACGCCTTCGCTTACGACCGGAGTCTGGGTGGGCAATGACGATAAGCGAATTTCACTCGGCAAGAAAGAAACAGGCGCGCGCGCCGCTTTGCCGATCTGGCTTCAATATATGAAAGTGGCTGTTCAGGGAACGCCTGCGGAAAGTTTCCCGAATGTCGTGCCGCTGGAGAAGCTGGCAGGCGGGAGAGTCGTAAAAGTGGATACACCGGACACCGCGCCACCCGCGGACGCGGCGGAGCAGGGGCTTTCCGAAGGCGGCGCAAAGTCCCCGAAAACAATTCCCCCGAAAGGTACGCCTTCCCCGCCTCCCGTAAAGCCTTCTACTCCATCCGGCATCAGCTCATCGGCGGCCAAGCCGGGTATTCCTTAGCGTCTGCTTTAATTCAAGATCGGAAGTGGACCCATCCGCCGGGCTTCAATGGTTTCTCCCTGTCGTCTTCGTCGACGAGCAGGATTCGCTTCCCCGAAGTGATTTCACCGATTCTGGATAGTTTGACCCCGCCGCGCAAACGTGGAGCCGCGAAGCGAAGTTTCATTTCCTGGCGTTTTGGCACCGTAAAGAGGAGTTCGTAATCGTCTCCGCCATTGAGCGCCATCTGAAGAGGGTCCAGGCCACGCTCAAGGAGCGCCGCCGGTATGGCAACTCTTGGAATCTGTCCGGCCAATAGCCGCGCGCCCACTCGACTGGCCGCGCAGAGTCGCGCCAAGTCCGTGGAAAGCCCGTCGGAAATATCAATCATTGAGGAAGCGAGGCGGCGGCTGGCAAGCAACTGGCCCAACTCGATTCGCGGTTGCGGGTAGAGATGAGGCCCGAGCAGCTTCTCCCATTGCGAATTTTTATCCAGCTTCCGGCGGATCAGCTCCAATCCAAGCTGCGCCTCTCCCAGTGTGCCGCTTACGTAGATGCTGTCTTCCGGGCATGCCCCGGAACGCAAAATTGCCCGGCCGGGCCTTGTTTCGCCGATTACGGTGATATTGATGGACACAATCGAATGCTCGGTCGTGTCGCCGCCAGCCAGCACGATGTCAATCTTGCGGCTGGCCCTGGCCAATCCATTCAGGAATCGAGTGAGCCATGCTCCCGTCCGCGCTGCTGGAATTGCCAGACTCAAGAAAAAGAAACGAGGAGTGGCGCCCATTGCCGCCAAGTCGCTCGTTGCTCGAGCCAGGGCTTTGTAGCCGACTGATTCAGCCGGGTGTCGATCAACAAGGAAATGCGCGCCTTCGATGAAAGAGTCGCAGCTCACAGCCCAATCTCTATTGGCTGGAGCATGAAGGATGGCGGCATCGTCGCCGATGCCGAGTTTGAGCCGATATGAACCAGTTCTCGACGGATGCGCAAGCAGGGCACGTCGAATTCGATCGATGATGGTTTGTTCTTTGTCCACAATATTGCCGGGAGAAGCCCTGTCTGCCGGTGGAATCCCAAAGCCCAAGCCGGCGTCGCAGAGAGTATAGATGCCAGAGGTTGAGGAATCGAGCCCGGTGTCACCTACAGAAAATGGAAGCATAGGAAGAATGGGGGATTGACTTCCAGCAGAGCCGAAGGGTAGAATTTCGGAGTTTCGAACCAGGTCTCGCGGTTCAGACGATTTTTACGGGGAATGCAGCACATACCGTTTGTGAGGGCAAGCGGCACCATCCTGAGTTTCAAGTAAATTTGTGTTTAAGAGGCCCATGAAGGGAAAAGTATATACATTTTTTATTGCGTCTGGAGAGTCAGGCGGTTTGCGCCGGCTGCGCGTATCGCACTACGTGCTGCATGTGCTTGCCGCGCTTGCGGTTGTCGGCGGAATCACCGTCGTTGCCGCGGTGGGTTCCTATTCCCGGATGCTGTGGAAAGTAACGAACTACAACGCGCTTCGCCGCGACCAGGATACCCTTCAGAAGCAATATAAGGATCTTCAGACCGTCGTCAAGGACACCAATCAGCGCCTGAATTCATTGCAATCGCTGGCCAGCGAAGTAGCCATGACCTATGGCATCACTCGCTTCCGGGAGACGCCCTTCGGCCTTACCGGGACAGCCATCGAGCCCAGCGAGTCGGATTACCAGCAATCCGTCGATCAATTTGATTTCCTCCAACGGAACGCGACCGGCGTGGCGCTGGCCAGTCAAGGTTTGCGTCTTCTTCCCGGACCGAAAATGGGCGATGTGGGCTTTGTTCCCTCGATCTGGCCTGTGATTGGCGAGATCAGCGGAAGCTTCGGCCAGCGGATGGATCCATTCAGCGGTGAAGGCGCATGGCACACGGGCGTGGACATCGCTTCCCACTATGGCGATGAAGTACATGCTTCGGCCGACGGAGTGATTGTTTTCGTCGACACCCGGGGCGGATATGGCCGGCTGGTGGTGATCGACCATGGCTTCGGGATCTCTACCTGGTATGGGCATCTTTCCGCGTTTGATACCCACGTCGGGACGCACGTCAAACGCGGCGAAGTGATTGGATTGGTTGGGGAGAGCGGCCGGGCCACCGCGCCGCACGTTCACTACGAAGTGCGCATCAACAATACGCCAGTCAACCCCTGGCGTTATCTCCACGGAAATACGCTTAGCGCCGCCGCCGATTAACGCGCCTCGATTCCTCAACTCTCTTTGCATTTCTCGATTTTGCCCGAGCAACGAAATTGCCGCTTCTGGCTTCTTACCAGAAGGCGATTAGGGCTGCTTCGAAGGTTTTTGCCGGGGCGGTTTCGAGGGAGTCCCTAGCATCTTTGGAGTTAGATTTACCCGCAATCGCACCACTTTGCCTTCCCGCGACACTTCGGCCAATCGGAGCAGGGAATCGAGCAGAGCCGCTTCCTGAGGCTGCATCTGGCGTCTGTTTCTTGGATCGGCGAGCGCGGCGTTGCCAATCCATCGCAAGCCGTCGAGCACGGTCGCAAGCTGCAGGGCATTCGCCACCGAATCACATTCTGCTTCCGCTTCGATGTTGGGTTGGTTGCCTGCGGGCCGGCCCGCCAGGTTCAGATACTGAATGCTGCGCAGAATCCGTTCGATCTGGCCGGACTTGATCCCCAGGGTAGAAAGATCCTGCGGCAGCGCGTTCGAGCGGGCGGTTACGAAGATGGCAGCGCCGGCTACTCTTTCGATCCTGGCGCGCAGCGCGGTATCGCTGGAGTTCGCATTCGCGTGATCGAGGACGGAATCGAGGCTCGCGCCGTCGGCGAGAACCACGCGATCGGGCGCAAGAAATGCGAAGGAAATCATCTTCGTGGTTTTTCCGCGGCCGTTTTGCGTGGGAGCAGCGACGGGAACTTCATAAATATCGATACTTTGATGTTTGGTGGCGCGCCCGGACCGCAAGGCGTATTGAGTGATTTTCTCCCGATCAAAGCGCCCTTCCGCAATTGCCAATGCCGTCGAGGCCGAGGGTCCGGGCCAGATCGCCAGGGCGGCGCGATCTAAATCCCGTTCGTAATCGAAACCGGTCTGGCGAACGAATTCAGCATAATCCGGATCGCTGGCAGGAGTTCCCGCAAGGGGCGAGAGTTCGGCGGAAAGCTGCGAATTCCGCAATGTGGTGATATCGAAGAATGCAAAAACGGGAGCTTCGGGGGGCAGCAATTCAATAATGTTTGGAACGGGGCCCGGCGCCGGGCCGGCCGGCTTGGCGGGGGCGCGAAAGAAAGCGTAGTAAGCTGCCCCGCCGAGAAGGAGCAAAATAACGGGAATGACGAGGAATTTGCGGCGCGACGGCATTGGACTTGACAAGGGTGCGAGTATAGAAGCCTTGGCCGATGGTGTAAAGTTCGCTCGAACGGGGGAAATTTTTGGAGGCACTGGCATACTCCGTGCTGGCTGGATTAAGTTACTTGCAATTTGAATGCCTCCGTGATAATTTTGCCCGGTTTAGGTGTGCTGGCGTAGCTCAGTTGGTAGAGCATCTGATTTGTAATCAGAGGGTCGGGGGTTCAAATCCCTCCGCCAGCTGACTTTGAGGGATTGCGAGTAATCGGGATTGAAGCGGACGGGTTCCTCACGAAAAATGAGAGAAGGGCTGGTGTCTTCGGACGCGAGCCCTTTCTGCGTTTCGGAGTTCCCCGAGCGGGACGGGTGGGTGAGTGGCTAAAACCAGCAGACTGTAAATCTGCCGCTCCTTGCGGGCTACGGAGGTTCGAATCCTCCCCCGTCCACCAACGACGTCTTGTTCGAATCAGCTGGCCCCGAATGAAGAGTTAAAACAACCAAGAGTTCGTTGCAAGCGAACGGAAAAGTTGTATGCGCAGACGCCGCTTTCGACAAGGTGGAAAGCCGGGCGTTGCACTGACCGGTCAGAGCCTGGGTAGCTCAGTTGGTAGAGCGCGTCCTTGGTAAGGACGAGGTCACCGGTTCAATCCCGGTCCCAGGCTCCATCCCGAATCTTCGAAGAGAAGAATCGGGGCCAGCGTGGGCGGGGGTAACTCAGTGGTAGAGTCTCTGCCTTCCAAGCAGATGGTCGCGGGTTCGAGTCCCGTCCCCCGCTCCAAAAGAGCGACCACAGAATTGGGCGGCATGCGGGCATTTGGGGATTGTTGCATAGATTCTTGACGAGGATAGCAGACGATGGCGAAGGAGAAATTCGAACGGAGCAAGCCGCACGTAAACGTGGGGACGATCGGGCACATCGACCACGGCAAGACGACATTGACGGCCGCGATCACCAAGGTGCTTTCGAAGGGCAACCCGAAGGTATCGT
>JBGPTK010000020.1:0-28009 GCA_041490605.1 Terriglobia bacterium | reverse complement strand
GCGGATGCCGGAGATCAAGTCCACTTCATCCACTATACCGATCACGGCGGTGCTGATGGGCGAATCGGGGCGGCCCACGGAAGTCATCGCGGAAAAGCCTTCGGTGGTGAAAAGCACTCGATCGCCAACTCCGGCATCGACAGAATCGAGCGCAACCATCACTTCGCCGCGATCGCTGCCATCCAGATTCAGCGGCTGCACCACCAGCAGCTTGCGCCCGAAGTGCGAAGGCGCTTTCTGCGTCGCGACGACATCACCGACCACACGTCCAATCATCATCGCCGTTAGCGCTCCGTCCGCCGGCCAGGAATATTGATGGTATCCACGATGGCGACGATGGTCGCTTCGGTGGGCACTTCCGCGGGCAGAAAAGGAAAGCTGGCTTCCTTGCCGCGGCACCAGTAAACCGTCTCACCGGCGCCGGCGCCCACGGAATCGAGCGCAACGACCGCGCGTCCTTTGTCGCAGCCGTTCCGGTCAATCGGCTGGACGATCAGAAATGTCCGTCCTTCGAGCGACGGAGTTTTGATCGTCGCGACTACGTTGCCGATTACGCGGCCCAGGGTCATGGGAGAAGTGAATCGTTAAGTATCGGAAATCAAAAATTCACAATTCATTTTTCACGGACATTCCGTGAACGATCCTTCGCCAACCGCGGGCTCAGGATGACGACGCTCTTCGCGTCGTCACTTTTTCCTCGACGCAGCGAGCTCCGCTTCATGGCTCGCATCGAGCTTTACTTGATCCACGATCCCGATAATCGCGGCATCCACCGGGCGATCTTTACACTCGGCCGCCATGCGCGCGGAGCTTCCGGAAACAACCAGCACCGTCTCGCCGGCCCCGGCGCCCACGGAATCCACGGCGACCAGATAGCCGGATTCATCAGCTCCTTCGGGAGAGATGGGCTTTACGACCAGCAATTTCTTGCCGTCCAGGCGAGGATCTTTCCGCGTGGAAACCACCGTGCCGACGATGCGAGCCAGAATCATAGTTGAAAATCGAAATTCGAAAAGTGAAACGCAGCCGGGCGAAACCTATAGCCGGACCATCCGGCATAAGTACGCCCGCGCGCCTGCCGCGCCGGATAATTTGCGGCCGGCTACTTCGCGGCGGCCACGGACGTCTTGCCGATGGGCAGCACATCTTCCAGCGACCCGTGCGGGCGCGGAATCACGTGAACGGCAACCAGCTCGCCCACGCGGCGCGCCGCCGCGGCGCCGGCATCGGTGGCAGCCTTCACGGCAGCCACATCGCCGCGCACCAGCGCCGTCACGTAGCCCGATCCTATTTTTTCCCAGCCGACCAGCGTGACCTTGGCCGCTTTGACCATGGCGTCCGAGGCTTCGATCATGGCGATCAGGCCGCGCGTCTCGATCATTCCCAGAGCTTCACCCATTTTTCATCCTCCGCGCAAAGAGCATTCATCCGTTCCGCTTCTCTATCCCCCGTTCCGGTCCAACGAAATTTTTTCCTTCAGCGCCGCATGCGATCGTGGCGCACGGCATCTTCGATCAAGGCTTCCAGTTCCGTGCGCGTCAGCGTGATGCGGTCCGTCCCTGGTGAATCCGCTGTCACCGGACATTCCGGATTGGTGGCCGCAGCCGTCTGCAAACCGTAACGCGCCCGCGCCGCAAGCAATTTTTCCACATCTTCGCCGGAAAGCAAGACTTGTTTGCCGAGAAGCTCGGTTACCAGCGCCACCCGGGCAAAATGCTCGGTTGTTTCCATTCGAAAGAAAGCCGTCATCAAGTCCGGCCCGTAGGTGACCACGCCGTGATTGGCCATCAAGATCGCGTCGTAGCCCTGCACCAGCGGCTCGAGAGCATCACTCAGCTCCGGGGTTCCCGGCGTGCCATAGCGCGCCACGGGAATGCAGCCCAGGGAAAGCACCACTTCGCTGACCAGCGCCTTGTTCAAGGGTACCCCGGCGGCGGCATAGCCCGTAGCCGTGGGCGGATGGGCGTGGCAGACGGAATGAACATCGGGACGGCGGCGATAAATGAGCAAGTGCATGGCCAGTTCGGAGGAAGCATTGCGGCGGCCGCTGATCTTGCCCCCTTCCAGATCGGTGATCACCAGGTCGTCCGGGGCCATCATGCCTTTGCAGATTGCCGTGGGTGAAGTGAGAATGCGACGGGGATCGAGGCGCACGGAGATGTTGCCATCGGTGGCGGCCACATAACCGCGATCGAAAAACCAATGGCCGACAGTGCAAATATCACGCCGGTGCTCGTCTTCGGTTTTAAGGGCGCCGGCCGAAATGGAATCTCGAATCATTGAATGGCTAACCCGGATTTCTTCCCTGCTACACCCATCCACATTCCGCCAGCCGGCTACGCGTAAATTCCCCGCAGCTTCAAGGCAAATGCCACGCGATCGATCCCCAGCATATAGGCGGCGATGCGGTTATTTACCGCATGAGTTTCCGCGTAGCGGACCACTTCATCGAAACTGTGCACCATCACGTCCTGCAGCCGCTCGTTCACTTCGCTTTCGCGCCAGAAGAAACCCTGGCGGTCCTGCACCCATTCAAAATAGCTGACGGTGACGCCACCGGCATTGGCCAGGATGTCCGGAATAATGAAGACGTCCTTCTGGCGCAGAATATCATCGGAGGGAAGCGTGGTGGGCCCGTTGGCACCCTCGCAAAGAATCTTGGTGTTCACGCGATGAGCGTTCTTGCTGGTGATCTGGTTTTCAATCGCGGCGGGAATCAAAATGTCGCAGGGGAAGAAGAGAACTTCCTGCGCGGTAACTTTTGTGCCGCCAGCGGGAAATTCCGGCAACGGCTTGTGCTGTTTGTGCACCCAGTCAATCAGCTTGGGGACATCAAAACCCTTTTCATTGTAGAGCCCGCCGTGAACGTCGGCGGCGCCGACGATCTTGTAGCCAGCCTGGTGCATCAGCAGGGAGGCCATCGAGCCCACATTTCCGAATCCCTGCACGATCACGCGGCAGCCCTCTTTTTTCATGCCCAGTTTTTCGAGGGCCTTGTCGCAAACGATCATCACGCCGCGGCCGGTTGCTTCGCGCCGCCCGCGCGAGCCTCCCAGATCGAGCGGTTTGCCGGTGACTACGGCGGTGACGGTATGCCGCGCGTGCATCGAGTAGGTGTCCATCACCCAGGCCATGGTTTGCTCGTTGGTGCCCAGGTCGGGAGCGGGAACGTCCTTCTCCGGTCCGATGAAATCTGCGAGTTCAGCCGTGTACCGGCGAGTGATTCGCTCCAGCTCGCCCATCGAAAGCTTATCCGGATCGCAGATCACGCCGCCTTTGGCTCCGCCGAAGGGAATATTCACCACCGCGCATTTCCAGGTCATCCAGGAAGCCAGCGCGCGAATCTCGTCCAGGGTTACCGTGGGGGCGTAACGGATGCCTCCCTTGCCCGGCCCGCGAACCACGGAGTGCTGCACGCGGTAGCCGGTGAAGACCTGTAACCCGCCGTTGTCCATTGCGACGGGAATGTAAACGGTGATTTCCTTGTTGGGATATCTCAAATATTTGTGAAGGCCTTCCTCGAGCCCCAGCTTTTTCGCGGCCAATTCAAAACGCGCTTCCGCGCATTCGTAAACATTCATTTCATTTTGGACGGCGATGGAATCCATTGCAAAATCTCCTGGATGAATTGGAATTCCGGAGTGCGCGTACTACGGCGTCAGGCGGAGCTGACACCTCCCAATGATTGCAGTTGGCTTGGACTCATGGCGCTCAGCGGACGCCAGTATACGAAGTACGGGCAGCAAGGCGCAAGGCAAGCCATCGCCCCGCAGGGCTCAGTTCCCCATCTGGAAAATAGGAATGCCGCTTCGAACTTTTTTACCGGCGCCGGCCGCGGTTCACAAATTCCTCGAGCAGCAACCGGGTGAGGCGCTCCTGGTCGTGGCGCACAACGCCTTCCAGATGGAGCAGATCGCCGGTGACGCAGCCGACCCCCAGGCGATGCAGGTCTTCCAGATCAGGAACCACGGGTTCCGCGCCCTGCCTACGATAGCGCCGCAGAGCGTCGCGCGAAACCGGCTTGCGATTGACCACCACCCAATCGAGCAATCCGGGCTTGGTGTGATCATAAATGGCGCGCACATGATCTCCCACGGTGTAGCCCTGCGTCTCGCCCGGTTGCGTCATCAAGTTGGCGATGTAGACGCGAGTGGCGTGCGAATGACGAATGGTCTCTGCCACTCCTTCGACGAGCAAATTGGGAATGATGCTGGTGTACAGGGAGCCCGGGCCGATCAAAATCAAATCGGCCGCGCGAATCGCGGACAGAACCTCCGGCAGGGGACGCACGCGGCGCGGGACCAGCCGCACCCGGTGGATGCGCCGGCGCGAACTCGATATGGTGGTCTCCCCGGCCACTACCCGGCCGCCATCGAGTTCCGCTTCGAGCGTGACGTTCTGATCCGTCGAAGGGAAAATGCGGCCGCGAATCGCCAAAACCTGTCCGGACAAGCGCACGGCCTCCGGAAAGTCTCCGGTCACATTGGTCAGCGCGGTCAGAAATAAATTGCCGAAGCTGTGGCCGCCCAGGTCGCTCCCGCTTGGGAAGCGATATTGAAACAAGCGGCTGAGCAGGGTTTCGTCTTTCGAGAGCGCGACCATGCAGTTGCGGATGTCGCCGGGGGGTAGCACGCGATACTCGCGGCGCAATCGTCCGGAGCTGCCGCCGTCATCGGTTACCGTGACGATGGCGGCAAGATCGGCGATGGGATGCTTGCTCTTCTCGTTCCGGCGCCGCACCACATATTGCTTCAAGCCACGCAGCAACATGGAAAGACCCGTGCCGCCGCCCAGGGCCACAATGCGGACAGGGCGCGGCCGGTTGCGTGCGAGCTTTGCAGGTTTCTTCACTTGGGAAGGAGAGAGATTAACACTGTTCCAATGTTGCGGCTGGGATTTGCCACTCCCGTGTGCTGCTTTGATTCGATTCCCCGGCATCTCCGTAGCATGATTGGATTCGGAAGCTTTGTAATCTACCGTTGGATTTCCCGGGCGAATAGGCGGGAGACAACGTCAGCCCGACGAGCCGTCCCGTTCCGGATAGAGCAGCTCCGTGAATCGAGGATCTTCCTGCAAGAAAGCGAAATCTTCATCGTTGCGGGCGTGGTAACGGTTTTCCGGACGCAGCTCAATCGCCATTTTCAGATTGGTCATGGCCGATTCCGCTTCCCCGGTCAGGCAATCCAGGGCAGCCATGGCATAAATAATGTGGTCCGATTTGGGCGCCGCTTTCCGAGCCCGGTCCAGATGCTCGCGGGCTTCGTCCCAGCGGCCCAGATTCATCATGGCCACGCCCTGCGTGTAATGGTCTTCCGCAGTCCGCAGAGCAGGCGTCGGAGGACGCGAAATCCGCTGGTCGCAAACGCGCACGTGCATCCGCGCGCGGTCGGAAAGCTCCTTGCTGGGTCCTTCGATCACGCGCTCCAGAACCTGCTTGGAGCGGTGAAATTTCTGCTCCTGGAAATAATGCACAGCCTCTTCGTAGAGCTTCAATTGCTGTTTCACCGCCGGATCAACCATTTCGACCGGCGCCCGCTTCTTTGGATTACCGTTTATATTCTTTGTTTTCAGGAGCTTAGGCTTCAGTGGCGTTTGCCTGGTCTTGGCGCTCCGGTTCGGGGAAGCCCTTCGAGTGCGTGCCATGGGCGCAGATTAGCAGAGTCTTTCTTCGCCGTCAACGCGGGGATTTCACTATAGCTAAAAGTAATTCTCGAGCCAATCGCCCTGTTTTGTGTATTTTCAGCGTCCATTCCCGGTAAGATCGCCGCGAAAAGTTGTCCCTTGCGAAGCACGCCGCGGGCCTTCGGTGGCCTGAGCGGCGAGGCTGTGTTATAAATAGCGGTCGCCCAGTCCCCGAGGAACTAGTGCCATTTATTAATTTCCCTGCGCGCGAAATCAATTGCAAGCTGGTGTATTACGGCCCCGGGCTGGGGGGCAAGACGGCCAACTTGCAATGGATTTACGACCACAGCGGGGCCAATCAAAAGGGGAAAATGGTTTCGCTGGCGACGGAGACCGATCGAACGTTATTTTTTGATTTCCTTCCCCTGGATCTCGGCACCGTACGCGGATTCAAGACCCGCTTCCACCTCTATACCGTTCCGGGACAGGTTTTCTATGAAGCCAGCCGCCGCTTGATCCTGAAAGGGGCCGACGGCGTGGTGTTTGTCGCCGATTCGCAGGAAGAGCGACTCGACGCCAATCTGGAAACTCTCGAGAATCTGCGGGAACACCTGCGGGATCACAGCCTGGATTTCTCCACCATTCCCTACGTGCTGCAATTGAACAAACGCGACCTTCCGAATATTCTGCCCGCCGAAGATATGAAAAGGGAACTCAACGTAAAGGGTGAGACGGCTTTGGAAGCGGTCGCGGTGAATGGCCAGGGTGTTTTCGAAACGCTCAAGGAAGTTGCGAAACTGGTTCTCGCCGAATTGAAAAAGAACGCTTGAGCTGGTTCAAGACGGCCTGAAAGTTATTTCCACTCGCGCTTTCACCTGAAGTGGTCTCCCGTCAGCAATCGTACCGGCACGAAGCCCCTGCCTACTCGAAACTGGCGAGGGCCTGCGCTTCGTCGTCGAAGTTCGGAATGGAATGCAACAGGCGGGTGAGTTCGAGCACTTCGCGCACGTGCCCCACCGGACGGAGCAACTTCAAACTGCCTCCGGTCCGCTGCAGCGTGACAAACGATCGCACCAGGCTGCTGATGCCCGAGCTATCCATCGCCGGCACGCCTTCCAGATTAATGAGCACCTTGCGGATGCCGTTATCAATCAATTCACGCAAGCGGGCGATCAGTATGTCGTTGCTCACTCCGATTGTGACCCGCCCTTGCAGGTCCAGGATGGTCACGTCCCCGGATTCTCGCGTCAAGACCTGCAGGTTCACAATCACCTCCCCTGTCCGCAAGCGCTGCCACTCGCGGACGCCTGCTCAATCGCGGGCATTATACTCTGCCCGGCTATTTCGAAAAGGGTGAACCTTCCCGCCCGGCCGGGCTCCGCTGGTTTTTGTGGAATCTCGTGGAACAATTCCTGTTCAAAATGGCACGCGCCGCGGAGCGGTGAACCGGGAACGGGAACGGTCCGTCGAATCCGCAAGGCCTTCCGATTGCTTTGAGCTATTCGGTTCCGTTTCCTAGAATGAAAACATCGTTTCGTTTTGCGCTTTCCTTGTGGTGAAGGAGGGCGCAACATACATTGATAACTTCTTGCATTTTCAAAGCCGAATCGCTTGGTATCTCCATGAATGATTTAGAACGCGAGTTGCCGGAACTGGATTCCGTCGCTCGCATGCAAGATATCCAGGAAAGTCTGCGGCGGCTGGAAAGGCGCGACTGGTGGCTGTGGTGCGCCGCGGTGGTGGTGATGCTTGTTTTGACGCTGGGGATTATTTCCCTTTCCGTGCCCGGCGCCTTGAAGGAATCCGACCGTTCCTTCCAATACAATTTAAACCTTGCGGTGCGCGGACTAGTCGGCCTGGTCCTGCTGTTTAATATCTACACGCTCTACCAGCAGGTCTTGATCAAACGGCTGCGGAAGGAAATGTCCTCGCACGTCGCGCAAATGGCCGGACTGAAAATCCGCGCGGAAGAATTCCATAAACTTTCCACTCTCGATCCGCTCACGGGCCTTTACAATCGCCGGCTGGCGGAAAAGAGGCTGGCGGGCGAAGTCTCGCGCTCGCAGCGGCATGGCCATCCGTTGACGGTTCTGATGTTCGATTTGGACGGATTCAAGGAAATCAACGATCGTTTTGGCCATGCCGCCGGTGATCTGCTGCTGCGAACTTTCGCGGAGAAATTGAATGCCGTGATTCGTGTTTCGGATCTCGCCGTCCGCCTGGGGGGCGACGAGTTCATGGTCCTGCTTCCCGAATGCCTGCCGCAACAGGTGCAGAGCCTGCTGGACCGCCTGGGCTCGATTCAATTGGATTTCCAGGGCCACCCAATTCCCGTGAACTATTCCGCGGGCTGCGCCGGCTACCAATCCGGCGAATCCGCGCAACAACTGGTCGAACGCGCCGATCAGGCTCTCTACCAGAACAAGCGCGCCAGAAAGACCTCGCAGGCAGTTCCCGTTGACCGTTGATTTTGCCCGCCTTCCGATCTGGCAATCCGCATGGAATTCCTTCACTACGCGAGCCCATCGAATTCAGAAAGAGGGCAAGATCTTCCATGTCTCCAGCAGGGGGCGTTATCGGGAAAATGAGGCTGAAAATAAAAAGGAGGTGAAAACCTGGCGGTTATCACCTCCCGGGGTGGGGTGGGGTGTTACTGGGAGAAATCGCTGGATCCGGTCTCGCCGAAAACTCACGCGAGAAGTCTCGCGAATCGGGGCTCCAAAGAGCCCCTCAAGCCCACAGCACACGCCACCACTATATTCTGAAATATCATACCCGAATGAAGCTGTCAACTTGAATGTCTTAGCTGTGTCGTTAGCAGATGATATGTCCGCTGGATTAGCACGTGAAATGTCCGTTTTGCACAGGCAGCTTGGGGTAGACCTCCAGTTGAATGTCGGCACATGAATGCCGGCCCGGGCTCGGAGAAGCTGGGAAATCCGATGTTTTTCAGCGGCCAGGCCCCGAAAAGGCACGCTCGCCATTCGGGTTTGCCGGGGAGCTCAGGCCACGGAATGTTTTCGTTGGGCGGCCTGATCAAGTGTCTCACGCACGCGGCGCGCCAAGGCCTTCGGGCTGTATGGCTTGTGAAGAATCAGCGCTCCATTTTGTTTCGCGCCATCCAGGGCGGCGGTCTCCGCGCTGTAGCCCGTGGCGAAAATTACCGGCAGGTCAGCCCTGATGGAGCACATCTTGCCGTAGGCCTCCGGGCCGCTCATTCGTGGCAAAACCACGTCGAGGAGCACCATGGCCAGTTGGTCGCTTTGCTCAGCAAATTTCTCTACGGCTTCTTCCCCATCAACCGCCAGCACTACCTTGTAGCCCAACTGGCTCAGCGTTTCACAGGCAATTTCCCGCAGTCCTTCATGGTCTTCCGCCAGCAGGATGGTTTCCGACCCGCCGCGAAGCGGCTCTTCGATCGCTTCCTTCACCGGGGCCTGATCCGTGGTAAGACTGGCGGGGAAATAAACGTGAAAAGTAGTGCCGTGCCCAACCTCGCTATAGACGTGTATGACGCCGCCGTGCTGCTTCACGATGCCGTAGGCGGTGGCCAGGCCCAGCCCTGTGCCTTTTCCGATTGCTTTCGTGGTGAAGAAGGGTTCAAAGATACGATCGAGCGTCTCCGCGTCCATTCCGGTTCCGGTGTCGGAGATGGAAAGCATGGCGTACGGCCCCGGACGCGCGAAGGGATAGCGCCGGCAATAGTTCTCGTCCAGCACTTCATTGCGTGATTCGATCACCAGGTGGCCGCCTTCCGGCATGGCATCGCGGGCGTTCAGGCAAAGATTCATCAACACTTGCTCCAACTGCGTGGGATCGCATCGAACCGGATCCAGATCGGAGGCCAGCTTGGTCTCCAATGCAATGTCCTTGCCAATCACTTTTTCCAACAGGCTGACGACTTCAGTGACCGATTGATTCAGGTCAAGATTGCGCGGCTCCAGAACCTGCCGCCGCGCGAAAGCCAGCAACTGCCGGGTGAGCGCGGCGGCACGCTCTCCCTGGCTCTGTATTTTCTTGAAATGATTGCGCAGCGGGCTGTTCTCGGGAGAATCCTCGATGCCGAGTTCCGCCCATCCCAGCACCGCCCCGATCATGTTATTGAAATCGTGGGCAATTCCCCCGGCCAATTGGCCGATGGCTTCGAATTTCTGGGCCTGGTGCAATTGCCTCTGCAGCGCCCGGCGTTCCGTGATGTCTTCGACCGCGAGTTCGAGTTGCTCGGAGGCATTTTTCTGTTCGGCCACCAGGCGCGCGCTGATCCGGACTTGGATTTTCTTGCCATCCTTGCGCTTCCATTCCGTTTCGGTTTCTCCATGGCCCGATTTCCGGCATTCTTCGAGCAGCGCGGGCCGGTCTCGAACACTCTCAAAGATGTCGTGATCCAGATTCGCTGTCAGCAATTCCGTGGTTGATCCGTAGCCCAGCATGGCCACCAGCGCCGGGTTAACATCCAGGAACTTGCCGGAAATGGTGGTGGCGCCGATGCCATACGTGGCATTTTCAAAAAGGCCCCGGTAGCGAGCCGCGCTTTCGCGAAGCTCTTCCTGGGCTAATTTCCGGCCCGTAACATCGCGGGTCACGCCCAGCAGCGCGCTCACCTGTCCTTGCTCGTCTCGCAGCGGAACCGCATGGGTGTCCAACCAGCGATGAGCTCCGTGCAAGCCCGCCATCTCATATTCCAGGCTGCCGCTTTTGCCCGTGAACACCTCTTCGCAAAGTTTGCGGAAAACATCGCGATGCTCGGGGACAACCATGTTTTCGATCCCCGCGCCGCTCACTTGTTCCACCGAATCCGCTTCCATCATGGCCAGCCCGGCGGCATTCATTTCCAGCACCAGGCCCTGCCGGTCCAACACGTTCACGCATTCAGGTTCCGCTTCAATGATGGCCCGCATGCGGTTCTCGCTGGAGGCCAATTTCTGTTGCGCGCGATTGCGTTCCGTCACGTCCTGCACCACCGCCAGCACTCCGCGCCGGCCGGCAAATTCAATGGAATGGCCGATCACTTCGCCCTCGAACAGACTGCCGTCTTTGCGCGCGTAAATCCCATTGTCCGCGATCCCCGCCGCCACTTTCCGGGTCTGCTTCAGATATTCCAGGAGACGAGGATTTTCCGCCGCCGGGCGCAAATCGCCGAGCCGGAGTTGCGAAAATTCTTCCGCAGAGTAGCCAAAACATAGCGTGGCGGCGGCATTCACTTCCAAAATTTCCAAGGTGTCTTCGTCAAACAGATACATCGGCAGGGGAATATTCAGAAAGAGGAGCCGGAAATTGGCTTCGGTATCGCGCAGCGCTTCCACCGCCTTGGACCGCTGTTCCCGCAGCCCTCTCGATTCCAGGGCCTGGCGGATGGCCAGCGGCAAGCGCGCCAGCTTGTCCTTCAGCACGTAATCCTTCGCGCCCAACCGGATGCACTCCACGGCATTCTCTTCGCCCAGGGAGCCGGTAACCATGATGACGGGAATATCCATCTTAAGATCCTCGAGGATGTACAGCACTTCCGTCCCCCGCCAGCCGGGCATGTTGTAATCCGTCAGAATTACGTCATAGGCATTGGCGCGCACACTCGAGGCAAACTCCCGCGGCGAAGTCACCACATCCACCTGATATTCGATCCGAGCTTTCCGAAGTTCCTGGAGGCACAAAGCAACGTCGTTCTGGCTATCTTCAATCATCAGCAGCCGGAGCGGGCTTGCGCCATGAACCGCGGGGTTCACCGGCTCCACGAGCTTTTCGTTTTCTTTGGCCATGTCTTACCTCGATGAGAGCCCATTTGCGGGAGCGGGTATGTTCACCAGCAACCAGTACATTCCGAATTGCTTCACGGCGTCGCGAAATTCGTTGAAGTCGAGGGGCTTCTGAACGAAACTATTCGCGCCCAGCCCGTAGCCATCGATCAGGTCCCGTTCTTCCTTGGAAGAAGTGAAGATCACGATGGGGATGCACCGCGTCCGGGGATCGTTGCGGACCGCTTTCAGCACCTCCTTGCCGTTCACCTTGGGCAGTTTCAGGTCCAGTAACACGATGCGCGGGGGCGAATCGAAGCTGCGATCCAGAAATTTCCCCCGGCAGAATATGAAGTCCAAGGCTTCCTCTCCATCCCGCGCCACATAAATTTTGTTCGCCAGGTTGTTCTTTTGAAGGACGTGCAGAGTCAGCTCCACATCCGCAGCGTTGTCCTCTACGATCAGAATATCTATTTCGCCGTGGGATGACATTCTTCGCCTCCGGTTATAGCCTGCCAGGCGGCCGCGGGCTCGCTAATATTTTGAAGCGTGAAATGGAAAGTGGCGCCGCCTTCGAGTTCGCCGCTGGCCCAGATGCGTCCGCCGTGCTTGTGAATAATGCGTTGCACCGTGGCCAGGCCAATACCGGTGCCTTCGAATTCTTCCTGGTTGTGGAGCCGCTGAAAAACACCAAACAATTTATCCGTGTACCGCGGGTCGAAACCCACGCCATTGTCGCGCACGAAAACGGTTTCTTCGCCGGACACAATTTCCGTGTCCACCTCGATCACTGCCGGCTGCCGGCCTCGCGAAAACTTCAGCGCGTTCGAAAGCAGATTCACGAGCGCCAGTCTCATCAATCCGGCGTCACACATGACGCAGGGCAAATTCCCGATCCGCCATTCGATCTCGCGCCCTTTGGATTCCTCAATGAGGTCATCTCGAACCTCGTCCAGCAGATCCTGCAAATTCGTTTTCTCCATCACCAGTCCCTGGCGGCCTACCCGCGAAAGGTGCAGCAGATCGTCCACCAGGCGGCCCATCGTCTGTGCCCCGCCGGAAATGCGCCGCAGGTAGCCCCGCACTTCCGCGGAAAGTTGTGGCGCGTACTCTTCCAGCAAGATCAGGGAGAATCCATTCACGTGCCGCAGTGGGGCGCGCAGGTCGTGCGAAACGGAATAGCTGAAAGCTTCCAGCTCGCGATTCACCTCATCGAGTTGCGCCATCCTTTCCTGGAGTTTTGTATTGAGCGCCTTCACTTCCTCCACCGCTTCCCGCAATGCTGCCTCGGTAATTTGTCGTTCGCGAATCTCGCCTTCGAGCGCCGTATTGGCCTGCACCAGCGTTTCCGTGCCCGGCAAGGCCAGGGCCTTTGGAATCAACCGGAACAAAAGCACCGCCGTCGGAACGGAGGCCGCCGCCGTAATCGCTTTCACCACTCCCGCCAGCCAATATTGCCCGTGCCAGAGGTTCCAAATTTCCATCGCATGGGTGGTTCCGCATGCGACCATGAAGATCCCGAAGCACAGAAACATCCAGTGGAACGGCAGGTCGCGCCGCTTGCGCACAAACTGAATTAAAGCCAGCGGGATCGCAAAATAGGCCAGCACGATCAGAGAATCCGAAATCACGTGCAGCCACACCAATCCGGGATTCCACAGGTAGCAATACCCATGCGGCATGTAATCGCCGGAAGAAAAAAGCTGCCGGAGAAAACCCATTGCCGTCCTCGGCGGACAGTTCTGTCCGCGACATTCGAACGGCTTCAACGATCGAAGCAGAAAAACAATCGGCTTCGCGTTCGCCGCCTCCGGCGAAGGGAAAGGGGTTGTAAGCCTGAATTTACTTGGAAAGGGGAGCTATAGTTTAGGGGAATGTGGAACAATGTCAAGAAGCGAAACGCGGAGAAATAAGAATAAGTGGAAAACTTTTGCCCGCTGTTTCAAAAACGAATTAGCGAGCGGCGGGTGGGGCCGGATGGCTGGCCAAATACTGGCCCAGGTCTCCCGTCAGTTGTTGCACCCCTCGCTGAAGATTGCGATTCAAGGCTTCCACGACGGCGCTGACGTCCACGCCGGCTTGTTTCTTCTTTTTTGTTTCAATTGCGGCCACCGGCTCGTCGTGCGAATAGGATTGAGTCCAAACCGTTGCGCCCGTTTTCAAATTGAACAGTTCCAGGTCGAAACTGACCCGCGCGGTGATATTCGGATGGTCCACTTCCTCGAGAGCCAGGAGCCGCCCGCGCAAGAGGTAATCGCCGCGCGCGTTGCTGCTCAAGCGGTCGACCGAACGGTATTGACCGGACGAGCGCAGGGTCTGCACAAGCATTCCCTGCACCATATCGGCGGGCGGCTCCGCCCAGCGGTGATATTCGTACATGCCCATCTCCACTCCGCCGGCCTCGTAGATGAGGCGGTCATCCCGGTAGAGGCGCGACGAGGAGATGCGGCCCACCAGCAACGAAACCGGCAAGGGATCGGGAGATGCGGCCGCCGGCGCCGGGGCATCCAATTCGTAATACTTCGACGGCCGCGCGGCGCCACAGCCAAACTGGGCGATGGCGGCCAGCGTGATCACCACGGCGGTTAACAGTATTCTTCGCATTAAGAAACCTCGCCCCCTCTAACGCTGCGGCTGTCCCGGCTCTCGCGGCGGCGGACTGGACGAACGAATCAAAGTGTAGGGCCGCGTCTTGATCGTGTTGGTGAACTGCCTCAAGTTTTCGCTGATCGTCCGCATGTTGTCGAGCAGTTCGTCGATATTGTCGGAGTTCACGGTCATGGTGCGATCGAGCTGGGCGGTCAGCGAATCCGCCGACGCCAATGCCTGGCGCAATTCGATCATGGATTGACGCAGGTCCGGACGATTCTCCACGATCATGCCGTCGATGTGCGCCATCGCATCCTGGGCTTGCGTGATTGTTTTCTTAAAGTCGTCGAGCAGCGGAGCCATTTTCGCGCTGGCGGCATCGATGTGCGTCAGCGTGGACTTGATCTTGGGACGGTCTTCCTCCAGCATTCCGCGTACATGGCCGAGGCTGGCGGATAGATTTTCGCGGTTTTTGTCCCCCAGCAGGTCATTCACCCGGGCGAGAGTTTCCTTCATTTCCACCACGCGGGAATTCAAGTTCCCGATCAGCACTTGAAGCTGGGGCGCCAGATTATTCAGATTGGCGGTGAGCTGGTCGAATCCGACGTACTCGGATGATTTCAAGGTGCTGCCCGAAGGCGCTAGCGGCGCCGCCAGCGTTCCGGAAAGTATTCCCAGGAAATTTTCACCCAGCGCGCTGAAGGTGGAAATTTTTACCACGCTGTCGGTTTTCACCGGAGTGCCTTCGCTGACATGAAAGGAAATTTCCATGCGCGTGGGATTCTGCGGATCGCTTCGAACGCGATCCACGCGCCCCACTTCCGGCCCGCCCGCGTATCGCACGGCTGCGCCGGGCTCCACGCCGCCCGCATAGGCAAAATACGCTTTATATTGCAGGCCGCTATGGCTGAAGGCGCCGGTGAGCGCGATGATCGTTGCCAGCAGCAGCACCGCCACCACGATCACAAACAAACCGACGGCCGCCTGTTCGCGTCTTGGTTCCATCGCTCACTCCTGGCGCTGGACGCAACGCCACGTAGCAGAAATTTTCAATAATTTCCGTGGAGTATAGCACTTTCCCCACGGCCTGCAATCCCGGCGGAGCCCCAAGCTGCCGGTCCAGGAGCTCAACGCTCCCGGCGCCGCCGCAGCAAATGCGGCTCGGTAAGCATTTGAAGATAATCCAGCTCCTCGGAAACTTCCGGCTCCGGGACTCGATCCAAAAATTGCCGGACCCGCGCATGCTGGCTGGCTCTCAGTTCCGCGGGAGTCCCATTCGCAACTATATTTCCCTTGTCGATCAGGATCATCCGGTCGGCGATCAGGAAAGCGCTGGCCAGCTCGTGCGTCACCACGATGATCGTCATCCGGAACGCTTTCTTCAGCCGCAGGATCAATTGGTCGATGCCGGCGGCGATGATGGGGTCCAGGCCCGCCGAGGGCTCGTCGAAAAACAGGATCTGCGGGTCCATCGCCATGGCCCGCGCCACCGCTGCCCGCTTCAACATGCCTCCGCTCAATTGGGACGGCAAATAATCCTCGAAGCCGGCCAGGCCCACCTGTTCCAGTTTCAGCCGCACCATGATCTCGATTGTGGAATCTTCCAGCGCCGTGTGCTCGTGGAGCGGCAAGGCCACATTCTCGCCCACCGTCAGCGCCCCGAACAGTGCGCCGCCTTGAAACGAGATTCCCATGTGCTTGCGGAGCCCGGTCCATTCGGCAGCGGTGATCGTGCTCAGCCTTTTTCCGCAAACGATTACTTCGCCGCCGCTGGGCTTTTCCAGGCCCACCAGGGTTCGCAGCAAAGTGCTCTTTCCGGAGCCCGATCCGCCCAGAATCACCAGCGTTTCCGCCGCTTGCACTTCGAAATTAATGCCGTGGAGAATTTCGCGCTCGCCGTAACTCACGCGCAGGTCCCGGACGGAAATCCTTGTCGAATTGTCCTCGGAGTCGCTCATCGCGTCTATTTGGAAGCCGTGAAGTAGAAAAGTGCCGTGAAGACCAGGTCCACCATGATCACCAGGAAAATCGAGTTCACCACAGCCGTCGTGGTCGACCGTCCGACTTCTTCGCTGCCGGCGCCGGTTGAAAACCCTTCATGGCAACCCACCGCCGTGATTACCAGGGCGAACATCACGCTTTTGATCAGGCCGGTGACGATGTCGCGCATGATCAGGGCATCGAGTGTCGCCTGAATGTAGGTGCCGAACGTGAATCCGGCATAGGCGACTCCAAACACGCCACCGCCCAGCACGCCCATGAAGTCGGCCCAGGTGGTCAGGCACGGCATCATCAGCAACATGGCCAGAAATTTGGGAGTGACCAGGAATTGGATGGGATCGAGCGCCATGGTCTCAATGGCGTCAATCTCTTCGTTCACCTTCATGGTGCCGATTTCGGCGGCGAAGGCGGACCCGGAACGTCCGATCACCACGATCGCCGTCATCAGCGGGCCCAGTTCGCGGGTGATGGACACCGCCACGGCGCTGGCCACGAATTGCAACGCGCCGAACTTCCTCAATTCATAAGCGCTCTGCAATGCCAGGATGGTTCCCACAAAGAAGGTGATCAGGGAAACGATGGGGAGGGCTTCGATACCGACGGAGACTGCCTGGTGCACGGCGCGGCCAATCCGCAGGCGTTGGCCGCGGAAGGGCGCGATAAATGCCGAATTTGCCGCGCGTCCGGTGAGCCGCGCAAGATTGCCGATGTAAGCCAAGCCACCCAGGGTAGCCCGGCCAACTGCGTCAGTGGCCGCCATAGTCTATTTGTTTCTGGCGCTCGTGCGCCGCCAGAAGAGAACGAAATTGCAGGTTCACGCCGCTACTTCACATCGTCCAGCGCAGCTTGCTCGGTATCGTAAACCTCAAAGATTGTGATCAGCCGCGTCAACTCCAGCACTTCCTTGGCCGCCGGGCTCAACCCGAACAGCGAGAACCGGCTCTTCAGATCGCGCGAGATCTTCAGTCCCTCCACCAGCGATGCCACACCCGCGCTGTCAATGTAACGGACGCCCTTCAAGTTCAGAATCACCCACGGCGTCCGCTTCTCTCGCAGGAAGCTGATCAGGACGCGGCGAACTTCCGGAGAATTATAAAGCGTGATGTCGCCGGTCACGTCCACGATGGTGGAGCCGCCGACCACGCGAGTTGCGATTTCCATGCTCCCATGCCTCCCGGGCCCAGTGCTGTGTTGTGCCAGAGAATAGCGCGAGTTGCAACAGAATTGAAGCGAAGGTCTCCGAAAATCCCGCGGAGGGCAAAGCTGCCCCGCTGGTTCCGCCCGCGCTGTTTCAATTTGAGATGGTTAACTGCGGCGTTCGATCGGGATGTAGCTGCGCTCGTCGTAGCCCAGGTAAATCTGCCGCGGGCGCGCGATCTTCTGTTCCGGATCCAGCAGCATCTCTTCCCACTGCGCGATCCAGCCGGAGGTGCGCGGGATGGCAAAGAGCACCGGAAACATGGTCACCGGAAAGCCCATCGATTGATAAATGAGCCCGGTGTAAAAATCCACGTTGGGATAGAGCCGCCGCGACACGAAATAATCGTCTTCCAGGGCGATGCGCTCGCATTCGAGCGCGATGTCGATCAGCGGGTTGCGCCCCATCACGTCGAACACTTCGTAAGCGATGCGCTTCACGATCTTGGCGCGCGGATCGTAATTCTTGTAGACGCGGTGGCCGAAGCCCATCAGTAATTTTTCGCCCGCCTTCACGCGCTTGATGTATTCCGGAACGCGATTCACCGATCCGATTTCCACCAGCATGCGCAGCACCGCTTCGTTCGCGCCCCCGTGCAACGGCCCATAGAGAGCGGCGGTGGCCGCGGCGGTGGCGCAGTAAGGATCCACGTGCGAGCTGCCCACTCCGCGCATGGCGCTGGCCGAGCAGTTCTGTTCGTGGTCGGCATGGAGAATGAACAAAATATCCAGCGCCCGCTCGAGCGTCGGATTGGGCCGGTACTGCAGTTCGGTGGTGCGGAACAGCATGTTCAGAAAATTTCCCACGTAACTCAAATCGTTATCCGGATAGGCAAACGGCATTCCCAGGCTGTGGCGGTATGCGAAGGCGGACAGAGTCGGCATCTTGCCGATCAAGCGGTAGGTCTGCTTGAGCCTCGAATCCTTGTTGAAGATATCTTTTGCATCGGGATAAAAAGTGGACAGCGCGGCCACCGTCGAGATCAGCATCCCCATCGGGTGCGCGTCGTAATGAAATCCATCCAGAAATTTCTTGATGCTCTCATGAATGAACGTGTGATGCGTGATGTGATAGATCCAGTCTTCCAGTTGCGAGCGGCTCGGCAGCTCCCCATACAGAATCAAGTAAGCAGTCTCGATGTAACTGCTCTTCTCCGCCAGTTCCTCGATCGAATAGCCCCGGTACCGCAGGATGCCTTTATCTCCATCAATGAATGTAACCTTGCTGGTGCACGCCGCGGTATTGAGGAACGCCGGGTCGTAGTTCATCATCCCGAAGTCATGGCCGTCCACTTTGATCTGACGGAGATCCATCGCTCGAATCGTTCCGTTCTTGATCGGGACCTCATACTTCTTCCCCGTCCGGTTATCAGTGATCGACAAAGAGTCGCTTTTCAAGCCGGCTCCTTGTTCGGTTGCGTCTGCGGACGCGGGTTTTGTGGGGTTCATCCCTCGGGCCTCCCTCAACTGGGCCGTGAAGAGCTCGCTGGCAGTTTTACCGCAATTATCCTAACGTCTATAGAATGTACACCAATTCTCTTTGCGCGTGGGAGTAGTTTCCGCTGAGCCACGGCAATTTGCCATTCGCAGACCACTGGTTTCCATTCGGCAGCGTATGGAGCCGTGCAAATCCAAGGTTTCGCGGTCTTTTTCTCTATTCGCCTGTTCGACGGGCGCGCCTCAAGCATTTCTCCGCCAAATCGAGAAATTCAGCACTGCCGCGAAACTCACCCAAACCAGGTAGGGAACCAGCAGCGCAGTGGCCAAGCGATCGAGCTTCGCAAAAAATATTACGGTGGCCAGGATGGCGCACCAGAGCAAACAGATTTCGGCAAACGCGGAACCGGGCCGGCGCCAGTGAAAGAATATAATCGGCCACAGCACATTCAACAGCAATTGGATCAGAAAAAATCCGATCGCGACGGCCACCGCCGGCCGGTCCTCATGCTTGCAGACTTGCCAGGCGGCCACACCCATCATCGCGTACAGAATCGTCCAAACCGCAGCAAATATCTTGTTCGGAGGATTCCACGAAGGCTTGGCCAGTGTTGAATACCAACCGGCCAGCGATGGCCGCGTGTAGGCAAAACCCAGCCAGGCCGCCGCGAAACACAGCGCCAGCCAGCCCCATAGACTGAGCACCGAAGCTGTCGTCAATTCAACTTCTCTTCCTTCGGAATCGCATTCACGATCCCGCGAAGCATCTTCCCAAGAAAGATCTTACGCAGGGGATCCAACGTCCGCCAGCATACGCCTGTCGCTCCCGTGATCGATAGCCACAAGTACGAACCGGGAGATGGACGAGCATTCACGGGCCAGGCCTGCTCTCGCCGGAATCGCGCGCGTCGCTCAAGCGGGTTTCGCGGCCATGGCTTCCGCGGTCACGCGGTGGCGATATTCAAACATTCGCTCAAGCTTCCGCCGGACCAGCCAGCCGCCAAAAAATTCTCCGATGATCCCCAACGGCAATTCATATTCGATGCGATCTTCCAGCCAGCAAGCCCGCGGCCCGTCGGGGATAAAACGATGGGTGTGGTCCCATCGCCGGAAGGGCCCTTGCACTTGCACGTCGCGAAACTGCCGCCCTTCTTCGTAATCGCGGTGTTCAAAAACCCAGCGCAGCGGAAACGGTCCCACTCGCACCCGCAAGGTCCCTCGCGCGCCATTTTGAATGGATGGCGCCCGCTCCACCACTTCCAACGGTTCCCAACCGGGCGTCAGCCGTTCGAGCGCGCCGGGTTCGGCGTGCCAGCGAAATAATTCCTCCGCCGAAGCTTCGATCCGGCTGCGATGGACGAAGAGCTTCGACATGAGTCTCTCCAGGAATTCCCGGGATAAATCCGTCGAAGGGGCATCGGCGGAAAACTTCCACGCGATTCCCGGGTATTTTAACGATTCCCTCCGCCGAAGCAAGGCTCCCGGCAATCCCTCGCCCATTCAGCCCATGCGCCGCGCCCGGGACTTGCAATCGGCAAGAGCGAACGCCTCCTGGACTAACAGGGAGTACGAGCGGCTCGCGGAGACTCCCCACACAGCTTTTCCATCCGTTATTTCTGATGTTCTTGTTGGAGTTCGTTGGGCGCCGCGGCGAGCTCCGGAGTGATTGTGGCCACGAAATCGGAGGGGGCGGCAATCTCCACCCGGTTGCGGCCTTGTTCCTTGGCGCGATAAAGAGCGGCGTCCGAAGCGGCTAGCAGTATCTTGGGATCGATCAGTTTCTTATCTTTCGCATAGATGGATTGGTCGGCGGCGGACACCCCAAGACTCGCGGTGATGGCGATCGATCTCCCGGGAATTTCGAAAACTTTCTCGGCCAGGCAAGCGCGAATTCTTTCCGCCTCACCCAGAGCGCCCATCGCATCCGTCGAGGGCACAACAATCAGGAATTCTTCGCCGCCATACCGTCCGATCGCATCGTAGGGGCGCACGCAGGCATTCATCCTCTTCACCGCTTCCTGCAATACGGCGTCTCCGGCCAGATGCCCGAGCGTATCGTTGACGCGCTTGAAATGATCCAGGTCCAGCAGAATCACCCCCACCGATCCGCCTTCGCGCTGGCTGCGCGCCAATTCCCGGCGAAGCGTTCCCAGAATCTCCGCGCGATTGCATGCGCCGGTCAATGGATCGTGAGTGGCTTGGAAACGTAACGCCTCGCGCGCCGCGATCAATTCGTCTTGCAGCTCGACGATCCGTCCTCCCACGTGCAGGCGGGCCTTCAATTCCTTCGGATCGAATGGCTTGGATAGATAGTCGTCCGCGCCGGCATCCATCCCTTCGAGCAGGTCTTCTTTCAGCCCGCGGGCCGTGAGCAACAGAATATACACGTAGGGACGCCCGGGACGGGCGCGCACCTGTTGGCAAACCTCCACGCCGGTCATGCCGGGCATCATCCAATCCAAGATGGCCAGCCGGGGCGCGTCCTCGCGCCCGAAAAGCTCCCAGGCGTGCGTTCCATTCTCGGCGACCACAACTTTATACGACCATTTCTCCAGGAAAGCCTGGAGCATGCGTCGCGAAACCGGGTCATCGTCGGCGATCAAAACTTTCATGGGTTTCCTCGAACCCTGGGCCTGTGCTCCGGCATTTCAGTTCCCCAGAGGCTTCCCATCACCCCGGCATAATTCCCGCTCCGTCCCGGCTTGCCGGCGAGCTCCCGCGGATTTCCACGGTTATTTCAAGGCTCCTCGTTGAATCTGTTCGAGATGCGGCATCAACTTTTCGAATTCCTTTTCCAGAAGCGCGAACCCTTCTTCCACTCCGGCCCACTGGCCTTCCCGGGCAGTCCTCTCCATCTTTTTTGCGGCGAACGCAATGCTTTTTGCGCCAATGCTGCTCGCGGAACCGCTCAGGGTGTGCGCCGCGCGCTCCAGCCCTTTATTGTTTTGCGCGGCGATCGCTTCCCGCATCTCCCGCAGCAGAGTGGGAGTCTCGGTCGCGAAAATCTTCACGATTTCCGCCAGCAATTCCCCATCCCCCTCCACGTAGCGAAGCGCCGCGGCCGCGTCGAACACTTCCAGCAGTGGCGATGTTTCTGGAGGCGATTCGGGTTCCGGGCTGGCCGCCGGCGGCGGCACCGGGGCGTCTCGACTGGGAATGTGCCGCTCGATCTCCTCGAGCAATTTGCCAAGCTGAATCGGTTTCGTCAGATAGCCATCCATTCCGGCCTCCAGGCACTTTTCCCGGTCGCCCTTCATCGCGTGCGCCGTCATGGCGATAATGGGCAAATGATTACCGGAATTCTTTTCGTGTTCACGGATGGCCGCCGTCGCTTCCAGGCCGTCCATCTCGGGCATCTGCACGTCCATCAGGACCAGGTCAAAGGGCTCCCGTTCCACGGCTTCCACGGCTTCGCGCCCATTGTTTGCGACCAGGACCACGTAGCCGTGCTTTTCGAGTATGCGGATGGCGAGTTGCTGATTGATCGCATTGTCTTCGGCAAGCAGGATGCGGCGAGTTCCTCGCCCTTCGCGCAGGGAATGCCGAGTCACCAGAGTTGCGGATTCACCGGGTTTCATTGTCTGTGGACCTGCCAGTGCGAATTGAATTGCGCCGAGAATCTCCGCCTCGTGGATGGGCTTCAACAAGTAGGCGGCGATGCCCATTTCGCGGCATCGGGCGGCATCGCCCCGCACGCCGGTCGAACTCAGCAGCACAATCTTGGTTGCGAGTTGTTCCGGATCCTTTAGAATGCTTTCGGCGAGCGTGAAACCATCCGTGTCCGGCATTTGGTTGTCGAGCAGAATCACCGGGAAGTGCCGGCCTTCGCGTTCCCCTTTTTGTATGGCGATTCGCGCAGCCTGGCCGTTTCCCACGGAGACCGGAACCATGTTCCAATTGCGCAATATTTCTTCCAGGATTCGCCGGCTCGTCGGGCTATCGTCCACGATCAGCACGGGCAGACCCTGTAGAGCGGAAAGATCCATACGGTAGGGTGCGGCAGCTTGTAAGGGCCCCACCCCCAAGCGCGCGGTGAAATAAAACGTGCTGCCCTGGCCGGGTTCGCTCTCCACCCAGATTTTTCCTCCCATGAATTTCACCAGGCGCGTCGAGATCGTCAGCCCCAATCCCGTTCCTCCATATCGGCGCGTCGTGGAACTGTCCGCCTGTGTGAACGCTTCGAAAATTTGTTTCTGCTTCCCGGCGGGAATCCCGATTCCGGTGTCGCGGACCGAAAATTGCAGCTCCACCTCCTGCTGCGTTTCTTCCAGCTTTTCCACTTCCACCAGGACTTCTCCCGCTTCCGTGAACTTCACCGCGTTCCCCACCAGGTTCAAGATGATTTGCCGCAATCGTCCGGGATCGCCGATCAAATGATCGGGAACCTGCGGGCCGACCCGGTAGGCCAGTTCCAGCCCCTTCTCTTGCGCGCGAAACGAGAGAGTTCTCATCATGTCGCCCAGGCTTTCGCGCAGCCGGAATTCGATTTGATCGATGTCCAGTTTTCCAGCCTCGATCTTCGAAAAATCCAGAATGTCATTCAGCAGGATGAGCAAGGAATCCGCGGAGGATTTCACCAGCATCAGGCACTCGCGCTGGTCCGCGTCGAGCGGCGTATCCAGCGCCAGTTCGGTCATGCCCAGAATACCGTTCATGGGTGTGCGAATCTCATGGCTCATGTTCGCCAGAAATTCGCTCTTCGCCAGGTTTGCCGCTTCCGCCGCATCTTTCGCCCGCTTCAATTCCTTCTCGGCTTGTTTGCGCTCGGTAATGTCGCGCGCCGTCATGCACACCGACCGGAATCGCCCATCGTTTCCCGGCATCCGGTTCACGCGGGCCAGAAACCAACGCTCACCCGCAGGGACCTGCATGGGATATTCCAGACTTTCACCGTGGCCGGTCTCGCAGACGCGGTTGATTACTTCGGCCAGGGGGCGCGCGAATTCCTCTCCCATCACATCGACAATGCGGCGCCCGAGCAATTCTTCCTTGGGACGAAATAAAAGTTCCTCGTTGGTGGTCCAGATATTCCGGAAGCGAGTGGTTTCGTCGAATTCAAATACGATCTCGTCGATGGAGCTGACCAGGGATTGCAGTTGCGCCTCGCTCTCCATCAAGGCTTGCTCGGCCCTGTTTCGCTCGGTGATGTCCTGATAAATTCCCAGGCCGCCCAGCACTTTGCCGCCCAGCACCAGGGGAACTGCGAATAATTCCACATCCAGCTCGGTCCGATCTTTGCGCCGCCGGCGAGTCTTGACGTGGATGGTCTCTCCCGCGAAATTGGCGTGCGTGTAGTGCCGGGCTTCCTGGGCCAGATCATTCGTGCTCACCAGTTCGTCCACATCGGCGCCGATCACTTCGTCGCGCCGGTATTGAAACAGCTTTTCAAACGCCGGATTGCACATCTCCACACGGCCTTCCGGGTTCAGGACTACGATGCCCAGCGGCGTGTTCTCCACCAGCGCATTCAGGTAAGTGGTGCGTTCCGCCAGTTTCTTTTCCGCCCGTTTGCGCGCGGTGATATCGGCCATCATGGCGACGGCGCCGCGGACCTTGCCGGAATCGTCGCGCAACGGCGCGGAGGAGATGCTGACCTCGATCGTCGTTCCATCCTTGTGATACCGCTGTGTCTCCACCCCGGTGAACGACTTTCCTTCCATCACCACTCCACACATCCGGTGGACTTCTTCCTGGCGGCTTTCTGGAATTCTGTTCAGGTAGGGCTTGCCGACAACTTCAACTTGATTCCACCCCAGCATCTTCTCGGCTGCCGGGTTCCACAGGTTCACGATTCCGTTGTTGTCTATGCTCACGATCGAAAGCGGAGAACCATCGATCAATGCTTCCAGAGTCTCGTTGGATTCTCGCAGCGCCAATTCGGCTCTGGTTCGTTCGCCAATCTCCTGCTCCAATTCCCCGGTTCTTTCCTGCACTCGCTCTTCCAGGTCTTGTTGCGCCTCCCGGAGGGCGGAATCCCGCTTCTGGATTTCCGTCATCATCTCGTTGAAGCGATCGACCAAAATGCCCAGCTCGTCCTGATTCTGCTTCACGGCGCGGAGGGAATAGTCCTTCTCGAGGGATACAACCGAGGCCGTCCGTGCCAATTGCAGGATCGGGTCGGAGATGATGCGTTGCAGCCGTCCGGAAAGAAACCAGGCCGCCAGCGAGGAGCCGAGCAGCACGAGCACAACAATCCCGGCGAATCTCTCGATGCGGGTGATTAACTCCGCGCCATCGGACTCCAAATAGACGATCCCCACCAACTCACCGTCCAGAATCACGTGCTGGAACCAGATCAATCGCGATTGGCTGCTGTGTCCGCCCTCCGCTCGCACTGCCGGCGGCGTGAATTGGGCGTTCGGGTCTCCCCGCAGATACCTGGCGAAGATGGTGCCGTTCTTGGTATAGATGCAAGCCGAGACGATGTGCTTTTCCGCGCTGAGCCCTCCCAGGATTTCGCGCGCCGCGTTCGCATCATTGAACGTCAGCGCGGCCGTGCTGTTGGATCCGATGATCTGGGCCAGCGTCGAAAGATGGCGGATCTGCGCCTGGCGGAACGAAATCGCATCGTAGACCGCGAACACCAGGCAAGCGAGCAGCAGCGCCACGCTGCTGGTCAGCATCACGATCCTCGTCAATTTCTGCCGGATGGAGAATTCGCTGCGCGGCATCTTAGTTTTTCACCTGTTCGGCCCCGTCATGAATCACTTTGGCCAGCGAAAGTAATTTCGAACTGAACTTCAGATGCGCTCGTTCCGCGGCGTCGACATTGATCGTGAAACGGATTTTATTGTCGTCGATGGTGAATTGAATCGCTCCTCCGCGCGGCGCAAAATCACCCGATTCCCCCACTGTTAACACGGTGGCGCCGCGCAGGCTCATCATGATTTCCGTAAGGCGTCCTTCTTCCGACGAGCTCACGAAAACAATTTGGCACGTTCTCAATTCCGCCAGTGTTCTTGCTTGCACGACTTGGAGAGGACGGCCGTTGATCATTTTCCCCGCGGCCACACGCTCCAGCGCCTCTCCAAATGGATCTTTCCCCAGCACCCCCACTCGGATCGCAGAATGCTCGTTCGGCAACGCCTCCTTCGGCCAGTCCACAAATTTTGCAAAATTGTAGAGGAATGCGGCTTTGACATCGTATTCACCCTGAGGCCTCGACTGCGCTTGAAGGGCAGACACGGATCCCCATGAAACGCCCCAGAAAAATACCAACAAGAAGAAAAGGCTCGCGCGCAGGCCGAAAGCATGGATGCGCGGCAAGCGATAAGGCTCCCGGCGCCCTGCCGGTATTGCTTCTCTTGAATTCAACGCATCCTTTCCCCGCACCGGTTCTCCACGCTCGCCCGCAGCGCCCAAACTTCTTGGATTCGCATGGCGAGTGGTCTTCGTTTGCACTTCAATCTCGCTACCTGACTTTGCCGGGCTTTCACTCTTGGTTTCACGGGGTCCTATTCCTGGGCCGGAACCACCAAGTCACCTTTCCGTACGCGCTGCGGGGAATCAGCGTGGCCTGTTCCCCTAGATAGGTCGAGCCGAACTCTTGGTGCTGGCTCGTGAAAGCATTCTGGACCACCGCGCTCAGTTCCAACGTTTCCGTGGGTCTCCAACCCAGACGAGCATCGAAACGGGTGTAGCTGGGCACCGATTGACTAGGGAGCCTCGAAACGAATTGCATGCTCGCATCGAATTCAAAATTCCTGGGCAGATTAAGAAAAGAATGAAATTGAAATCCGTTGCGGGGATCATCTCCCGTCGCTAGAAAGCCGGTTGAATTGTGGCCAGTCGGATCGTTCTGCAAGACTTCGACGAGCCACGAATAACTTCCACTCAGCCTCCAGGCCGGAGTGACACTCCAATTCGCCGTGGCTTCCACGCCATGAGATTCCCCATGCAGATTGTTCGCGTAAAGAAAGGGAATAATCAGGCGAGGGGGAGCCGGGCTCGGCTGCAAGAACGGTAAGCCAGGCTCTTGGGTGTCCAAATGTTTGTACACATTGAAAAATGTGGCGATATCGAGCGAGATTTTTCTTTCCAGCTCTATGCGGCAGCCCGATTCGTAAGCCAGTACAGTTTCCGAGCGCTGGGCCGGATTCCCGAAGATGGTTACGAATCCCTCAATCCCATTTCCGGCTGGCACGGCCGTGGCAATGAATTGCACATCCTCTTCTGCCCGGTTCGGAGTTCGCACGGCCCGTGACACCGCGAACCAGATGCTGTGCCGCGGATGAGGTGTCCACAGAAATCGAACCGCCGGTTGAATTTCAAACCCCGTGTAATCGTTGCGTTCGAATTTTGTTCCCAACGTCAATACCAATTGCTTTGGCACGAGCGTGATCTCATCTTGCACAAAAGCGCTGAAGAGTTGCTCACCGCGGCCCAGTGGATTGACGGAGAGTCCGAAGCGCTCACCGATCCGGTCCGATGTAAACCGGTAGCCCGCGCCCCAAACGATGTCCTGCCGGCTGCCGGCCTGGAAATGATGTTGTAAGTCCAGGTCGTACACATTCACGCTTGCGCCAAACGTGGGCTCGTCTCGCGTCGTCCGGTCGAAATAGAATTGCAGGTTCAGATCGGACCCGCCGGCGAGCGATCGAGTCCACCGCGCCACAATATCTCCGCCTGCTAATTCGGAAGTCGCGGAAAATGTTTGAGAATAGGGCGGCGAGAAGGAAACAACTTTCGAGTAGGTCTGGCTTGCTGGCGCTCCGTAGATGTCTCCTTCCACGCTAAAGGAGTCCCGCGAGGAGTGTTTCCAGTCCACCAGGAATCCCGTGTGCCGCATCTGCCATTGATCTCTTGCCGTCCGGCCAGGCAAAGGGTCCATCTCGCTCTGGTTTAAGTATTTCGCGAAAACACGATACTCAGCCTGCGACCCGATTTCTCCCCCCCAGCGCGTGGAACCGAATCCTTGCTCCAGGCTGCCTGCGCCCACCGTAACCAATCCACCCTGCGTGGCCTTGGCCTTTTTCATCATGATATTGATCACGCCATTCACCGCATTGGCTCCCCACAGCGTGGCCCCGGGCCCTCGAATCACCTCGATGCGATCAATGTCTTCGAGCATCACGTCCTGCACATCCCAGAAAACGCCGGAAAACAAGGGCGAGTAAACGCTTCGTCCGTCAATCAGAACCAGCATTTTGTTCGAAAAACTGCTGTTAAAACCCCGCGCGGAAATCGCCCAGGTGTGTCCGTTGATCTGGGCCACCTCCAGACCGGGGACCCTTCGCAGCAAATCAGGAATATTGGTGCTCCCGGACCTGCGAATATCCTCTTGCCTGATGACGAAAATCGCTGCCGCCGTCTGCGAGAGGCTCTGTTCCTTCTTCGAGACGGAAGTGACCTGAATGTTCATCAGGTCTTCCAGGCTGCGGTCGGCCAAATCCTGCGATTTCTGTTGCGCCGCCGCCGGCACTATGTTCGAGACG
>JBGPTK010000019.1:0-28406 GCA_041490605.1 Terriglobia bacterium | reverse complement strand
CGACGCGCAGATCGGCTCCAGCGGGGACGACCCGCAGATCGGCTCCAGCGGGTACGCCGCGAAGATCGGCTCCAGCGGGTACGCCGCGAAGATCGGCTCCAGCGGGGACGACGCGAAGATCGGCTCCAGCGGGGACGCCGCGAAGATCGGCTCCAGCGGGGACGCCGCGAAGATCGGCTCCAGCGGGGACGACGCGCAGATCGGCTCCAGCGGGGACGACCCGCAGATCGGCTCCAGCGGGTACGCCGCGAAGATCGGCTCCAGCGGGGACGCCGCGAAGATCGGCTCCAGCGGGTACGCCGCGCAGATCGAAGCTTCCGGGAAGAATTCGATCGTTGCGAACGCCGGCTATAGGGGCCGAGCGAAAGCCGGAGAGAACGGTTGCATCGCTCTCGCCTGGTGGGATGCAAACAAAAAACGACCAAGAATGGCAGTGGGCTACGTGGGAGAGGACGGCATCAAGCCGGGAGTCTGGTACGGGGTCAAAGACGGGAAATTGGCGGAGGTTGCGGAGGCGACGCCGTGAAGTTGGAAGGGGGGCGAAACAAGCGGGGGACCGGAACACTTTCTTCCCAAAGAATTTTGTTCCCGGTTCCCTCGCTTCGCTCAAATGCCCTGATTACCGGTAAGCATCGCACGAACTTGAGATCTCACCAAGGGGGAATCACGTGCCACTACTGACGATCGAACTCAACGAGAACGAACGTCTGCTGATGATCTTTGCGCTCGGGTCCGCGCACGGATGCCCGGCGATCGTAAGTGATCGAAATGCACCACCCGCCACAACCGTAGAACTCGCCCAGCGCCTAATGCGCGGTGGTCTGGCGCCTGCGCCAGCCGTAGCACCGCAGCCGCCACCGGCAATGCCGAGTGAGCCACCACACACCACCATTCCCGCCGGCGCAACCGAGTTGGTGATCACTCCAGACGAGATCGCCGAAGTCGGCAAACGCCTGGTCATTCGCTATCGCTCCTCCGGCACGAAAACTTCCTGCAGTTGCTGGGAGAAAAATCTATTCGATCGCGTTCGCGCCACCCTCAAGAGACCGACCGTGTTTTTTGTGAAGGAGAGCAAGGGCTATCTGAACGTGGTGGGGATCAAGTGATGGAACAACTCTCCGAGGGGCAATTCTCCGTTTTCTTTCACTACTTCACGTCCAAGGAGTGCCCGGTCTGTTTTCGATCGAAGCGGCCGCGCTGGTGCTTCTGTAGGACGTGCTACTTCGCCTTGACGCTGGAGCTGAGGAACGGGCTGTGGACGCCGGCATTCGATGGGACCACCGCGTTTGTCGAGAACTACCAGCGCGCAAAGGCGTGGCTCGATGAGCGCGGCGTCGGCAACCAGGCGTGGGCGAGCTGAGCATGAAGATCGTTGGCAAGGTCGAGTTCTCGGTGCCGGTGCTGCCGCCTTCGGTGAACCACTACAAACAGCCACGGCGCGGCGGCGGCTGGTACCGGACCGCCGAATCCATTTCGTTCATTGACGCCGTCTGCATTTTTGCCCGCCGGCAATCGCCTGGCGGTGAGCTGTACGAGGTCGATGTCACGTTCTGTCTGCCGCCCAGCAAGTGGAGTTTCAGCAGGAACGATGGTGACAACTTCCTCAAGGTTGCATTCGATGCGCTGGGAAGGGCCGGGGTGATCACGAACGATGGCCGCATTGTCGATCACCACGTTCACAAACGAATGGTGCTCGCGGAGCGGCACGCGAGGACCGATTTCATCATCACCGGGAAGGTGCCGGAGTCCGAGCAGGAATTGCTCGTTGAAGGGAAGTCATGAACAACCGACCAGAAACGATCAGTCAGAACCTCAAAGTTTTTCTCAGTGACCGGCAGAAGCTGCACGTCGCGGAGGCCCTGGCGCAGACGCTGCACGAAAAGCAGGAGCTGGAGGATCACAAGAAAGCCGCCACCCACGAGATGGCGGAGCGCCTTGAGGGCATGGAGAACTCGATCAAGAAATCCGCGCGGTTGCTGTCCCAGGGCTACGACTTCCAGTGGGTCGAGTGTCGCGTTCTCTACAACACTCCCCAGCCTGGCGAAAAGCAGCTCATCCGCCTGGACACCGGAGAAGAGGTTCGGATCGAAGAGATGACGTTCGAGGAAGCGCAAGAAAATCTTCCGCTCACTGAACCGACGCCGGCGGCGCCGCCAGAAGCAGCAGCGGTTCCACCGGAGGAGCCGCTCTCCCTTACGCCCACACCGGAAGCTGCAGCGCAACCACTCAAGGGGCCCGCGGCTGGGCCGAATCCACGAGAGCTGCTCAAGCCGCCAGGCAATGCCGGATCCGGAGCGAACGGGTTGGTGCTCGCATGAGCAGCGAGATGCCGAAGCTGGTTTGCCGCGGCACATGCGGCAAGGAAAAACCGATCATATTTTTCACGCCGGCGCAGCAGCGCTTGCGATCGCCAGTGTGCCGCATGTGCCAAGCCGCTTACCGGAAAGCCCTGAAGGGGAGCAGGTCGCGGCTGCCTCGAGGCTGGGGGTTTCGGAACTCCGCGGCCACTCTTTGTCCAGGGAGCACCTGGGTGCAACAACGAGGTCGGACAAATTGAACGGAAAGCCTTGGTCAAAACGCGAGGACCACTACATGCGCCAGGTCTATCCACACGTTTCTACCAAGGCACTCGCGGACGCGTTGCAGCGGTCGATCTGCTCCGTGAATGGTCGCGCATACACACTCGGGCTGAAGAAATCCACCGCTTACATGGCGAGCCCGGCGGCCTGTCGGTTGCGCCGCGGTGACAACGTCGGCTGGGCGCACCGCTTTCCAAAAGGCCACGTTCCGTGGACTGCTGGGCGAAAAGTTGGAACCAGGGGCCGCTCTGGTGAGACGCAGTTTAAGAAAGGCCAGCGTCCGCCGAAGTGGTTGCCGATCGGCACGGTCAAGATGGATTCCGATGGCTATCTGCGGCGCAAGATCGCGGAAGGTCTAGGTGGATCCGGCAACGCGAAGGTGTGGGAGTTCGTACACCGCCGCGTTTGGGAAGAGGCGCACGGTCCGATCCCCAAGGGCATGCGGATCTGGTGGAAGGACGGGAACCACTTCAACTGCGCGCTCGAGAACCTCGAGCTGCTCAGAGGCGCTGACCACATGGCCCGCACCACAATCCACAACTATCCCCCCGAGTTGAAGCAGGTCATGCGGCTCGCGGGCAAATTGAGAAGAAAGCTGGAGGAAAGAGCGAATGCCGAAGAACACGATCGTGGATCTGCGCAACCACCTGTTCGCGACGCTGGAAGCGCTGGCGGATCCGGAGAAGCCCATGGATATTGAACGCGCGAGAGCGATCTCTGTAGTTGCGCAAACCGTCATTGACTCGGCAAGAGTCGAGGTTAAGTTTCTCGAGGCCACAGGCCAGGACGGAACCAAGGACTTCTTCGCGGCGCCGGCGCAGCGGCCGCAGCTCGGAAACGGAAACCCCCAAAGATGAACGACCTTGAGCGAATCGACAGAGCAGCCAGAATCTACCGACATACGGTTCATTCCAAGCTCTGCAATTGCAAGGCGTGCGTGCTGCTGTTGAAGGCGCTGGCCGGACCAGCCAAACCGCGGCGCCGAAAATTTCACATGAAAAAGGGGGAAACGGTATGCCGATGATGGACAAAATGCTGACCGCACAAACTGACGATCCAGAACTGTTCGAGTGGTTGTTGACGGCGAGCAATCGTGGTGGGGGATTCGTTTCTTCGTTCGCTCGAGCTGCGCTCTGTGCGGATGGCGAAAACTATCCGTTGATCCGCCCGCTGCTACTGACCATCCGCGACAAGTATCCGGAATACAAACCAGGCGAAGGGCTCCAGCGGGAACTCCGAGAACGGATGAAACGATGAGCCAAGGCACCAGCATCGAGTGGACGCACGCGCCGGGTTACCGGGGCGAAACGTGGAATCCGGTCACCGGCTGCCAGAAAATTTCGCCTGGCTGCAAGAACTGCTATGCCGAGGGTGTAGCGGTGCGCTTTTGGGGTGAGCGCAACTTCACCGATGTGCGCTGTCACGAGGACCGGCTCGACCAACCACTTCACTGGAGAGCGCCGCGGATGGTCTTTGTGAACTCCATGAGCGATCTCTTCCATGAGTCCGTTCCCGATGGGTTCATTGCGCAGATTTTCCAGACCATGCGCCAGGCTCGCCAGCACATCTACCTGGTGCTCACCAAGCGGCCAGAGCGGATGCATACATTCATGGCGAGCTGCCGGCCGTGGGAGGGATGGGTGACGCACAACAGCAACCGGCCATTGGGTTACGGCGGTGATGGGATCATTGTTGGAACTATCGAAAATTGGCCACCACGAAACATCTGGCTCGGTGTGAGCGTGGAAAGTGATCCGTATGTCGGCCGGATCGATCAACTACTAGAGACGCCCGCCTTCGTCCGCTTCGTGAGCTATGAACCAGCGCTCGGGCCGGTGGACTTCACGAGATTCTTTCATTGCCGCAACTGCAAGTGGGATCCGCCGGAGGAAACGTTCGGCAAGACCTGTTGCCGCTGCCGGCGGGTCGATTGGGTGATCGTCGGCGGCGAGAGCGGACCAGATGCGCGGCCATTGAACCTGGCATGGGCAGAAGCGGTGCGGAACCAGTGCCGGCTGGCAGACGTTCCGTTTTTCATGAAGCAGAGTGGTACGAATCCATTCTTGATTTTGGATGAAGGGCTAAAGAGCCTGGCGACGCGAGGCAAAGGCGGCAATCCAGCGGAGTGGCCGGAACATCTCCGGGTGCGGGAGTGGCCGCGGGGATTTTTTGAAGGAGTGCCAGTGTGAGCAAGATCATCATTGGCACCGCTAACGGCCGCTCCGTCGGTTTTGAAGTCAGCGATCTGCTGAAATCGCGGCTCCTGATCACGGCTGATTCCGGCGCCGGTAAGAGTTGGCTGATCCGGGTGCTGCTGGAACAGGCCTTCGGCAAGGTCCCGATCATCGTCATCGACCCCGAGGGCGAATTCGCCACGCTGCGCGAAAAGTACGACTACGTGTTGGTGGGGAAGGGCGGCGAGACGCCGGCGGATCCGCGATCGGCTGCCCTGGTCGCGCGCCGGCTGCTCGAGCTGCAGGCCTCCGCGGTCTGCGACATCTACGAGCTGAAGCACCAGGCGCGGCACCAGTGGGTGCGGCTGTTCCTCGACGCGCTGATCGAAGCGCCGAAGGAACTCTGGCACCCGTACCTGATCGTCGTTGACGAAGCGCACGCCTACTGTCCCGAGAAAGGCAAGGGTGAATCGGAGGCCTACGGGCCCATGGTGGACCTTTGCACTAAGGGCCGGAAGCGCGGCTTCTGTGCCGTGTTCGCGACGCAGACCCTGGCCTCACTGAACAAGTCCGCCTCCGGCCAGCTGCAGAACCGTTTGATCGGTGCGCAGTTTGAGGACGTAAACCGCAAGCGCGCAGCTGAGATCCTCGGGATCCTGCGAACTGAAGAACGGGAATTCGCACGCCAGCTGCAGATGCTGGAGACGGGCAGCTTTTACGCCCTGGGCCGCGCGATCTCGCGTGAGCGGGTGCTGGTGCGGATCCGCGGAGTTCAGACAACCCACCCTGAAATGGGAGTCGGAAAGCATGCCGCAGTAGTGCCACCGGTGCCGGAGAAGATCAGGGCGCTACTGCCGAAGCTCGCGGATCTCCCGAAAGAGGCGGAGGACAAGGCGAGAACTGAGTCGGATTTCCGGCGCGAGATCACGGAGCTGAGGCGGCAGCTGACGATCGCGCAGAAAGCGCAGCCGCAAGCGGTCGCGGATCCGGCGGCGATCGGGCGGGCCGTGAACCAGGCGACGGAACCGCTGCGCAGGCAGCTCAATACTTTTCAGCTCGCCGCGCAGCAGGCGAACAAAGCGATCTCGGAGGTCAGCGCCAGCCTGGGTGTGATCGCGAACGCTAAGCTGGCCGAGCGCGCCGCGGTGGCGGGACACACCGTACCAAACCGTACTGCCGGCGGGATCCCCGTTTCGCCTCCGCCCCGGCCGCGGTCGCCTAGCGCTGGCAATGGCGACGGCACCATTGCGCCGGCGAAAATGCGAATCCTTCGTGCCTTGGCGGAATTCGACGCGATTGGAGTTGCGGCGGTCTCCAAGAAATGGCTCGCGGCGCGTGCCGGCGCCAGCCACAAATCGAGCGCATACAAAAATAATCTCGGTGAACTGCGCAGCGGTGGCTTGCTCGACTATCGCGGCGGGGATGTGTGTCTTACTGAAGCGGGGAAGGCCCTGGTGCCAGCGGAGGCACCGTTGACCACCCAAGAGATGGCCGACAGCTGCAGGCGGCTCCTAACGCCTGCAGAGTGTCGAATCTTCGACGTTCTGTACCAGAGCTACCCACAACAAGTTGCTCGTGAAGATCTGGCGCCAGCCGCCGGCGCATCGGTCACCAGCTCCGCGTTCAAGAACAACCTGGGAACACTCCGCTCCGCCGGGATGATCGATTACGGAACTGGTGGTGTGTTCATGAAGAAATGGATTTTTCTCGAGACGAATTGAATTTATGAAGAGCTGTGCAGTGATTTTCGGAACGCTGTTGATCGCCAGATCGATGCACAACGATGCACCGGTTTTGCAGAGCCTTTTGCAGACGCGAGTTTTTTGTGGAAAACGAACGGGGATCAACTTACCACTGATCGAAAGTGGTATAGGTACAATCTTTATCCACAAATCCACAGGACCTACTACTACTGCTATGTACTTTCTAACTTCAAAACTTAACAAACTAGAAGCAGTAGTAGGCCCTGTGAATTTGTGGAAATTAAATATTCATGAATTTGTGAAGAGGTCGAAAACCATGGCGAAACGGAAAGAGCGCGTGTTCACCGTACTGCTCACGGACGGCACCAGTTTCAAAGTCGCAGCTCACTTCATAACCTCCAACACCTTAAACCTTCCGGAACAGCTGAATTTTTGGGTGAAGCCGAGATGGTTCAGCCGCCGGCGAAGAGTGGCATGGATGCCGCTGCGGTTCATCGCAGCGGTTCGCAACGAAGTCGAGCCAGAAACTGACTGGCTAAAGAAAGCAGGGGTGACGCTGTGATGACCCCGCGAAGAATTCAGAGAAAGCGAACCAAGGACTGGCGGATGCCCGCTGGGGCGGACGGTGCCATGCTCGCGGTCGAGCGCCAAGCCAAAAAGTTCAAGTGGTGCGAACCAAATAACCCGAAAGGAAAGAAATGAAAATCCTACTCAGTCTCAGTCTCGTTCTGCTCGCCGGCACGGCGATCGCCCAGGCCGCGCCGACAACTGTAACCATGGAAGCCGGAACTAATCCCGAGCCGGTATGCCTCATCCTCTGGCCAGAGATGCACCAGATTCCTTGCGTCGGGATTCTTTCAGCGCCGCCTGCTCGCACCGAACTGGCCGAACTTGTCCCCCTCGATCTCGGTTTGCGTTCTCACCTTCTCTTACAAATTCCACCGCCGGCGCCGCCACACTCGGTCACGCTGACCTGGACGGCCGGGCCAGGCTCGATCCCGGCGAAGTTCACCGTCTACCGTGGCGCGGTGACGGGCGGGCCCTACGCGTCGATCGCTTCGCCGATCGTTACCACGTTTGTTGATCCCTTTCAATTCTCAGATGAAGGCCGAACGCTTTTCTACGCTGTCAGCCAAACGAACGGCGCGGGCACCGAGTCCGGCAAGAGCGGCGAGGTCAGCGCCACGATCCCGTACACAACTCCGAACCCACCAATCAACGTGACGGCCGTCGCGAAATGACTTGCTTCATCCTCATGCTCGTGGCGTTCGCCGCGGTGCCAGTGAAGCACCACGTCTCTCTCGCCTGGTCCGTCGCTCCTGGAGGGAAGCCCACCGGGTACAACGTCTATCGCAGCAAGATCAAGGGCGGTCCGTACAGCAGGATCGGCGCTTCGCCGACGACCAGGAACACCTTCTACAACGACTATCCCCTGAATGCCGCAAGCGGACAGGCGTACTACTACGTCCTTCGGGCGGTGAATCCGAAGGGACTTTCAAAACCAACCGCGGAAGTGAGCGCCACAATCCCATGATCAGATACCTCGTAGTTTTTGCATTGCTGACGTTGCCGGCCGGGGCAGAGACCACCGCTCAGGATCCAGGCGCACACAAATTCTGGACCAAGCGCACGATCGTGCTCTTTGCGATCGACGCGGCCACAAAGGGCATGGATGCCTACGCGACGCGCCGCGTGCTGGATCATGGCGGCGAGGAATACAACCCGATCTCGCGGCCGTTTGTCACCCGCGGCACACCGCTGCTCGCGGGATACTTCGCTTCCAGTTTGGCGATCGACACCGGGCTTTCCTACCTGCTCTGGAGACGTGGCCACCATAAGCTGCAGGTTGTTCCTTTCCTGGTCGGGACCGGAATCAATGCGCAAGCCGGGATCTCCACATTCGCGAACACGCCGCCGGAACCAGCACCAGGACCGCCCTGCTTAATCTGGCCGCACTGCGCAAAAGAATGAGGGGCCTATTTCGATGATAGATGCTGAGAAGTGCGCGCACCCTTGGCGCTGTGACCTGAGTCGCGGAGACGAACAGTGCCCTTTCGTAACTCCTAACGGAACTGGATTTCTGTCCTGTGTGTGGCGATCTGGTCACCCCGAATCGTTGCCACACGAGGCCTACTACGATCAGCCGAATGGCCCCCAGGAAACGAACTGGGTGCAGGGGTTCTGAGAAAAAATGAGCGATGATCTGGGCCGGTTCCGGTGTAAGTGCGGTCAACTGAGCCACAGCGCTGGGGTATCTTCTCGAACAGAAATCAGCCGGGTGATCTATTCGGACGTTCGAGGGAAGTTTTTTCTGAAGAGACATCCGCGCTACGGATTTTTCGAAATCGCTTGTACGGAGTGCGGCGCTGTCGCGCGGCAAGGGACTAGGCGATGAGTTCTCGTCTCACGATTCAGCGGCTGCCAGACACCTTGGAAATGATGTGTACCGTTTCAAGCTGCGAGAACCTCGCCGTTGTCGTGATTTCGATCTCAGCTCAAAGTTGGCCAGACGATCCGCTATTGATTTTCCTTTGTGAACTCGACCGCCAGGAGATCGCCACAGCATTGCTTACATCAAAGAAAGACGTCGGCGAGCGTTGACCATCGCGGTTCCCGTGGCTGTTCATCGTTCGGATTGTCCGATAGTTTTTCAACCAGCCATGAAAGCCGCCCTCTATGCGCGCGTGTCCACATCTGACAAAGGACAGGATCCGGAGATGCAGCTCCGCGAGCTGCGCGCGTATTGCGGACAGCGCAAGTGGGCGCCAGAGATCTTCACCGACCATGGGATCAGCGGGGCGAAGGAAAGCCGGCCGGAGCTGGACCGCATGATGCAGCTCTGCCGGCGTGGCCACTTCGACGTGGTCCTGGTCTACCGCTTCGATCGCTTCGCCAGGTCGATGATGCAGCTGGTGCTGGCGCTGAACGAGTTTGCCACTCGCGGGATCCAGTTTGTGAGCCTGCACGAGAACGTCGACACCACCACAGCGCAGGGCCGGCTGGTCTTTGGAATATTCGCGGCGATCGCGGAATTCGAACGCGAATTATTGAGGGACCGGGTGAAGTCCGGGCTCGCGCTGGCCAGAGAGAAAGGCAAGAAGTTTGGCCGGCCGCGGTGCAACCCTGACGTCGCAAGGATACGGGTGCTGCGCGCGCAGGGCGTGCCGTGGCGTGACGTTGCAAAGGCGAGCGGGGTTTCCACCGCCACCGCCAAGCGGGCGCTCCTGATGGCTCAAAAACCCCTCTCCGGAAGCGTGCAATAAGTACCTTTGTTTTCCACAGTCCGCTCTTCAAAAAATAGGCGGCTCAAAAAGGGATGTTTTTGAGCCGCTTGGAATAAATCGAGAGGTAGGCCAACAATGACGCAGATCATCGGGGAACCGAAGCCGGCGCCGGCGGCGTTCGCCATCGGAACCACACAGACCCCATCCGGCAAGACCAAGGTCCTGCTCACCGTTCTCGCCGGCGAGTGGTTCCAAAACTCCTACATCCTGAACCCTGAGCAAGCCGAGGCAATCGGGGCGCAGTTAATCGAGACTGCCAAGCTGGTTCGTTCCGGAATTGTGATGGTGCCAGGCGCGCCGGCCTAGCGCGTCACCAGGATCTTGATCAGTTCGATCGTGAGGGCCCCGAGAAACGAAGCAGCACCGATCGCCACCCACGTTTTCACCTTTTGGTTCTTCAGTGATGTTTCCAGCTTGCGGATCTTGCCGTGCGCCTCATGGATGTCCTGATCCGCTTTTTTGTCATGGTCACTCTGCTTCGTCAACCGCTCGCGCAGCTCGAGCAGATCCGCTCGGGACCGCTCGAATTCGTTCTCGACCAGGAGGCGCGATTCGTCCCAGCCGGACAGCCTCACGGCTTCGCTCCTGGCCTGGTGATGAAGCTGACCAGCAGTGGGTCGTCATCGGAATCCGCGAACGTAAATTGCAGCAGCGAAAAACTCTTCGCGGATGGCTTGCCGGCGAGATCGACGGGGACATTGAAAAACACTCGAGCTGAGCCGTGGGTGAACACGCTCCGGTCCTGCTGCCGCAGCTGGCGAATCATTCGCGCGTCCGTGATGCCCAGGACCTGGTGCAGCTCCTTGCCGATCGAGGACTTCTCGAGATCCAGCAATTTCTGGGCGCGAAGGTTGTAGGCGAGGATCCGCGACGAGCGATCTTTTACGAGCGCCGGGGAAGGGAACTTCGAAAGGAATGAAATCAAAAGATGCAGCCGGCCGTTCGCCTTGCCCAGCTCAACAGGGATCTCCGCTGCTATCACTTTTTCCCAGCGCACCGTCGCCTCTCAATCTTTGAACCACAGGTATCCGATGATTGCCACGCTGCCGACCACGGCGATCGCGGCGACGGGCACGCGGCCGCGTGGTGCCAGGATGCCTACCACGTTGGAAAGCAGCTGCTGCGGGCCCACGCTCGAGCTGGATCCGGAATTTGATTGCTGCTGAATTCCGGCGTTGTAGACGGTCCCGATGCCGAGGATCTTCTTCACGTAGTTCAGCACGTCGCCCGGGATCGATGCGCCGGCCTTCAGGGCGCCGTCCAGCTTGCCCGGTCCCCAGTTGTAGGCAGCGAGCGCGCTGTTCCACGAGCCATATTTCTCGTACAGAGTTTTCAGGTAGGTCACACCGCCGCGGATGTTCTGGTAAAGGTCCATCGCGTCCACGCCCAGCTCAGCGGCCGTCGCCGGCATGAGCTGCATGATTCCGATCGCGCCCGCGGAGCTGGTGATCACCAAGCCATCCCGCGACCAGTGGCACACACCGGACTCCGTGCGCGCGACCGCCAGCGCGATCGCCGGATCCACGCCCTGGCGCTGCGCCTCTTGCATCACCACACTCGACAGATCAATCTTGCATTGAGCCATCTGTTCTCCTCAGTGAATCGCCGGCACAGAGCCGGTGATCGTGACTTGGCCGGTGATTGAAGTTGCTGAGGGCGCCCCACCACCCTGCAAGGGGTGCGGGTAGGTGAACGCCGTATACCCGGGCTTCGGTGTGGTACCGTTGTCGATGAAATCCCGTCCCGCCAGCATGTAGTTATCAATCCCGCCGTCATTGCACGTCCCGCCGCCATCGTAAGTGCCGATGCTGTTTCCCGGCCCCGTGTTCGACCAGGCGTAGATCGGATCGAGCACCTGGTCGTGGGTCCGGCCCGGTTGGTCACGGCAGGCGTAACCGCCGTTCCCGGAACCATCAAAGAAAGTGGTGCAGGTTCCACCACCACCCGTGCAATCGGCGTCCGAGGAACACACCGTATCCCGATGCACCGAGCAGAAGCTGACATGAGTCGCGTCTGTGGTTCCCGCATAGACGCTCGTTGTCCGGCTTCCATTGGCGGAGAAGTTTTTGGAGTTGATCTGCCAGTTCGTGCCGTTGCACTGGTGCCAGCCGCTCTGATCGCCGAGGCAGGCCCGGTAGAGCATCAACGTCATACCGTTGTAGCCGCTTCCCACTCCCGAAGCGGAGAAGCTGTTGCTGTACCAGACGCCCGTTCCGCCGCGAATCGTTCCCGCGCGGATCATGCCACCACTGTTGTTCGTATACGTGTTCGCATAGCACTCGAAAGAGAAGGGGGACCGCCGATTTCCACTGTCAGTTCCGTGTCCACCGCACGCCTCCGCGTTGTTCACCGCATTGTGGCGAAAGACGTAGCGTGCACCGCCGTAATTGTCGATGGCGCTCTCCGCGTGGAACGTGTAGTTGAAGGCGTTGTCTTCCTCGAAGACTGCATTATTCGTTCCCAGGCTCAGCGGTTGCATCCATGGGGTGAATCCACCATCGGTGCCATCGCTGGAGCCCGTGGTCGAGATGGATTGTACGGAGCCGTTGAAGCCAACGTCGAAGGTGTTGTGGTCAATCAGGCCGAAAACGTTGGTGATGCTGATTAGCCTGGGGCCGAAGCTGTTGGCTACGAATCGGTTGTGGTGGATGCGGAAAGAACTTGGCGACATCATTGTTCCGTCCACTTCGACCATGCCACGCGACTTGGTTACGCCCGCGATGAACGTGAAACCAGTGACTTCGTAGAAGTTTGTCGTTGACCCGCTAATGAGATCGAATCCTGCCCCCGTGGTAGTGTCGGTGATATTCGTAGCGCCGATTCCAGCCCCAACAAGATGCAGACCTACCACGGGGGCCACGCCAGAAGCCCCGCTCCAGGTGCAACTTCCAGCGGGAACCTGGATGGTGTCCCCTAAGGAAGCGGCATTGATTTGTGTTGTGATGTCGGCTTGGGAGCAGGTCGCGGCGTTCCGCGTGGTGGCGAAGGACGGATGGATCAGCAGGACGATGAGTAAGATGCAAAGCTGCTTCCTCACGGCGCACCCACGGCGATCCACTGAACCGCGGCAACGCCGGCAACGTTGAACGTTACCTGGGTGGTGGAGATGCTGGAGATGTTGCAGCTGCCGCCTTCGCCGGAGCACACCACGTTCGGAGTTACAGAGAATGCGGGAGAGAACGTCGCGGTGCACGTCGCACCGCCACACCCGGTCACCTGCCGGCCGGACTCTGTGAGCTTTCCGGTGAGTGATGCTGATGAAATTCCAGTGTCCTGCAGGTTGTGGTTCACGTCGCTCGACACCAGGTTGTTCGTAGTTTGCGATCCGGCGAATGTAGCCAGTGTCGGTGCGGTGCCGGTGACCGCGTTAATTGTTGCGTTGGGAAATGTGAACGTACCAGAAGCGACGGCCGGCACATTGAGCGTGATCGCGCCACTGGCGGCACCACCCAAAGTCATACTTCCACCCCCGGCACCGCTTGTTGCTAGCGAGCCGGCCGTCAGCAAACCGGTCCCCTTATTGAAGAAGAACCCGGCATTGGCCCCGCAAGCGCCCAGATCGTTGAATTGGACCTGCATATTCGTACCGCACGGGAGCCCGGTGGCCACGCTGCTGAGATCAGCGATTTGAACTCCATTCTGGCGGAGGATCAGGTGAGACTGGCCGGCGCCGGTGACTTCATTCGCGATCGTCAGCTCGAGTGTTGCGACGTCGAAGGGAGCAACCGTATATGCGCCCAGGGCATTGGACTGGTCCGTTAGGACGCCGGTGGTGTTGCCGATCACCACCGCGCATGCGCACGCACCGCCCGGCATGATCGGCAACGTAGTGCGAAGCAGGTCGATCGAGACGGCGCCAGGTGGCAAGAGGACGTTGACCTGAACGAAATTGCTGCCGCTCAAAGTGTTCGGGATCCCCCTGACCTGGAATGGTCCGACCGGCGAGCTGCTGCCCAGCAGGGTGTTGGTAACGATCCAATAGAAGAACGTTTGCGGACCGCCGTCGCCGACACGGGAAAAGCTTGCGATCGTGGCTGGCGTGATCGCGGGAGTTCCAAGTGGCAGCCGGATCTGTGAAGTGCGGATGGGTGGAGCTGGGAGCTGGTCAGCGAACGCCGGCAGCGCGAACGCGATCGCAAGGAGAATTCTGAACGCCGATGGTCTCATTCTTCACACTCACCGTCGCGCGCTCAACTCATCCGACGCGGCGAAGGTTGCCGTGCCGGCCGTGCAGTTTGTGACAGTGAAGGTGCGCGAAATCGCCACCGCCCCGCTGGTGTTGAATGAGATCGTGTTGCTTGCGGCCGTATTGTTCACGCCCAGGGCGAAAGCTGGCCCGGTGATGGTCCGCGACTGCCCGTTGTCCGTGAATGTGATTGAAGGAACTACCTGAGCTGGGCCAGGCGTGGCGCAGATCACCGTAGATTCCAGCGCGTAGCTCCAATCGAACCGGCCGGCCTGGACTAACACCCCTGCCATGTTTGTGGGACCGACGGTCGCAGTCTGTGCGGTGAGGTCCTCCGTGAAGAACACTAGCGGGGAACCATCCGGTGTGACGAATTTGATTCCAGCAATCGGTACAGGGATGTAGCCGCCGCCCTTGCTTTGATTACCGGACCACGCAAGAATTGCTGAACCCGCACCCGCCAGGACGGCTGTGTTCGTCCCTACATCATTAAAATTGTTGTCACGGACCAAGCCCTTAAATGTTGGGGTACCGGCCGTCGAGCGCAGGCGAAATCCGTTGTCCACCCCGCCCACACAATTGTGGTTGACGTCAAAGTTCGCCATGTTCAGACTGGTCGAATTCGCGTCGATGGTGATGCCGAAAGTAGATCCGGTAGCGGTCGTGAAGCCACAATTGATTGAATTGTGGTGGATGTTCGCGCGCCCGGTGTAGTTGCCCGGGCTGGTTCCGGCGAAATCCAGAATCCCGCCTACGCCAGCTACCCATGACGTGCGGTTGATTATGGTGTTCCCGGCCACTTCGATGCTGCAGTCGCGGGGCGTATTGTCCACGGCAGTGAAGGAGATCGCTTCCCCCGTGGATTCGATGATGGTGTTGTTCGTGATGCGCCCTTCGCAGCCGCCGTCAAACTCAATGCCTTGCTTGCAGCCGGTATTGCTGGCCGGGGTACAGGCTGGGGCGCTCGTTTCGATAAAGTTCTGGTCCGCAGTGATCTTCTGCGTTGCCGGTGCGCCGGCAAGGCCGGTGGTGTGGATGGCCATGCCAGAATTCGAGATGACCGTGTCTCTCAGATGGTTGTTATAGATGAGGAAGTTAACGCTGTTATTGACCTGAATCCCCATTCCGTTGGTGTGCAGAAGGAAAGAGTTTCGGACGATGCAGTCAAAACAGCGGGTAGCGTTGACGCCGTGGTTGCCGCTTTCCACGATGTCGACGCCGTCCATGATGATGCCGTTTATGTTCTGGCCGGCCAGCGCGATGTTCATGCTGGTCGCGGTGGCCGTAGAACTTCCCGCAGCCCGGTTGCCTTTGATTTGAAACTCGAACATCAGCGAATTGCTAGGCTGCCAGTTAAACAGGTTGCCCGTCAGCGTGACCCCGGAAAAATCAAAAGTGAAATTCGGCGTCTGGTTCACCCCACCACCGCCAGGTCCCCACAGCGTGAAGGCTAGCCCGGTGGACGGGACGGTGATGTACGGATTTGCTGCAGCGCCGTTGGTGAAGCTCCATGTTCCACGGGGCAGGATGTCATAGACGTTCGCTGCGCCAAGGGTGTAACTGGCAGCGGTGTGCGCCTGCGTCCCACCCAGGGGGCGAGCATCGCAGTAGCCGCCGCCGAGAGCGGAGATGATCACGTTGCAATTTTGGAGCTTCGTTAGCGCATCCCCGCCCGGGCTCCCGGGCAAGACGATACCGACGAATCCGCCGAATGGAGAACTGAGATCGCCAACCTGGAGACCGGCCTGGCGCAGAATCAGGTGCGCGGCGCCGGCGCCAGTGACTTCATTGGTCAGCGTCAGCGTCAGCGAGTTGATATCGAAGGGACTGACGGTGTAACCGAGCAACGCGTTCGACTGGTCCGAGATGCTCCCCGTGGTGTTGCCTGTAACAACAGCGCAGTTACAGGTTGCGGTGGGCGGGCTGGGCGCGGTAGTGCGCAGCACGTCGATTGAGGTCGCTCCGGTGGGGATGGAAATATTCCCAGTGACAGAGTTAAGGGCGGAGAGGGTGTTCGGCCCGTTGTAGACGACATACGGGCCGGAAGGGGATGTTCCGCCAACCTGAAAGTTGGTCACGATCCAGTAGTAATACGTGGCGTTCCCGGGATTCCCAACCACCGCGAAAGAGGCGGTTGCCGGCGAGAACGGCGTCACTGAAAACACTGGCAGGCCGATCCGGGTGGACTGGATCGGCGGCGCCGGCAGCTGCTGCGCGTAGGCCGCTGCGCTCATCGCAATCGCGACGATCGCAAGAAACAGTTTTCGCAGATGCCGCATTGCGTTCCCCTATTGCGTTGCTTCTACGATCTGGTAGCTCCAGCCGTGGAAGCGGGCCGCGGTGGACGTGCCGGCCGGCATCGCGGGCTGCCCGGCCGGAACTTCAACCGTGACCTGGACAATGTCGTTCTCGATCACCACAAAGACTGTGTCGTTGGGCTGGGCGTAGGTGCCAACTTGCGAGCTGAGGTTATTCATCCCCTCAACGCCGGCGCCATTGATCAGCACTCGCCAGATCACGTTCCCGGTGCCGTCAGGCGGAGCGCCGCCGAAGTGCACGATCGCGAGCTTGCTGATCACCGCCAGGAGTCCCACCGGAACGGTGTAGGTGATCACCGTCACCGGACCAGCGCCGGGCGCCGGATAACCAACGAAGGGCGTCGCAATCGTGCCGATCGCCGGCGTCACAATGAACGGACGCGAATCGGCCGGCGGCTGGAAGAGCGAGAGATCGCGGTTGAGAAACGGCGGAGCCTGGCGCGCATTCTGCTCGCGCGTCAGGATGGACAGCTTTTGCGCGAAGCTCCAGGACGTCTTGTCGCGGAGATCGAGCGCGCTAATCGGCTGGTTCTGAGTCGCCATTTTCTATCTCAACAATCCCGGTGATGTAGGGCGCCGCCGCAGAGCGCTTCGTGAGGGATTCCCGCCGCGGAATAACTCCCGCTTCAGCCAGCCCCATGTGGATCCAGCTGTATTCGAGAATCAGCTGGTCGTACACGATCTTCGATCGCTCGATCGTCCTGCAGATCACCGCGTTGCTGCCGCCCCCAAAATCCGGGCACGTGAAATCTCCCGCCAAGCCCCGCGGATGCTTCGAAGTTGGCGAACCATTGACGCCGACATTCACTAGCACCGCCCGGTAACCGCTGTGCACAAAGACCCTCGAGAGGATCAGCGCGCGGACCTCTTCCAGCATCGCGGCGGTCAGCTTCAGGTTTTCGATCACCGCCGTGCCTGGTTGATTCGGGACGCCGTGGCGTTCCGCCCATTCACTCCGAATCATTTCCTCGAGAGTGATGTGCTCACTCAACAGCATCAGTCGAACTCCCCACCCCACAGCACCAGCTGGACCTTGGAATTAGCGGTGCCCGGGTTCGCCTGGTTGTTCGAGAGGTTCTTCACTTCGCACTGCAGCTGGTCGCCCTTCATGAGCAGATACGGGCTGCGCAACAGGAACGGCCGCTGGCCGGTGCCGACGATCTCCGCATCGTTCAGGTGCTTGGTGAAGAACTGGCGCTGGGTGCCACCGTGCGTGGCGAAAATCTGCACCAGATAACCCACGCGCGGATTGGTCAGGTCTGTGGTGATACCGCTCAGGCCCCACAGCAGCACCGAACGATCGACAACGTAGTTCCGCTTCTGAACTTCGAACGGCGCCAGGCCGGCGCCCTGGCCGCCATTGAAACCGAAATCGAAAACGATCCCCTTGAGGTCGATGTGGTCCTGAGGAAGATCTCGCAGCTTGGGGATGTACAAAATATTCAGCAGCTTGTGCTGGCCGAAAAAGAACGGAGTTACCCCGTGCTGTTTGTTACTCCGAATTCCAACACTCGGGTTCATCGACGAGATCTCCCCAAACTGCATAACTGCATAACAGCGCTACGGCGCTGGTTTCTGCGGATCCGCTGCCGCCGGTGCCGCCGGATCTAAACCGACCAGCACGCGCCACGCCTTGATGCGAGCGATGGTGTCTTCGTCGATCGCGATCGCGGCTTCAACCTGAGCCTTTACGTTGGCTTGTTCGTCCGGGCCCAGGCTGGTGAGCTGCTCCAGCTTTTGCCAGAGCGCGATTCCAACCGTTCCGCCGACTTGGAGCAGGGCAATGATTTGCGCTGCAAGATTCATTTGAGTACCCCCGCCATCTGGAGACTGGTGACGATCGCTTGCGCGGTGCTGACCACCAGGCTCACGTCCGCTTCCATCGTTTGCTTCGATTGCGGATTCTTCACGCCCAGGCCTCCGCCTTCGATCAGGATCCGGGAGCGCGTCTGAATGTCAGTTAAAAGCGATGCGATCGCCTGCGCTCGTCCCTTCGCCACCGCTGGCCCGTCCGCCAGGAGGCGCGAAAGCTCTTCGTGGTCCGACGCGACGATGTACTGAAAGCGCAGGATCCGGTCCGTCTGGTCCACCGGGATCGCGCCGGCCTGCTGCAGCTGGATCACACCCTGCGCCACGGAGTTGTTCGCCTGGGCGAGCATGGCGCTGTATGTCACCGCCTTCTCGTAGGGCGTCACTTGGGATCCGCCGGCCTTGTGAATGCATGCCGCGGTCGCTGCGACGATCGCAAGAACCGCGATCGATGCTGAGATTCGTTTTCTCATGGCTTTTTCTCCTGGGCGGGCGGCGCACCGTTGGACGACATCTGGATCACGTTGCTGAACCCGTGCTGAACGGCAAACTGGACGAACCAGGAACCGGCGGCGTGGAAGATCGCGGCCAGCGAGAGGCCGCTGATCAGCAGCGTGTGTGCCGCGGAGTCGTACTGAAAGCCGATGCCAACGGTGGAGAGGAAGGAGAGCACCAGCTGGGCGTAGAAATTGATCCGCTTCGTCTCCGCCGAAATCCACGGAAACCGCTTCGATAGTTGGACCAACTTCAGCAGGTAGGCGCACGCGGCGCCGACGCCGAATACCAATGACACGTCCGGTTGCATGCCGCCCCTTCCCTTCAGTCGCTCAGCTCAACCCCGATGAAGTTCAAGCGCACCGTGTTTTGCGCGCCGCTCAGGTCGGTGAAGTCGGCGAGGATCGCTCCCCGCTTTGAAAACTCGAACGGCGTGAGCAGTGGCATTGGGTTCTGCGCGGTGCCAGCGATGTTGGAGATGTGCACCTGTTGATTGGAAAAGGGCCGCTTGTTCTTTGAGTCCTTGATCAGCACCGTGCACGCGGCCGTAAAAGTCGCCGCCAGCATCAACCAGCGGAAAGACCGATCGAGAATCTGGACGCTGAAGGAATTGATCACCCCGTTCAGGGGAATCACCACCGGGCCCATCTCGTAGCAGAAGAACAGACCTGGATCGAACGCCTGGCCGGTTCCGTCGCACAGAGGGCAACGCTGCACACCAGCCGGTCCAACAATCGTGCCCTTGCCCTGGCACCCTTGGCATGCGGACATAGATCAGTCCTTCTTTCGGAGGGAATCGTGCGGGGGGCAAATTTTGGGGTTGCTGTTTCTTACTGCACGCCGCGATACAGTTCGCCGTCCAGGAACACGTAGACCGTGGTCCCGGTGCCGTTCGGACGAGCCGCCGCCGCCGCGAAGTTGAACGCGGTTTCCGGGTTCAGAGTCACACTGAAGCCTTCCCCACCTTCAATCACGATGGGTTGGTTTAGGGTGAACACTGCACGCGGATCGGGCGCACCGTTCGTGGTGGAGATGAACTGCACATCGCCAGCGATGAGCGTACCCAGCTCCGCTGCCGAGGTCGCGATGGCGCCGCGGCCGGCAGTCAGGTTCAGACACGGGCATTCCAGCATGGGCTTCTTGCCGACCGTGAGCACGAAGCTCACGTTCTGCAGGAAGTTCACAAGGTCCACCAGTGCCGTGTTGTTGGAGAACGCGAGCGCGATCGCACGGATGATCAGCTTCTGCGGTTGCTCGAGCTGACCCGCCTTGGTCATGTACGTCTGCGCCAGAGTTTTCCCACTTTGACCGATGGGAGTCTGGAACAGCACGGTCTTGGCCATGGCGGCCGCGGCCGCGAAACTGGCGGAGTCATAAACCGGTTGGTTGATGACTTCCATCACTCCCGCGACCAGAGGGTTCCGACCCGACACCTTGGACATGCGACCGAAGTCGTATCCCGAAATCGATGCCGGATTGAAGCGCCCCAAACGAGCTGCACTGAATCTTTCCAGATTGTTGTTCATGGTTTGCACCTACTCTCCGGAGAAAAATTGTTTGCCGGTTTGGCTCTCTCCGAGAGCCGCCGGGCAAAAAGCTGGTTCAGAAGCGGGCCGCGAAGCGAGTCAGGCCGGCGTCCTGCCGGGACTGAGTGGCCGAGTTTTGCGGTGCGTTGCTGGCCGATGCCGCGTGCACCAGCTGACCACCAGGAGCGGCAACCGTAAGATAGTTGCCGTTCTGGGTGCTCACCGTCGGCAGCGGGAAACCGCTTTCGATGTACGCGCCGAGGCCATCACTCGAGAAATCAACATCCCCGAGGTAGCCGCTCATCGCTGCCGGCGAAGTGCCGGAAACACGCTCGGACCAGATACGCAGGACCACCGCGGACAGACCGCCAGCTGCGACACCGGCGGCAATGTCCTTGCCCGCATACTTCGCGGCAAGCCATGCCAGACCGATCGCAGCCAGGGCGTTCGCGCCGTATCCCATCGCACCGGTGTTCTTTTCTCCGAGCACCGCTTGGGTGACATACCTCGCGCCGATAGCCCCACCTGCAGCTCCCAGGCCCAGCTTCAGCAGCTCGGTCCCTGAGAACCCGCCGATGTTCGGGTTATGCCGGCGGCGCCTGAAACCACCGCGATTCGCCTTGCTGCGCCGCTTACTGCGGCTCACAAAGGGATTGCGGCTGGCACTGCGCCGGCGTGACCGACGATGTTTCTTTTTTGGGTTCGTCATGACGTATAACACCCCCTCCCCGACTGGATTCTTCCGAGGCCGCCTTTTCGAGCGGCCGGATCTCGATGTTCTTGCACTGCGGGATTTCCTGCGGGGGTTCACCAGGCGGACTGTGCGCACTTGAGGCACGGATTCTGTTCTCCCCTTCAAAGCGAAACCCCCCAATGCGGGGATTCCGCATCGGGGGGCAAATTCCACAGAGGCAAATGTCTACCTGATTCGATGATCAGGCACCCGGTTCAGTCGCGAGCTTTTCTATCTGGGTTCGGCCAGGTGACTTGGGTACCACGCCGGGGTATTGTGGTGGCTCAGGGAACACAAATTAGAAAAGGCCCGATTCGTCGTCGGGCCCTCTCGAACTAGCGTCGCGAACTGTGGAGGTCGCAAGGTGAGTTTAAAAAGACTGGCTGCCATCATGCAAGTTATTTCTGCTCTTTATGTTTTGTGGATCGGTTTCGCCAGCCCTTCAACCGCACGCCGGACCATGGATTTCATTGTGGGCGGGGTGATTTTGTTGGCCGGCTATTTTTACTGGAGAGTGATCACGCGAGAGCCGAAACAATCCAAGCCCACACCGTCGCCGGATCCGCCACCGCCGGAGAAAGCGGGATTGCTGTTCGCAGACGTGCGCAAATTCCTATCGCACCACGGGCCATCGACCACCGAGGAGATCGTGATCAGCCTGACCGTGAATGACGCTATGGTTTCAGGCGCAGAGAAGGCTCTGTGGCAGATGAAAGAGCTGAGAAACATCAACGGCCGCTGGCATCTCCCCAGTTAGGCGCGCTCAGCTGCCGGCCTCCGGTTCACCCGTGGCCTGGTGCACTACGCCAGCGTATTGCGCCGGCTCAGGAATCGTCGGGCGCACCACTTCTGCATTCGGCTCGGGAGCAGCTGCCGCTGCTGAACCTGCCACCGACAGATTCCCAGAAACGTCCACCGGTTGATCTTGCTGAAGAGTTTGCGGGGTGCCGGACGCACAACCAGACTCAACTTCCGCCGCGCCCTTTTCGGCAACAGCAAATTGGCGATCGGCATTCTTTTCACCGTTCATTTTTTCCACCTTCCTCTTTTTCCACCACATTTTCACAACCCACCTAACTCAGGATGCCGCCGACCAGATAAGCGTGGGCGCCCACCGTGGCGTTGTCGCTCAAGAGCAACGCGAGATATTGTTCGTTGCCGTCCGGAACCACATCGAAAATTCGCGGTGGGGCTCCGGTACCGCCGATCGATTCGACGGTGAAGCGGATGATCGGGCCCACTGCGACCAGGTCGCCATGCCGGGCATTCACAAACTGCTCGAGGTCCTGAGGGATCTGCTGGTGATCGAATTTCGATCCCAGGCAGCGCGGGCACGCCGGATCTCTCCAGTTCGTGCTGCCGCCCTCGATCCCAGTCGGACGCTGGCCGGTGCCGCGGCATGGGCCGCAGACCATCTTGCCCGTACCTTTGCACACCGCGCATTCCGTCAGCTCGGAATAATTCCCGGTGCCATGGCACACGGAGCACGCCCGTATTGGTTGCCCACTGTCCGCGTGACAACCAGGCGCGGTGCAGGATGTGATCACGCTCCGCACCTTGCCGCTGCCACCGCACTGATACGCCTCACACGCTTTCTTTTTCGCGCCACCGCAGACGTCACAGGTGCTGAGACAATCCGGACAAAATTTCTCGGTGTCATCCCACTTCGCGGGAAGCCCTTTCCACCTGGTGGTGACCAGGAGCTGGTCCGAATCCTTCACCCTTGAGACGATGGGCCCTTCCTGCCGAAAATCCAAAGTCTTAGGACCTTCGGGGCGCATGACCTGGATCCGGCCGATTCTTCCCAGCAGATCGAACTCGCCGGCGCGCTCGAGATCCCGCAGCTGCGCGAGGAAGGCATCGAGCGCCTGGTGGTTCGCCGGGTTGGGCGCCACCGCGGCCGCGGTGGCGGTACCGCCGGTACTGCTTCTGCGCTGTCGCCTGCCTTGCACTTCCGTCATGGCTGTACCTCGTCGCGCGAATGCCGCGGGCGGCGTGCAGGCCTCGCCGCTTCTACGCCCACCAGCGCCGGTAGACCTGGCGCCGGCCGTTCTGTGGGCTGCAGTCCGAAAATTCCAGCGAGCAGCGGGAGAATCTTTTCAAATGCGGCGTTGGGTGACTCTTCTGAGCGCCGCCTCTCATTCTCCATGTTCTCACGCAAAAGATCGTTGTGCTGCTCGAGCGCGATCGCGACACGTTCCAGCAGGGCGACGGCTTCCATCTGGAACTGGAATGTGTCGCGGGCGGGCTTCTGATCTTCTCGAATCGACATGGGGAAAACTCTACTCTCAGTGCCGCTGTGCTCGCTGCTCCCGAACCATGAGAGTTAATTCACGATCCCTTCGGGTTTCACTTCGTACTGCCCACCTACGATATGCAACCGTTTCTTCCGGCGATCGAAGATCAGCCGCGGCGTCACGCCAGTCTCTTCACCCAGCGCGTGGTAGTACGTGACCGGCTGAAAGTTGTCGAACCCCTTGCGCGTGAAATATTCCAGGCGCAGCAAATTCCCGAGATCGAGGAGATCTTTGTTCGCGTCGATCGGCAGAGAACGGAGGCAGTCGGAAATATTCTGGTTCCCGCCCACCAGGTACAGCTGGCGGCCGCCTGGTTCCGCCGCGAGGTCCGGCGCCTCGTTGGATCCAAAGCTGATCGTCTCCACCCATGGCTTGCCTTTACCGAGCGGCTGGGCCTTAGTGAACTTGGGCTCGATCAGCTTCACGTTCTCACCAATCGTCACCGAGACCAGCTTGCCCAGCGCTGCCAGCTTTGGATGCGAGTCATAATCTGCGATCGGTAGTCCGGTGTCGGTTACACGGGCGTGCCTCTTTCCGTGGAACTGCTCATAGAGCTGCTCGGCGTCGCGCGCGTTACGACGAGACGATCCGGGCTTTTTGTGAGACGAGCGGCTTTGCCGATGAGACGAAAGTCTCTTCGCCCGCAACTTGGCCGTTTTACCGGGTTGCCTCTTTTTGCCGGACTTCTTTGGGTTCTCGTAGCCCAGCTCGTCGAGGACGTCGTTCTGGATCTTCGCCGCCAGCTCGCGGTCCGCCTGGGACCATTTTGTACGGCCGGCCTTCCTCATCTGCTCGTTGGCGGCAGCCCATCCTGCCGATTTCGCGACCTTGTAGATCTCGTCTTGCCCGCCGGCGTTCTTCTTTGTGAGCACCCCATACCGCGGGCCGTCTTTGTACCAAACTGTGCGAATGAAGGCGCCCGGGACTTTCTTCTCCTTCTGCACGGCTTGCGCCTTCTCGTTGTAAGCGCCGTGGAAGTCGAACAGGCTGCCCTGCCCATAGTTGATCCGCCGCACGCTGCCGCGGTTCTTCTGGCGGTGCTTTTTCATGGCAAAGCCTTTTTGTTTGCGTACACCGGAACGATCTTCGATTCAGCGCCGGCGCGCAGCCCTTTCTGGAAACCGAGCGCCTGCCACAGAAGCGACATCGCCTTCGAGGACCTCCATCTACCCCGCTCGGTGTACACCACCTTGTAGCCAGTGATCACACCAACGGGCGTCGTGCTGCCATCGGTGTTGATCTTCAGGTACGCCATCCCGCTCTCCCTATGCCACCCGAACTCGTTTGCCGAAATTCCGGCGGAACCACGATCCCAGCTTTTTGCGCTGTGCCGGCGTGACCGGAATCGGGAACGCGATCCTGCGCTGGCTTCTTTGCCGGCGAGAATTGCGCCCCTTGCGGGCCCGTGGGCGTCGTGCTGTCTTTTGTTTCCGCCGGCGCGAGTTCGCGGTGCGCGGATGGACAGTTTCTTGAGTAATGATTTGCATTCCACGGCCAGCGCGATGGACAAGCCTTACTTTGATTGGCTCCTGATATCGATCAGCCGAGAACTGAGCAGAGGCAATGGCATCCTCCCGTTTCGAGTGGGCAACCCACCGCCGGAATTTTGGCGAAAACGACTGCCAATGCTGCCGTGCCGAAGTGCCAAGAGGCCGCCGAGCGCCCGGTGGCTTTTGTCCACCGAACCCTATATTTTTCTTGCGTTTTGCCATAGAATCCTCCCGCCGGTCTTTCCGTTGTCCCCGAAGGCGTCGCGCGTAAGCGCGTCCCATACCGGGTTTCACATTCTTTGAATGTGCAGCGAATTGGCCGGCATTTCTTTTCTCTCCCCAGACATCGGAATAGGACGAGCTGGCCAGAAAGCCGGCGTCCTTCTTTTTGAAGCCGTGCATCGTCATCAACGCGCGCTCGCGTTCTTTCAAGCTGGCGTTCTGCCACCAGCCGCGGGTGATGGGCCGCTCTTCGCGGATGTGCCGCGGCAGCTGTGCTCGCGTGAAGCTGAAGAGCGCATTCTTTTTCGTCGTCGTCCTGGCCGTCAGCTCGCGAACGATCCGCCGGGCGTCCGCCTTGCTGGGTGGTCCCATGACGCCCGCGATCGCGTCCGGCATTTTCAAAGTCTGCCGCGCAATCTTGAGCAGGTGCTGCTCCGGGATAGAGAGCCCACGTTTCATTGCTCGTACCAACTCACGGCAGCGGTCATATTTCCGGCGCCGAGCGCGGCGCCCGCTTTAATCACAATGCCCTGGGTAAGAGGCGGATCGATCACGCCGGCGAGATCGATGGTGAACGGCTGGTTGGCCGCAAGATCGATCTCCTTGAACAGCGCAGTCACGGCGGTCGGATTCGCGCCGCCGCACGGAGCGGTGAATACTCCCGTGGTCGCCGCGCTCACACCGAAAGTGGAAGCGAGCCCGTTCAAGTTCGCCGGCGTGACGGTCGCGCAGCCGGTCCCTGAGTCCGAGATGGTAAAAATGGCCACGTTACACGCCGCGCTGCAGCTGAGGGTCGCTTTCCCCAGATAGGTGCTCTTCGCGGTGGCTGCGCCGGCGGCATTGAAGAGCGCGAGGATGGTTGCATTGATGGCCGGGTTTGTGACCGACGCTGAAGACGTGAATGTGCTGAACAGGGTCATGCTGTTGGCTTCGAGCGTCGAGACGTTCTTGATGGAACGGAGCGCGGTCACGCCGGCGCCGGATCCGGTGATGGGAGAGATGGCACCGTAATAGAAAGCGCTGACGCCGGCGCCGCCGCCACTGATCGCCAACAGGTTCACGCGCACGTTGGGATAGTAGCCACCCGCTTCGAGAACGGTGCACTTCCCAGCAACGCTATTGAAAACGCGCGAGTCGTCGGTGATGGGGAACCAGGTGGTGGCGTCGAAGCTGGCTTCGAGGCGAATGTCGATTCCGGTCAGGGTGCCGGTGCAGTATTCCAGCCAATGCGCGGACTGACCGACGTTGCGAACCGGTGACGTCGTCGTCGGCGAGGTCTGATTGGTCAGCACCTGCTGCGCGACCGAGCCCACCCCGATGTAGCCGGCGCCCTGCCAGCCGCTGGCGACGAACACCACCAGCAGCACGCTCGCCAGCAACAGAAGCTGCCAGCGGAACTCTTTCCAAATCGGATGCTTCATCTTCCCCACCGCCTTTTCATCATCGCTACTGCCCGTCTCCGCCAGTTGCCGAGATCCGCCTGGCAGATCCAGGCCGCGCACTTCGAACAGTACTGGCACAACTTCATGCGGCTGTCCCCGTCGACCAGCCGGCAAACGTCACACACCGCCATCGTCCACGCGCTCATCTGGTTTTTAACCAGAGGAAGCCACCCACCGAGGCCGCGATCACGAACAGCGCTGCAATCCCGATGTTTTTCGCGCTGGTGTCCGCCAGGGTGTCATCCAAGAATCTCTTGACGTAGGCATTCACTGCATCCGCACACCCCTGGTCGGCGTTCGCTGCCACCGTATAGCCGTACGAACGCGCACGCGCATTCTGCGCTTGGCAATCGGCTATGATCTGGTTGATCTGCGACTGGGTCGGCTTTCCAGTGAACGCATTCAAAATGTTGTCGCGCGTAGAACTTCCAGGAATGGGCTGGACGTCTTTTAGGAGCTGATAACCCTCGTACATCGTCCACGGCAGACTCAGCGGGAACAGTGGCAGGGAAAGAAGCAACCTTGCAGCACTCGAATCTCCGAGTAGAGCTCGACCTGGAATCCGGACATACATGATTTTTGTCAGGTTCTCCTATATAGTCTTGCTGCCGAAAAGGGAGGTGGGCTGCCCATGGATCCAGCGAGTGCTCTGTTGACGTTCTCGGTCGGAGTCCTCATTGGAATCGGCATCGGCTGGATGTTCAAACGACTCCCTCCCCTCCCACAAATTCCTTACGTTGCCTGCCCTTATTGCTGGCAGCCAGTCCGCCGTGAAGCCACTAAGTGCCACCACTGCCTGTCCCGGCTGAGCCATGGCGATTCAGCGCCCGAAGCGTACATAACCCCAAGTTCAAACACAGAGGAGTAGCGAAAGAAAGGAGCGCCTCGCGATGTTCGTCTTGGGACTTCTCATCGGAATCGTTATCGGCTGGGTCTGTAAGCGACTCCCTCCACCACCGAAAACCCCTTTCATCGCCTGCAACTTTTGCAACGAAGCCATGCGGACCGAAGCGCTCAATTGCCCGCATTGCGGCAGGTCGAAAAAGCTAGCCAGCTGACCTCCCTGCGAAGTAACCGATAACGCCAGCTCCAGCGGCACCAGCTGCCGCCTTCCAGAGCGACACGCCGCCCGTTGCTGAATCCACCACCTTGCGGCGCGCGCGCAAAACTTTCGGCCGCAGCATGAACCCGGCCACCAACGCGATCGCGCCCAGCGCAGCGATCGTCACCCAGGGCGAGATCCCGCCCACGGTGGGAACTGAGGCCTGGGCTGAATCAACCAGCGTCCCGAATGCCCCCAGCGTCACCCTGCGGGATCCGGTGAACCGGCCCAGCCTGCCGAGATCCGGCTGCTGCAAGATCTCGACTGAGCAGGTCGGAGACGTGATCCTCCGCCTTTTTCGCATTGCGCTTTGCGCCGTCAGATACATGCTCGCTCCATTTCACGGGGTGAACGCCCCGCGCCTTTCTCATTCGATCCACTCTTCGTCGCGCCGCCGGCGTCACCGACTCGTGCGCCTCGATCAGCAGCGTTCCGATCTCTTCCGGCGAGAGCAGGGCGTGAACCATGTCGCCCCAGCTCGTGCTCATTCCGTCGTCGCGGTTCCCGGGTTTCTTGTGGGGGGATTTCTTCCCCACCTACCGCCGCCGGCCGCCGACGCCGACCAAACCGAGAATCAGCAAAACACTTCCACCGGCCACGAGATAGTTCGGAACACCGGAGATCATCTGTCCCTGAAACCAGCTCGAGATGGTGGACCACCAGCTCGAGCTGTCGTCCGGCAGATTCGCCGCGGCCGCGCGCACGATGGCCGGCGCGTTCGGCAAGAGAGCAGCTCGCCGCAAATTCTCCGCGGTGATCGCCGGCAGCACCGGCGGTGGCGCCATGGGCAAAAAACTTGGCAGCTGCGATCTTGCGATCGTGTTCGGATCCGGCGGTTGCACATCATGCATTGCGATAGGTTGAACGCCCGCTGGGGCAGCTACAGGCCAGTTGAACAACTGGGGCGCGTCCAGATCAGATCCCAAGCCCGTGAACCGGTAGCCGGAAAGTCTGACGCCGGCGCTCCGCAAACAGTCGGAAAGCAAGCCCTGGTTGGCGTCGCCGCACGGGTTCACGGCGCCGAGCGTCCAGCCGCCCCTCCAGGG
>JBGPTK010000018.1:0-28722 GCA_041490605.1 Terriglobia bacterium | reverse complement strand
GCGCGCCGCACACACTATTCTTTCTCGTCGTCACGGCTCAGACGGCCTCGGAATCATTGCTATCTCAGATATAAACTCCGCCACGCAAAAGAACAGGGTTGCGCCACGGGCTGCTAGGGAATTTCTCATGCGCGATGACTTGGAGAGTGGAAAATGCTCAGCGAACTTTTGATTCGCTTGCGCGCCCTGTTTCGCCGCTCAGCCGTTGAGAGCGAACTCGACGACGAACTGCGTTTCCATTTTGACCAGCAGGTCGAGAAATTCGTTCAGTCCGGCTTGCCTCACCCGGAAGCGCGCCGCCGCGCCCGCCTCGAATTCGGCGGTGCAGACCAAATCAAGGAGGAATGCCGGGAAGCCCGGGGAGTGCAGTTCCTCGAAACATTCGCGCAGGACATCCGCTACGCCTTTCGCACGCTGCGCAAATCCCCCGGCTTCACCGCCGTTGCCATCCTCACGCTGGCCCTCGGCATCGGTGCCAACACCGCCATTTTCTCGGTCGTGAACAGCGCTTTGCTTCACCCCCTCGCCTATCCCGATCCGCAGCAGCTTTACCTCGTCCGCGAAATCGTGCCGCAGTTCGCCAGGTTCATGCTGGAGGCCAACCTACCGGATTTTCGCATCTGGCGGCAGCAGGTTCACTCCTTCGCGGATGTCGCGATCGCTGAGCCGGCGAGCGCGGACCTCACCGGCGGGGGCGAAGCCGAAGTCATCCACGGCGTGCGCGCCTCCGCGAACATTTTCGCGGTGCTCGGTGCGCGGCCCGCCCTCGGCCGTGCATTCCTTCCGGAAGAAGACGAGCCGGGCCGCAGCCACGTCGTCATCCTCACCGATGGATTCTGGCGAACGCGCTTCCGTGCCGATCCCGCCGCGATCGGCAAAATCCTCACGCTCGATGGCGTCCCTCACGAAATCGTCGGCGTCCTGCCCGTGTCATTTCGATTTCCTCCCGAGCTGGGGGGCGCCGGCGGCACCCACTCGCAGGCTTTCTTCCAGCCGCTGAACGGCCCGAAGCGCTATGAGCAGGACCTCATCGGCGAATTCGACTTCGCCGCCGTGGCGCGCCTCAAACCGGGCGTCACTCGCGAGCAGGCGCTCGCGGAGCTGAATATCGTCCAGGCTCAGATCGCCAGACAGGCAAACGCCGGCGTCGATCTCCGCGCCGGGCTCCTGCCGCTTGAAGCGGAAGTGATCGGGCCCGCGCGTCGCGGCCTGATTTTTCTTCTCGCCGCGACGGTCGCCGTTTTGTTGATTGTTTGCGCCAATCTCGCCAGCCTGCTCCTCGCGCGCGTCCCCAGCCGCATGCGCGAAGCCGCTATCCGCACCGCGCTGGGCGCATCCCGCGCGCGCATCATTCGCCAAATGCTCTCGGAAACGTTCTTGCTGAGCATTGCCGGCGGCGCTCTCGGCATCTGGATCGCTGGTCTCGCCGTGAAATGGCTGGTGCGCATGGCGCCTGCCAACATTCCTCGCCTCGACGAAGTGCACATGGACGCGCGCGTGCTTCTGCTCGCGCTTGTCGTTTCGATAGCCACGGGCGTTCTCTTCGGGATTTTGCCCGCCTGGAGTATCACTCGCGCCCAGCCGCTCGACGTTCTGAAGTCCGCCGCTGCGGTCGTCACCGAAAGCCGCCGCACCCGCCGCCTGCGCGACGGCCTTGTCGGCCTCGAAGTGGGACTTACCACCGGGCTTCTGGTCCTTGCTGGTCTGCTCACCGCCAGCCTCGCGCAACTCCTGCGCGTGCACACCGGATTCGCCGTCGAAGATGTCCTCATCGCCGGTGTGGATCTCCCTCCGCAAAGCTACGGTCAGCTCTCTGTTCGCTTGCGCTTCTACGACCGCGTCCTTGCTGGACTCCAATCGCTTCCCGGGGTGCGCGCCGCCGGCTGGGTGAGCATTCCTCCGCTTGCTGGCCAAGGCAGCGTCACCGGCATCCGCCTCCCCGGCACGCCACAGGCAAATGCCGAGAGGCCCATGGCCGACTATCGCTCTGTCAGCCCGGATTATTTTTCGGCGATGGGCATTCCGATCTTGCAAGGCAGGGTATTCAGCGCAGCGGACCGCGGTCGCAGCGAGGTCGTTGTTTCCCAAAGCGTCGCCGACCGTTTCTGGCCCGGCAAAAATCCCGTCGGCCAAATGTGCATCACACAATGGGATGGCGACGTCCCCAGTGAAGTCATCGGCGTCGTCGGCGATATCCGCACCGTGCGGCTTGACGCGCCTCCGCTGATGATGGTCTACGTGCCCTACTGGTTTAATGCCATCTCCGTCCCCTCGTCGGCCTCCTTCATCCTCCGCACGTCCACCGAACCTCTCAGTTCCGCCGCCGCGGTTCGCGAGTTGATCCACGAGATTGACCCCGACGTGCCCATCACCGCCGTGCGGTCGATGTCGCAAGTCGTTTCTCAATCCGTGGACGCGCGCCGCTTCCAGATGACTCTGGCCATGTTGTTTGCTCTCTCCTCGCTGCTGCTCGCGTCCCTCGGCATCTTCGGCATGGTCAGTTATTCCGTCGAGCAGCGCCGCCAGGAATTAGGAATTCGCATAGCGCTCGGGGCCGATTTGCGCGACCTCCTCCACATGGTTTTTCGCCAGGGTATGGTGCCAGTGGTTCTCGGCCTGGCTGCCGGCCTGCTCGCGGCTGTTTTTGCGGGACACCTGATCAGCAGCCTCCTCTTCGGCGTGACCCCCTACGATCCGCTCACCCTTGCGCTCACCACTCTCGTCGCCACTGCCGTCGCGCTTCTCGCCTGCTACATCCCGGCGCGACGGGCGATGCGTGTCGATCCCATGGTGGCATTGAGATACGAATAGCCCGAGTTCAAACTTCCTCTGAGATGGATATACATCCGGCGAGGCCGAATTTTTGAACCGACTTCCAGGCAGGATTTGGCAGATTCGAGGCTTGTCAGATCGCGGCGAACCGCGATTTATCCTTGTTGCTTCTGCCGGAGGGCGTAAAGAACGAGTTCGACGCGGGTCGAGATTCCCAGCTTCTCATAAATGCGGAAAAGATAATTGCTGACGGTGTGCTCGGTCAGGCCGAGCTTTTGCGCCACCTCGCGGTTCGACAAGCCGTCCACCACCAGGTTCACCACGTCGTCTTCCCGTTTCGTCAGCAACGTTTGTCCGCGGGGATTGACCATGCGCAGCGGGGTCGCGCTCACCAGGGCGTCGAGCACGGATTGCAGTTGATTGCTGTTGACCCAGATCTGCCCCTTGTGGACGGATTGGATGCACTTGCAGAGAGTTTGCCAGGGCTCCGCCTGGCAAAACACTCCCTTCGCGCCCCCGCGGAAAGCGTCCACCACCAGATCATTCCGCGCCGATTTCAACAGAATCACAACCCGGGTGTTGGGAAAGGAGGCATGTAGCTCGTTCAAAACACGGAAACCTACCAGAGGCCCTTCCTCGAGATTCTCATTGATCAGAGCGACATCCACCCGATGGGCGTTCATGGACTCGATGATCTGAAGTTGCGTGAGCGCGCAAGCCACCACGTTGAACCGGTATCGCGAACGAATCAGCACATCCCTGAGTAACTGACACCCCAGAGAAGTGTCGTCACTGATCAACAGATTGATGGGTTGAGCGATCGTCGCGGAATGCGCTCGCGCAAGACGTGTTGGAAAAGAAGATGCCGCCATTTCGCCGCCTCATGAATATCGTTCAGGAGCGGGGCTCGAGGGGAATTGAGTAGGCCCCAATTCTGAAAAGATCCCTGGATGAAGTTGAAACAGAATTCAGCCAGGATTAATTGAAGACAGGGCGCAAACTATCAGCACATTACTCAGATGTCAACAGGAGTTCGAACGAAACCTGTGGATTTCTTCTCTATAAATTATGTGCAAAACTTTGCACACTTTCGAGGAGCTGCCCCTCACAGGTGCGCCTTTCATGGAGAGTTTCTCCCCCGCACTACGTAGAGAGATCGCAGAGGAACTTCTGCTCCCAACAGTCCTTTCGGTGGAGCGATCGTTGGGGAGCCCCCTCTCCGCGATTCTGCTCCCTCCGTTACCGGGAGTTCTGAAAGAGTTTAGGCCTCTTGTCCCCTGCACTTGATCCCACTACCTTCTAGGCCACGCTCGAAGCGCGAATCGCGATGGAAAAATACGCTGCCAATTCGGAATTGTTTCAGTCTTCGAGTCCTCGATCGGGCTCCGTCGATTCCGCGGACCGCCGGAAGAACAACCGCTATGTTCTGGGAGCCCTGGTCGCATTCCAATGGAGGGATTCGCAAGGGGATCGCCGGCAGGGAGCGGGTTTCATGCGGGACGTCTCGATCAGCGGACTGTTTGTGATGACGCCCACTTTGCCGCCTGTTGGAACAACGATCCGATTGGAAATGTGCCTCGAATCATCCCCAACAAATTCGGCGATCACGATCCATGCAAAAGGACAGGTGTGCCGTGTCGTGCCGAATGATGAGTCGGGAGCACAGAGGGGATTCGCGGCTTCGACCAAAAGGTTGAAGATGCACAACCATTCGAGGGCATCCGTTTGACGGAGTTTCGATTGCGGATGTCTTAGAGAGCGGGCCTGACTGGCACGCGCTCTATACGCGCCACCAACACGAGAAAGTTGTCGCCAACGTGCTCACGAACAGGCGGTTTGAAGTCTTCCTTCCGCTCTATTCCGCGTTGCACTCTTGGAAGGACCGGCAAAAGCAGGTCTCGATACCGCTCTTTCCTTGCTATGTGTTCGTTCGAGGAGGACTCGAGAGGAAACTGGATATCGTGACGACGCCGGGAGTTCATGCATTCGTGGCATTCGCCGGTCATCCTGCCGTGATACCACCGGAGCAGATTGACGCCGTGCGTCGAGCGGCCGGGAACTCGCTTCGCATTGAACCTCATCCGTTCCTGAAAACCGGCGATCACGTCAGAGTCAAGGTGGGCCCGCTGGAAGGCGTCGAGGGGATTCTAGTCCGGAAGAAGAATATTTACCGGTTGGTTATCTCCGTGGAATTGCTGGGCAGCTCCGCTGCGGTCGAAGTCGACGCATTCAGCGTAGATCGTGTGCCCACTCCCACCGGACCCATGGCTGTGCATCAAACGCTTCCGAACGCTCCGGGCAGCCTCAGGCCGGGATTTCACAACGCCGCTCGCGGACTGGTTTAAATCGGCAAACTCCTTTGAGGAACAGGCCGGCTCCAAAACTTCGAAATTGGTTGGCGATATCGGTTCGCGCCTTTCTTGCGCTCGACCTCGCGGTCTGTCTCTACATCGTCGTCACGCAAGGAGTCGCCGCCGGGTACTCCAACCAGGATAGTCCGGAAGCGCTTCGGCAAGCGATCCACTGGGATCCGAATAATCCGGCGTACTACGCCGATCTCGCGCGGCTCGCCGAGCGCTCCTTCAAAGAGGGGAATGTCCAGGAGTCGATTGACCTCTACCAGCACGCGACGGCCTTAAGCCCGCACAATGCGGATTACTGGGCTGCGCTGGGCTATTTGTATGAATGGGATGGTCAGCAGGAGAATGCCCAAGCCGCTCTTGAACGAGCCAACCTTTTGTTTCCGGGTTCCGTCGTCATCAGTTGGAAGATGGGAAATTTCTACCTGCGTCAGGGAAAGCTTGATCTCGCCATTCCGTCCCTCCAGAAGGCCATGCTAGATGATCTGGATTTAGCGCGCTCTTCGTTTGAGCTGGTTTGGCAGGCTAGCGGGGATCCGCGTCTAATTGCGGCAAAGTTGGCGCCGGAGCGGGAGGATCTTCTTCTTGCCTATCTCGACTACCTGGTCACAACGGATCGCATGGAGGAAGCCGCACAGGTGTGGGAGAGATTAGTCGAGAAGGGATTTGAATCCGGACCACGGGCTGCTTTTCCCTATCTCGATGCGTTACTTCAGCGCCGGCAAATCGATCAGCTCAAGGACGCCTGGATGAGCATCGAGAGAAAAAATCCTCCGCGCTCAGGAGATCGCGTTTCCGATGCCAGCCTCATAACCAACGGCGATTTCGAAAGCAGGATTCTCGATGGCGGCTTGGACTGGCGCATTTCCCCAACTGAAGGAGCTGTTGTGAGTGTGGATAGCGTGAATTTTTTCGATGGGACCCATTCTCTGCGCATCCATTTCGACGGGAAGCACAATCTCTCCTATGAAAATATCTTTCAATATATTCCGGTGAAGTCCAACACCACCTACCGCTTTTCCGGCTACATGCGCGTCCAGGACATTACCTCCGATAGCGGGCTTCGCTTCCAATGTTTTGACGCCGACGAGCCTGCTAAACCGGTTTTTGAGAGCGACAATTTGGTGGGGAGTTCAAGCTGGCTGCCGCAGCAAGCGGAATTTACCACCGGACCCGCCACGCGCCTCCTGGTGATTCGTGTGGCGCGGCCTGCCAGCCGCAAATTCGATAACCGGATTGCCGGGACGGCCTGGATAGACCGCATCAGCTTGAGCGAAGTCGAGTAACGGTATTTTGTGAATTTTTCGGCTCCCAATGGAAGTATCAGGCCACAAGGATTGGGAGTGATGGAGGAATCGGCCATGATCCGAAAACTGTTTCTGGCATTGGTCATTGTTCCGTTTGCTGCCGTCTCAGCCTCATCGAAGCCCGCCGTCGTCGGAAGCGTGATGAGCAGCCAGGCAGCGACTGTTCGGGGCGCCAACTTGGTCGCAGGTTTCACAATCTTCAGCGGCGACACGATTGAAGTAGGCCCCGGAGGCAGCGCCTGGATTGCTTTGCCGAATGGCGGACAAGTGCAAGTTTCCGCGGATAGTCAGGTCCGCCTGATCAAGACGGCCGAGGCCATTGAGTTGACCATCAACCGCGGGCACGCCTCTGCCGCCGGACAAGTCTCGGTGGTCAACCACACTTCGCCCGATCCGGGCAAAGACAAAGGCTCCACGGCCGGCGACGATCACAACAAAGGAAAGGGCGGCGACGATGACGATGGGGACTGCGAAGTCAGCCCTCACCACAAGAAACACAAGCACCACAAGGGTTATTCGGATTCGCAAGATCATTGTCACGACCACTAATCAGCGAGCTGCCGAACGGCTGCAAGATTCGATGGAATGCATGGCTCTGGGGATCAACGTTACCCATCCAGAAAAAGCAGGCTGAAGAATAATGATTGAACCATACGAAAAGAATCGGATTCGAGGCTGGGCGCCGAGGTTTTTGGCCGCATGCATTTCGCTGGGTGCGGCGATCCTGCCGGTTTGCGCCCAGAGTCAGCCAGGGCCGCAGAATCCCCCCACGGCCCCCGGGCAAACAACACAGGACAATCACCAGCGGCTTGAACCACTGGGGGTTGCGCCGGGGGCGCAGACGGGCGCTGTTCAAGTCCCTGTTCAGGTAAATGAATACCGGATCGGCCCAGAAGATCTTTTGGACATCAGCGTTTTTGAGGCCCCTGAATTGAACTGCTCGGCTCGGGTCTCCGCCGGTGGGGAGATCTCCATGCCCTTGCTCGGTGTCGTCAAAGCAATTGACTTGACGCCGCGAGAACTCGAAACCGTCCTCAACGAATTGTTGCGCAGGAGCTACATGAAGGATCCCCACGTGGGGGTCACCGTCCGTGAAATGCAGAGTCACACTGTGTCGGTGGTCGGGGCGGTGAAAAATCCCGGCGTTTTTCAAATCCGCGGCTCCCGCAGCTTGCTGGAAATCATTTCTCTCGCCGGCGGCCTGGAGGACGATGCCGGAGGGACTTTGCAAGTCTTGCGCGGCGCCGGACTCCCGGCCAAGGCCCAGCCTGCTGCCGAGAGCGAAACCACTATTGAAGTAAGCCTCAAAGACCTGCTGAACTTCCATGACCCACGCTTCAACGTCTCGGTATATCCCGGAGACATCGTGAAGGTGAATCGCGCCGGAATCGTCTACGTCATCGGAGCGGTGAGAAAGCCGGGCGGATTTGTGGTGCGCAACAACGAGAACATTTCGGCCCTGCAAGCCCTGGCGCTGGCGCTGGCGGAAGGATTGACGTCGACTTCCGCCAAAAGCAAGGCGCGAATCATCCGCACCAATCCGGGCACCGGCGAACGCTCCGAAATTCCGCTGGATTTTGGAAAGATTATGGCGAGTAAAGTCCCCGACCCGATCTTGTATCCCAGAGACATCATCTTTGTACCCAGCAGCGCCGCGAAAAGCGCCTTCTATCGAGGGGCCGACATCGCTGCTTCGAGTGTCAGCAGCTTGGTCATTTACCGTGGATGGTAGGATGAGCGATCAGAATCAAATTGATCTTCACAAGGCGAGTGCCGTCTCTCTCGAACGTTTCCGAGGCGCTCCGCTCAGCTCTCCGCGGATCCTGGAGGTTGAACGCGGACCGGATCTTCTGACGTATTGGCGGATCGTTCGAAAACGCCGTTGGACGATCTTGACTGCTTTCCTGGTGGTTGTCGCCATCGGAGCGGCCTGGACGCTCAGGCAAAAACCCATTTATCGCGCCAGGACGATGGTTGAAATCGAGAAGGAAACCCCGGACATCGTCACGGTCCAGGGACTCTATGACGCCGATCAGGTCTCGGACAGTTACCTCGAAACCCAGTACAAGGTTCTGAAGAGCGAAGCGTTGGCGGAGCGCGTGATCGACCAGCTCGGCCTGGACCAGAATAAAGAGTTTACCGCGGCAGCTCCGTTGTGGTCTGGGAGCAAGAAGAATCCAGCCGCGGGCCCTCAAATCTTTGCCGTGGAAGGATCGGACTCCGCGCCGGACTCCAGTGCGCATCAGAATGCAGTCGAACTCTTCGAGGATCGCCTGATCGTGACGCCGATTCGCAACAGCCGGCTGGTGGAAATTAGTTTCGAATCGCAAGATCCCGTGCTGGCATCCCGCGCAGCCAATGCTCTGGCTTCGAATTTCATTGAACGGAATCTGGAGGCCCGTTGGGAGTCCACTCAGAAAGCCTCCGAGTGGCTCTCCCGCCAACTGTTGGATTTGAAAGGAAAGCTCGAGAAATCGGATGATGACCTGCAAAAATATGCCAGCGCGAATGATTTATTCTTTCTCGAAACGGAAAAAGGCAGCACCGAAAATATTTTGAACGCGAGGCTCAAGCAGCTCCAGGAGGAATTGACCAAAGCACAGGCCGCGCGTTACGAAAAAGAGTCCCTCTACCGTTTGGTCCAAACGGGCGACCATGGTTCCTTGCCCGGCATTGAAAATAAACTCGTGGGGGATTTGACGGTCCAGTTGGCCGGGCTGCAGCGGGAATACGCGCAACTCTCGACCACCTTCACCCCGGATTATCCCAAGGTCAAACAGATTCAGAACCAGATCAAGGAAATCGAACAAGCCGTGGAACGGGAACGAAAGCATGCCGCGCAAGGGATCACCAATGATTATCTGGCCGCGCTGAATCGGGAAAAATTGGTGCGGCAGGAGTTTGAAGCGCAGCAAAAACAAGCCAACGGCATGGCGGAAAGATCGGTGCAATACAATATTTTGAAGCGCGAAGTCGATACCAACAAGGATCTTTATAATGGATTGCTGCAGCGCCTCAAGGAAGCTGGCGTTTCGGCGGGCCTGAAGGCCAGCAATATCCGTATCGTCGATCCTGCCAAACCGCCGGCGAAACCAGCCAAGCCAAAAGTAATGTTCAATCTGGAAATTGCCGCATTGCTCGGGTTGGGAGCCGGATTGGCCCTGGCGCTCCTTCAGGATCATCTCGACAATACTTTGAAGAATCCGGAAGACGTGGAGCTTTTCCTGCAATTGCCGGCGCTGGCTTTTATTCCCACGGTCAAATCCTTGAATGGCCGGAGCCGCTCCTCGAGCCTGCCTCTCACCGCCAGACAGCAGACCATCCGCTTGGGAACTGAGAAATCCTTGCCGGCCGGCGCCCTGGCAAAAGGCTACCATCGGATTGATCGTCAGGCTCAGCCCCACTCGATCCTGGCGGAGGCATTTCGGGGCCTTTGCACGTCGGTCCTCCTCTCCTCGGCGAACAGCGCGCCCGGATCGATTCTGATCACAAGCTCGCAGCCAGGCGAGGGCAAAACCACAGTGGCAACGAATCTGGCCATCGCGCTGGCGCAACTCGGGCAGCGGGTATTGCTCGTGGATGCCGATCTTCGCCGGCCGGCAATCCACAAAATTTTCGACGTTCGCGGCGGTTCGAAATTAGTGAACTATCTGACCAGCCAGCAGGATTGGCGCCCGATGGCCTATCCGACGGGTGTGGCGGGTTTGGACGCGCTCTGCTGCGGCCCCATTCCTCCCAACCCCGTCGAGCTGCTCAGCAACGAGCGCATGCGAGCGCTGATTTCCGAAGCGACGAAAGAATATAAGTTCGTCGTGATCGATTCACCGCCTTTGTTGAACGTCACTGACAGCCGGATTTTGGCCAGCTTCGTCGAGGCCGTGATTCTGGTCGTCAAGAGCGGAGTGACGCCTCGGGGCTTGGTCCAGCGAGCGGAATCCCAGCTTCTGGACATGGGCGCCAATGTGGCCGGCGTGGTCCTGAACAATTTTGATTTCGTCGATGATTCCTATTATCGCTACCACCGCTACGAATACTACACATCCCGGGACGCCGCTTCCCGGCGGAGCTGAAAACTTCCTGGAAGTCCTGAGCCGGGAATAACCGGCGGCTCAATAATCTCCGAATTCCAGAAGCTATGGTTCGAACTGCCACGATTGGGCTAATCGCCGCATTGATGATTGCCGCTGTCGCGTATGGCGGCACCGAGGTGTCCTATTTCGCGCTGTCGCAGGTTGTGCTCCTGGCGCTTTCGATTCTGTTGCTATTATTCTATCGCCCTTCCCGCGGCGACGAGCTCAAACTGCCTGCCGGAATTCCGCTGTTGCTCGTGTGCTTGACTCTGCTGCAGACGGTGCCCCTGCCGGTTTCCCTAATTCATTTTTTGGGCGGCAAGAGCACTGCGGCCGTTGCCGGCTCATTGGCTCCCATCAGTTTCGCGCCTTACGAAACTATTTTCAATCTGATGATTTTGATTACCTATCTCGCGGCATTCTATTTGACGGTTGTGGTGTGCCAACGCCACGCAAATAGCAAGCCTCTGATCTTCGCGCTCCTGGCCCTGGGAACCTTTGAAGCGGGCTACGGACTTTTCCAGTATTTTACAGAGTGGGGACAGGCCTCTACGTACGTCAAGGGCGATAGCTTCCTCGGCGCTTCGGGGACCTATATCAATCGCAATCACTTCGCCGGGCTGCTGGAAATGATTTTCCCTTTCGCCTTGGTGCTTGCCTATGGCCAGTTCCAGAAGATTCGAGAGGACCAGCCGGAGTTTGGCGGCCGTATCCGGGACTTCTTCAAGCATGAAGATTTTCACAAATTAATTCTCTGGCTGTCCCTGGCGATTCTCTTGTTCGTCGCTCTGGTCTTCTCGCAATCGCGCATGGGAATCATCTCCGCGGTGGCCTCGACGCTCGTGCTCTTCACTCTCGTGCTTACCTCCGGATGGCAAAGAACAAACGCCATTCTGGTCGTCGCCCTTTTCCTGATTGTCGCCGTCGGGGCAGTCAATTGGATCGGCCCGGAGCCTGTCGTCAGCCGCTTTCAAGCACTGGGAGAGGAATATGGCCATATGGGCCCAAACCGTTTGTCCTTCTGGATGGACACAACCCGGCTCATCCGTGACCATCCGCTCCTCGGAAGCGGCCTGGGCACTTTTCCGGTCGATTATCCAATCGAGCAGACCTCGTACGAGCGCGCCTTTGTCGGCCACGCCCACAATGACTACTTGGAGTTTGCTTCCGAGATGGGCCTTCCGTGCGCCCTGCTCTTTTTCGGGGCCATCTTCTATTTATTGTTTCGAGGCATCCGCCACGTCCGCCATTCCGAGCCGGGCTTCGGAAGAATGCTTTTTCTCGGCTCCTTCGGAGGATTGATTGCCATCCTGATGCACAGCCTGGCCGACTTCAATCTTCACATTCCCGCCAACGGCCTGCTCTTCGTCATGTTGCTGGGAATGTTGTATGCGTCCGTTAGCCAGCATGAAATTCGATCGAATTTAAAGCTGAGCTGAGCGATTCATCGCCCGCGCGTTCACCTGCGATTCGAATGAATGTTTCGCAAGCGAAGTATCCGGCGAACGGAAATAAAGATCGGGATCTCGCGGGATCGATCACCAGGTTCAAAAGTGCTCCGCACTCCAGCATCGTAATGCAACGCCGCGGACCGAGATAGCTCGAGGTCTTCCTTGATTCGACTCCTGCACGCCTATTTTCCAAAGCGCACGCTCTTCCTGGGAATTTCGGAAGCGTGTCTGGTCTCTTTCGCCTTCCTTGCCGCCATGGTTACGCGGTTGGGGACAAGCGACGCTTCACTCATGCTCAGCTACCCACGCGGGTCTTTGAAAATCCTGGTCGTGTCGGCTGCCTTCATCCTCTGCATGTATTCTTTCGATCTTTACGATTCTTCGATCCTGGGCAACCGGCGGGAGGTGCTTGTTCGTTTGACTCAGGTCCTGGGAACCGCCTATCTGCTCCTGGCCCTGATCTATTATTTGTATCCGCCTCTGGAATTAGGCCGCGGCATCTTTCAAATTGGCTTCGTCTTCGTTGCGATGCTGTTGCTGCTTTGGCGAAAGCTTTTCGCGGTAGTCAATAGTGTGCCGCAACTTGCCGAGCGGACGCTGATTCTGGGCAATAGTCCTCTCGTCGGACCGCTCGTTCGTGAATTTGAATCGCGCCCGGAGTTGGGAGTTCGGGTTGTAGGCCGCGCTTTGGGGGAAGGCAGCGGAGACAATTTCGCCAATGGCGCGCGCATCGAGCCACCCGGTGATCTTCTCGAGACAAGTGCGGACGAAGACGTTTCCCGCGCCGTCAAGAATCTCCGCGTAAACAACATCCTCATCGCCATGGACGAGCGCCGTGGGAAGCTTCCCGTCGAACTCTTGCTCTCGCTCAAGTGCCACGGAGTGCGCATCCAGGATGCGACCGAAGTCTATGAAGCGATCACCGGCAAAGTCCCTATCGAGTGTATCCGCTTGAGCTCGCTCCTTCTCTCCCCGGGGTACAATCCTTCCCGCTATCTCCTGGTTTGCAAGCGCCTGGTCTCCGCCCTGGTTTCGATCATCGGTTTGATTGTGAGCCTGCCCCTGCTTCCATTCATCTTCCTGGCCATAAAACTGACCTCGCCAGGTCCACTCTTATACCGGCAGAAGCGCGTCGGTTGTGATGGCGTTGTCTTCAATTGCTACAAGTTCCGCACGATGGACGCGGATGCTGAAGCAGATACCGGGCCGACTTGGGCTGGGGATGACGATCCAAGAATCACTCCGGTAGGAAGTTTCCTTCGTCTCTCACGAATGGACGAAATTCCTCAACTATGGAACGTGTTGTGCGGTGAAATGAGCCTCGTTGGCCCCCGGCCCGAGCGGCCCGAATTTGTGGAATGGCTTCGCCGGGAAATCCCTTACTACTACTTGCGGCACTCCATCCGGCCTGGCATCACCGGGTGGGCTCAGATTCGCTACAAGTACGGAAGCACGGTGCAAGAGGCCCGGGAAAAGCTGAGGTACGACCTGTTCTACATCAAGCAGATGTCGCTTGGCCTCGACCTCTGGATCCTCCTCTCCACCGTGAAGGTGGTTCTGTTTGGACGAGGCGCAAAATGAAGTGGGTCTTCTGGATCTCCGCAGCCGTGCTCGCTTACACCTACTTCGGTTACTTGTTTTGGCTTTATCTCCGAAGCCGTTTGCGGCCCCGGCCCGTTCACTCCGCATCTTTCCTTCCGCCGATTTCTCTGGTGATGGCTGTCCACAACGAGGAGCAGTGGTTGCCGGAAAAATTGAGCAACCTCGCTGAATTGAATTACCCCGATGATCGCAAAGAGATCATCGTGATCTCGGACGGCTCAACGGATTCCACCAACCAGATTCTCGCCTCGCAAGAAAATGAATTCTCGCGAGTCATCTTCACGGATCAGCAGCGAGGCAAGGCGTGCGCCCTAAACCAGGCGATCCAGGCAGCGCGCGGGGAAATCGTGGTTTTCACCGACGCACGCCAATTGATTGAACCGCAGGCCCTGCTGCGCCTCATTGCAAATTTTGCCGATCCCGCTGTCGGCTGCGTGAGCGGAGAGCTGATCCTGCGCAAGCGGGAAACGAGTGATCCTCTCGATGGAGTGGGGTTGTATTGGAGGCTTGAAAAGAAGATCCGGAAGTGGGAAAGCGCCACCAGTTCGGTCGTCGGCGCGACCGGCGCCCTCTACGCAGCGCGCCGCAGGCTCCTCGTTCCTCTGCCCCCGGGCACGATACTTGACGATGTGTTTATCCCGCTGGAGATCGCGCGCCAGGGCTATCGCGTCATATTCGAGTCAGCGGCGCTCGTTTGGGATTCGCTATCTTCCTCCGCGAGTCAGGAATTCCGCCGCAAGGTGCGCACGCTGACGGGCAATTATCAATTGCTTCAGTTGCAGCCCTGGTTGCTGACCAGCCGCAATCCTGTGCGCTTTGAGTTCGTCAGTCATAAGCTGCTTCGGCTCTTCGCGCCATTCCTACTTGCAACTGCGCTGATCAGCGCGTTGCTTCTAACCGGTGGCGTGTACCGTTTGGCTGGAGTTCTTCAACTGGCCTTCTATGGGCTAGGCGCCTTGGCGCTATTTCATGTGAAGGTCCGCCCTCTCGGACGCATCCCGGACGCGGTATTTGCCTTCTTATTGCTGAACACGGCGGCGGTCTTGGCCCTGATTAATTTTCTCATGGGCAGGAAGCAGGTGTGGGCGCGATGAAAATCTCCGGCGTAATGGAGCCAGTCCCTTGCTCCGTCTCGCGGGAGATATGGGGCCGGGGGGAGGCGACATGGCATCGGGTCAAGTAATGCCGCCTTGGCGAAAAACGCAGCGGTTTGGGCTCGTGCACCGCGCCGCGACTGAGCCCATGGAGCAGATGTCATTCGCCTATCTGGGCTTGCTTCTTTTCACGGTGGTCTACTTCGTGCGTCCTGGCGACTGGATCCCCGGCCTCGCGGCAATCCCGCTCGCGAAAATCATTGGCGCTCTGGCGGTGGCTGGTCTGGTTCACAGCGTCTTACGGAAACCAAGTCCCGTCTCGCGTCTGCCCTTGGAAATGGTCTACGTCTTTCTGCTCTTTGGGCAGCTTTGCATTTCCGTTCCCTTTGCCATCTGGAAAGGCGGAGCGTTTGACATCACCAGTGATTTCGCCAAAGTGGTGTTGGTCACCCTGGCGATTCTCGTCACCTGCAATTCGCTGGCGCGGCTCCGGCGCCTTTTGTACGTGCAAACAGCTTCGGTGGTGATCATGGCGTTGCTCGCAGCGTTGGGTTTTGGCAGCAGCCTGACGAGCGCAATTGGCCCCCGTATGGAAGGAGTGGTCGGAGGCATCTTCGGGAATCCCAACGACTTTGCGCTGGCGCTCGCGATGGCTTACCCTTTTGTTTTCGCCTTTGCAGTCCGGTCGCGCAACTTGCCGTGGAGAATTACTTGGCTCGCTGCCATGCTCTTGATTGTTTTTATCATCCTATCCACGCTCTCGCGCGGCGGCCTTCTCGCGCTGACCGCGGCCGCCGGCGTTTCGTTCTGGGAGTTTGGAGTGAAGGGAAAGAGGCACGGATGGCTGCTCCTGGTAGGCGCTGTTGGATTGGCGGCTGTTCTGTTGGGTGACCCCGCGAGCTACTCGCAGCGAATATCCACGATTTTCAATCCCGATGAGGACGTGACGGGTTCTTCGGCTCAGCGGCGGCAATTGCTCGACTTCAGCCTTCAGGTCACCGCGGATAACCCATTGGTGGGTATCGGTGCCGGAAATTTTCCAATCATCTCGGGGAGCTGGCTTGTGACGCATAACAGTTACACGCAGCTCAGCGCAGAGGCGGGGATTCCGGCCCTGATTCTCATCCTTCTACTGGGCGCGCGTACCTGGTCCAATTTGCGCCGGGCGCAACGACTCGCGCCCGAAGATCGGGAAGTGGCGCTGTGGGCCGGCGGCACACGAGCCAGCCTGGCCGCCTTTGCCGTGGGAGCCTTTTTCGCCAGCTTTGCTTACCACTTTTTGCCGTATTTCCTCGTTGGCTATGCCGGCGCCCTCGTCCAGATTGCGCGTAACAAGGCGGCGGTCCCCGAACGGCCTGCTTTCAAGAATGCAAGGGCCGGTCTTAGGAAGATGATGTATGGAATGAAGCGGACTTCATCTTCCGCCCATCTGGCTTCCTGAGGACTTGGCGGGCTCCCGATTCCGTTTCTTACCACTCTTGATTGATCTTCGAATGGAGCTCCCTGCTCAAGCCGCGCCTTGGCTGATCATGCGCTCCAACGGGCTTTCCTGAATGTCTGGATGCAAGGATTAAAACATGTGTGGAATCGCAGGCCTGATCAACGCTGAGCTGGGCAACCCGGCCGAATTCGATGTTGTCCGGAGAATGTGCCAGACCCTTGTCCATCGCGGACCGGACGACGACGGCTTCTATGTAAAGAACAACGTCGGCCTGGGGATGCGGCGGCTCAGCATTATCGACTTGGCCGGAGGCCGGCAGCCCGTCCACAACGAAGACAAGACCGTTTGGGTCGTCTTCAATGGCGAAATTTATAATTTCCTCGAGTTGCGCCGCGAACTCCAGCAAGCCGGCCATCGTTTCTACACCAACACCGATACCGAAGTGATCGTCCACCTGTACGAAGACCTCGGAGCCGATTGCGTCCAAGAACTCCGCGGCATGTTCGCGCTCGCAATCTATGACGAGCGTCACCGGCGCTTGCTTCTTGCCCGCGACCGTCTGGGGAAGAAGCCCCTGCATTATGCCTTCACAAATGGGCGATTTTTGTTTGGCTCGGAGATCAAAGCCATTCTGGCCGCTGCTCCTGAATTGGCCGAGGTCGATCGCGACGCGCTATTGCATTTCTTCCAGTTCAATTACATTTCGGACCCACGCACCGCCTTCAAGCAAATTTGCAAGCTGCCGCCTGGACACCTGATTGAATTCTCCGGCGGCCAACTCGAGGTGCGCAAGTACTGGGATCTGCCGGCATTCGGGACTGTGAATCCCCAATCGGAGCGGGAGTGTTTCGAAGAGCTGGAACATCGGCTGGCTGAATCGGTCCGCATGCGCATGATCAGCGACGTGCCGCTCGGGGCATTGCTCAGTGGGGGCGCCGATTCTTCCACCGTCGTAGCGCTCATGGCGCAAGCGAGTTCTCAGCCGGTGAAGACCTTTTCCATCGGATTTCAATGCGCCGATTTTGATGAGACCGAATCCGCTCGTGTTGTGGCGCGCCGATTCGGGACCGAACATCACGAGCTCATCATGGCGCCTCGCTTCGAGCAGACGCTCGGCCATCTGACCCACGTGCTCGAAGAGCCCTTCGGCGATTCCTCCATCTTGCCAACGTATTTCGTTTCCTGTCTGGCGCGCGAGCATGTCACCGTGGCTCTATCGGGCGATGGGGGCGACGAAATCTTCGCGGGCTATGACCGCTACTTGGTAAGCATGCGCCGCCGTGTTTTTGATTCCGTCCCTTCCTGGGCGGGCCGCATCTACCGCGATTCGATCTACCCCCGCCTGCCGTCCGGCCTCTTTGGGCGGAAGTTCACGTACAACGCCTCTTTACCGTTCCGCGAACGTTACATCGACAGCCTTTCCTTCTTGCCGGTTAGCGTGACGGACCGCTCGTTGTTCTCCGCGGAATTTCTCGGTTGGGCCAGAAATCGTGTTTCTCCCGCGGAAACGTTTCGAAATTACTACGACCAAGCGCCGGTGCGCGACCCACTGAGCCGCATGCAATACCTCGACGCCAAGACCTACTTATCTGCGGACATTCTTTGTAAGGTCGATCGCATGAGCATGGCCGCCTCGCTCGAAGTGCGATGCCCTATCCTGGATCACGTTCTAGTCGAATGGATCACTTCCCTGGCGCCGCGTTGGAAATTACACCTCGGCCGGCGCAAATATGCTCTCAAGAAGGTCGCCGAGCGTCTTGGAGTGCCCTCCGAGGTTCTGCATCGCCGCAAGCGGGGTTTTTCGTTGCCACTGGTGCATTGGATGCGCAACGAATTGAAGGAAGAGTTGCCGCGCTTGCTGCTCGAGCCGCGCACTCTGCAGCGAGGGTATTTTGATCCGCAGTCTGTCCGGCGGCTTCTCGAAGAACATCAGCGAGGACGTTTCGATCACTCCGGCCGGATTTGGCAGCTTTTGATCTTCGAACTGTGGCATCGGAATTTTCTGGAGTCCCGGTCACACTCTGAGCGGCCGTTTCTTCCGGCTCCTCCAGTTGAAGAGCGCGTGAGCCTTGCGTGCGAGACCCAGCGGACAAATCGGGTCGCGGCGGAAATGCCGCGAGTGGTTCAGTCTTGAGCCCATCGCGAATGATCGGGACGACTTCCAACCACGGCATTGGCTCAGCCCACTCTCGTGACCATGCGGGCATCTTCTTGATGACGGACAGCTTGGCCGTGGGCGGAACTGAGCGCCAGTTCGTGACCCTGGCACAAGCCCTCGATCGAAGCCGCTTTGAAATTTCTCTCGGATGTTTGCAACGGCAAGGAAGCTTCACGAACGGACTAGATGAAATTGCGGAGTTTAACCTTGGGGGTGGCTTTCTCACCCGCACGGCGCACAATGCTCGGCGTCGATTGGTGCACCACCTTCGGGCCCGAGGCACTGCCGTCGTGCAGTCTTTCGATTTCTATTCCAGCCTGACTTTAATCCCTGCTGCTCGTTGGGCTCGCGTCCCGGTCATTATCGGCAGCCACCGGCACCTGGGGGATTTGCTCACGCCGCTCCAGTTCGCCGCGCAAAATGCGGCTTTCTGGCTCTGTGATCGCGTGGTTTGCAATTCGCAAGCTGCCGCGAACCGGCTGATCGATCAGAGTCTGCCTGAGAGCAAGCTCGTGGTGATCCCCAATGGCCTTCCGCGCGAAGCCTTCGCCGAATCCGTTCACGCTGCGCCATCCGCTCACGGCAAGTTTCGCGTAGGCTTCATTGCCCGAATGAACAATCCGGCAAAGAATCATGCGGGTTTCCTGCGGGCGGCGGCGCGGCTCGTCAGCACATTCCCGGCGGTCGAATTCGTGTTGGTTGGCGACGGTTTCTTGCGGCCGGGTTTGGAGCGTCTGGCTCTGCGCCTCGGCCTCGCCGAAAAAGTGCAATTCGTGGGAGAGCGGCCGGACGTGAGCGCTGAACTGGCATCTCTCCATATCTCCGTATCGTTCTCCTCCTCCGAGAGCTTATCCAATGTTGTGCTGGAATCGATGGCCGCGGGCGTGCCCGTCGTCGCCACTCGAGTCGGTGGAACTCCTGAAGTGTTGTGCGACGGCGAGACCGGGCTCTTGGTCGCTCCTGGTAACGAAGAAGAACTCGCTGCGGCCATGGAACGGCTCTTGACTCAGCCCTCCATACGCGTGGAATTCACCCGGCGCGCTTTAAATCTGGTGAAGTCCAAGTTCCGCATCGAGAGCGTCGCCAGGCAATACGAGGAACTCTACGCGGAATTGCTTGCGGAAAAAGGCTGGCGCCCACGCCACCGGGTCGCGTCCGTTCGAGCAATGAATTCGGCCAATGACACCTTGCGAATTTCCATCGTGGCCCCTTCAACCCGAAAACTCGGAGGCCAAGAGGTGCAGGCGGATCTGCTCATGCGCCACTGGCAGGGCGATCCCGCGGTAACTCCGCGATTTATTCCTACCGACCCACTGCTGCCGGCTTGGTTACGATGGGTGGAGCGGATTCCGTATCTGCGCACAGTTGTGCGAATGCCATTTTATCTGGCCGGATTGTGGCGTGGGACGCGAGACGCAGACATCGTTCATATCTTCTCGGCCTCCTACTGGTCCTTTGTGCTGGCGCCTCTGCCCGCATGGCTCACAGCGCGGCTGCAAGGAAAAAAGGCTCTCATCAATTACCGCAGCGGCGAGGCGCGGGACCATCTGCGCCGGTGGCCCTCGGCGTCCCAAATTCTTCGTCGAGTCGATCGCGTGGTTGTTCCCTCGGGTTATCTGGTCGATGTATTCAAGGAATTCGGAGTAAGAGCACAGGCGGTATCGAACGTCGTCGATCTGGACCAGTTTCACTACCGGCAGCGTCACCCTTTGCGGCCGCGCCTCCTTTGTCCGCGCGGTTTTCACCCTTACTACAGTGTGGATCGGGTCGTGCGCGCCTTCGCTCAAGTTCAGATACATCTGCCAGAGGCTCAACTATGCCTGCTCGGCGATGGCGCGTTGAAAAATCAAATCACCCAGCTTGTCGCAGACCTCGGACTGTCTGGAGTGGAGTTCACCGGCGTAGTTTCCCGAAAAATGATCGGCCGCTGCTACGATCGAAACGACATTTTCATCAACGCCTCCTGGCTTGACAACATGCCCGTCTCCATTCTCGAGGCATTCGCTTCCGGTATGCCGGTTGTCACCACCGCGCCCGAAGGAATCCGTTACCTCGTCGAACACCAGCGGACCGGATTATTGTGCGACCCCGGCGATTGGCAGTCCCTCGCGGAAAATGTTGCCCGCCTTCTGCGCGATTCCGATCTGGCGTCCCGCCTCGCGCGCAATGCGTTCGAAGAATCGCAGCGTTACCGCTGGCAAGCCGTGCGCGCTCAGTGGCTGGAAGTTTACCGCTCGATGTGTCCTCAACCCGAAGCGCGACAAATTGAGTTGGCCGCTTGCGAAGAACTCGCCGCCGCGAGCATGGAGAACGCGTGAAGAATGGGCAAATTCAAACCCCGGCGGCGGTGAGTCTCGAGCAAAGATCGGACTCGACATGGCGCAAGCAGTGGGCTCGCCTCGCCAAGATGAACGGCGCGGAGCTGTTGACGCGTGCCCGCCAAGGTTTCTTGAAGCGGTGGGATTCTGCTGCCTTCCATCGGTACCGGAGCCCCTCGAAGTTCGTGCCGCACGCGGACCTGCTCGGCAACGATTCAGCTCGCTTCTTTTTTTCTTCGGAAGAGATCCCTCAACTGGTCAGGCTGATCAGCAACCTGCTTCCCGATCAGCCGCTACGCATTACGGATCAGGCGGATCGAATCTGCCAACATCGGTTTGACCTTCTCGGATATGAAAATCTGGACTACGGCTTTGTGATCGATTGGCATCTGGATGCCGTGAGCGGCAAACGCGCTCCACGCAAAAGCTGGTTCAAGATCCCCTATTTGAAATTCAGCGAGGTTGGGGATCACAAAGTCATTTGGGAGCTGAATCGTCATCAGCATTTGGTCACGCTTGCAAAAGCGTATTGCTTCACCGGGAACGGCCGTTACGTCCAGGAATTGTGCGCACAGTGGTATCACTGGAATAAGGAAAACCCGTATTCGGTGGGGATCAATTGGGCCAGCAGCCTCGAGGTCGCGTTCCGGACGCTTTCGTGGCTCTGGGTGCGCCAGCTACTCGCAAACTGTCCAGCTCTCCCGGTTCATTTTCAATCTGATTTGCTTGGAGCGCTGGCGCGGAACGGCCGGCACATTTCGCGGAACCTCTCCACATACTTTTCGCCAAACACGCACTTGCTGGGCGAGGCCGTGGCGCTCTTCTTCTTGGGAACGAGTTGTCCCCAGATTCGTTCTGCCTCGGATTGGCAGAAAACAGGATGGGAAATCATTCTGGCTGAAGCCGGGCGGCAGGTCCTTCAGGATGGAATGCACTTCGAGCAGTCCTTGTACTATCACGTGTATGCTCTGGATCTCTTCTTACATTCCAGAATTCTGGCGAATCGCAATGGACGGACGATTCCTGTTTCTCTGGATCGCACCATTGAAGAAATGTCGGAAGTTCTGTGCGGGTTGGGGCAGGCCGGAGCGCCGCCGCGCATCGGCGATGATGATGGCGGCCGGGTCTTCGATGCGGCCCGTAACCGCGCCGAACACATGCTCGATCCCTTGTCGACAGCGGCGGCGCTCTTCGGCCGCGCGGATTTCAAAGCATCCTCGCGAGGTTTGTGCGAAGAAACGCTATGGCTCTTGGGGGCCGAGGGCGCAGCGAAATTTGCCGGGCTTTCCGCAACACGCCCAATCGTCACGTCACGCGCCTTCGAATCCAGCGGGATTTACGTCATGGCATCCGGCGATCCGCGCGCACAGGTGGTGGCGCGAGCGGGTCCCATGGGCGCCCTTCGAGCCGGCCACAGCCATTGCGATTCACTCAGTCTTCAGTTGTCAATCGACGGCCAAGAAATCCTGGCCGATCCCGGAACTTTTCAATACGTCTCAGACGCGGGAGTCCGGGACGATTATCGGGGCACAGCGGCGCACAATACTTTGCGGATCGATGGCTTGGATCAGGCTGAAACTGGCGATTCTTTCTCCTGGAATTCTCCACCGGCCGTTCGCATCGAGCATTGGATCTTGGGACAAACATTCGATCTTCTTGCCGCCCGCCATTCCGGATATCAGCGTCTCGCGGCCCCAGCACTGCACCGCCGGTGGATTTTTCATTTGAAATCTCGTTTCTGGTTTGTTCTGGATGCCGTCGAGGGCGATGGACGGCATCTTCTCGAAGTTTTTTGGCATCTGGCGCCCGGTTTTGTTTGGCAAACCCAAGCGGGCAACTCTGTGCTCGCCGTGAATGGCGCGGGTGACGAAGCAGCGCTTACCGTCCTCTCGCCCGAAGGCTGCGCCTGGTCCCGCGCTATCCGCCAAGGCTGGCATTCACCGGCGTACGGGCGGAAGACGGAGTCCTCGGTGCTCAACTTCCGGAAGGAAACTGGGCTTCCTGCAAGTTTCGCAACAATGTTGTTTCCAGGTGAAGAGCTTTCAGCGCGTCTCGTCGCGATGCAGCCGGCCCGCGGCGAAGATCTTCGCAGTAACGTGATTGGCTACCGGTGCGAGCATCCAGGCGAGACTCACTTCTTTTTCTTCGCAGAGCCTGGGCAACATTGGATCTGTCAAGGCTGGGCCGGCGACGCAGCATTTCTTTATTGCCGCATGAATTCCAGGTCTGAGCTCCTGCACTCCATTCTTTGCGACGGCAGTTTCGTCGAGATCGATGGTTCTCGCGTCTTGGCTACGCGCCGGCGAGTGAAACATTATGAGTGGGTCGGGGCAACCGATTCGTCCCGTGCCTGGTGTTCGGATGAAGAAGCAATCCTCACTCCGGGCCGGCAATCTCTCTTGGTTCCAGTGCTGGCGAGCGCAGCGCGAACCCGTGAACATTCGCGAGAAGGAAACAATTAGCCGTGTGCGGAATCTGTGGAGTGGTTCAATTCAATCCCCGGTCGCAAGTGGATCCGGCGGTGCTGAAAATGATGAACCACCAATTGGTTCATCGCGGCCCCGACGGCGCGGGCTTTCACATAGCGGGGAATGTGGGTCTGGCGATGCGCCGGTTAAGCATTATTGATCTGAAAACCGGCCAGCAGCCCATCACGAATGAGAGTGAGGCGCTCTGGCTCGTTTACAACGGTGAAATTTACAATCACCGCGAGCTTCGCGCGGATTTGGAGACCCGTGGCCACCAATTTCGCACAAACAGCGACGGCGAGACAATTGTCCACCTCTACGAGGAATATGGACAGGATTGCCTGAAATATCTCCGAGGGATGTTCGCTTTTGCGCTCTGGGACGCGGCGGCGCGATCGCTTTTCATCGCGCGCGACCGCTTGGGTATCAAGCCTCTTTATTATCGGCGTTCGGCTGACACGTTCCTCTTCGGCTCTGAGATCAAGTCGTTGCTGGCTCATCCTGAAGTATCAGCGGAATTGAATCGGACAGCTTTGCCGGAATTTCTCGCCTTCGGATATTCCGCGGGAACGGGAACTCTGTTTTCGGGAATCGAGAAGCTGGCTCCGGGCCATAGGCTGTTGCTTCGACAGTCGGGTGAATTTTCGATTGAACAGTATTGGGATCCTCAGCAGGAGAAGAGCCAGGAGTCTCGGCCGGAATCTTATTATGTCGATGGCTATCGGGACCTGCTCTGGAAATCAGTTCAAGGCCATCTGATGAGCGACGTCCCGCTCGGCGTTTTCCTGAGCGGCGGGATCGATTCCAGCGCGGTCGCGGCGCTGGTCACGGATATCCGGCGCGCTCCGGTGGAAACATTTTCCGTGGGCTATTCGGAACAAGCCTACAGCGAACTTCCGTACGCGCGCATGATGGCGAAGCATCTGGGCTCGATTCATCACGAAATCCGAATCAGCAGTCAGGAATTCTTCCAGGCATTGCCGAAACTGATCTGGCACGAAGACGAACCCCTCGCCTGGCCCTCCAGTGTTTCTCTTTATTTTGTCGCGCAGCTTGCGAAGCAGTACGTAACGGTCGTGTTGACCGGCGAAGGCAGCGATGAAACGCTGGCGGGCTACACACGATATCCGTGGACCGTCTGGAATACCCGGCTCGACCGCCCGTATCGGCAACTGGTGCCCTCCGGGCTCCGGACTTTTCTAAGAGAAGCTGTCACCGAAGCGAACTGGCTGGGAGCCTCGGCACAAAGAAAATTGCGGCACACATTCCTGGGGCGGGATGGCGCTTCATTGGCTTCTTTCTACTTCGATAATTTCTACACAGCATTTTCCGAGACGGAGCAACGCCGCTTGTTGGCGGAAGAACTGCGTCCTGCTTCCGGCGCCGCTTATCGCCACTCCCTCGCCTTTTGGGAAAAGTCCACAGGGCCGCTGCTCTCGCGCCTCCTCTACACGGACATCAAGACCTACCTCGTTGAATTGTGTATGAAGCAGGACCAGATGAGCATGGCGGCTTCGATCGAAAGCCGCGTGCCGTTCCTCGATCATGAGTTGGTGGAGTTTGCTCTGCGCATTCCCTCCGTCTTGAAGACTCGCGGCTTGTCTGGAAAAAGAATCCTGAAGTCCGCCGTGAAAGATCTCTTACCTGATTCGATTCTCAATCGACAAAAGATGGGATTCCCCACTCCCTTTTCCGATTGGCTGCTCGGCCCACAACTCGAAACCGTCGCGCAAATCCTGCTGGATAGCCGAAGCCTCGAGCGGGGACTTTTCAATACGGTAAGTGTGCGGCAACTCCTGGCTGAACACCGATCGCGAGTTTGGGACCACTCCAATAAAATATGGAGACTGCTGAATCTCGAACTCTGGCACCGCGTCTTCATCGATCGGGATGCAATGCCTCTCGGCGCCAAAGCCGCTTGAACCCTCGTCCCCCTGGTGGGGCCGCTGTTTAGTTCCCCTACAAGATTGCATTCGGACAATTCTTGTTGTCACAAAATCGAAGCAAGCGAAGTTCTTGTGGACATGAAAAGAAAAGTTAGCATCTTCGGACTCGGGTATGTCGGCTCGGTGACGGCCGCTTGCCTGGCCCATCAAGCCCATCAAGTCCTCGGCGTGGATATCAGTTCGGACAAGGTCGAGATTCTTGAATCGGGCCACAGCCCGATTGTTGAAGCGGGCCTGGAAGAACTTGTCGCTTCGGGACACGAGGCATGCCGGCTGCACGCGACCACAGATACGGTTCGCGCCATTCTTCAGTCTGAGATTTCGCTGATCTGCGTGGGCACGCCGAGCCAGCGAAACGGGAAACTCGATCTGAGCCATATCGAGAGAGTGTGCCGGGAAATCGGCGCCGCACTTCGCCAGAAAAATGAATTTCACTTGGTCGTCTTGCGGAGCACCGTCCTTCCGGGCACCACGGAATCCGTCATCATCCCGATCCTGGAGGAAGCGTCCGGAAAACGTGCGGGGAGCGACTTCGCGGTTTTCTATAATCCGGAGTTCATCCGGGAAGGCACGGCGCTCGCTGATTTCTTCCAGCCACCGTTCACCGTTTTCGGCGCTGCCTGCGAATGTCACCTGACGCCGCTACGAGATCTCTATGAGGGATTGCCGGGCCGCGTGCACGTAACATCTTTCGCTTCTGCGGAGATGGTCAAATATGCCTGCAACGCGTTCCACGCCGTGAAAGTAGGCTTTGCCAATGAGTTGGGAACGCTGTGCAAAAGCATCGGTGTAGACACGGAAAAAGTAACGGAGATTTTTACCTCGGACACCCGGCTCAATATCTCCTCCGCGTACCTGTCTCCAGGGTTTGCATTCGGCGGATCTTGTTTGCCGAAGGATCTCCGCGCGCTGACCTATCGCGCGAAAGATCTCGATCTGCATCTGCCGCTGCTCGAGGGAATCCTGGCCAGCAATAACTGCCACATTGAACGAGCCGTGGAAGCCGTCCTGCGGACAAACTGCCGCCGGGTCGGCGTTCTGGGTTTGAGCTTCAAGGCCGGCACCGATGACTTGCGCGAGAGCCCGCTTGTGCAGCTCATCAAGCGCCTGATCGGCGAAGGGCTGCAAATTCGCGTGTGGGATCCGGACGTGTCACTCGGCCGCCTGGTGGGATCGAATCGCCGCTACATCGAAGAAGTGATTCCACACATCGGCTCGCTCCTTTGTCCTACCCTTGAAGAGGTCGTTCAAACATCCGATGCAGTGCTGATCGGGAATAAGACTGCGAGCACGGAAGCGCTCCGTGGCTTGCTCCGCCCGGAACATACGGTGATTGATCTGGTCAATCTTGATCCAGAGCGGCGCCCCCGCGGCTCATTCCGTTATGAAGGAATCTGCTGGTAAAGGAAGATGCTTTGAAACTTCTTTGGGTCAAGACCGGAGGCCTGCTTCCGCTCGATACCGGCGGAACAATTCGCAGCTACCATATTTTGCGAGAGCTGTCGCGGCGGCACCAAGTCACGCTCTTCACTTTTTATCCCGAGCATCCGAACGATATTCACGGTGAGCTAAATCAGATTTTCTCTCGCGTGATTCTCCATCCGTTGCGCCTCCCGCGTCCAAAAAGCATTGGAGCATTCGCCCACTATGCCCGGCGCCTTTTTACCTTGCAGCCATACCAGGTCGCCAAATACTGCTCGTCACAAGTGGCTGCGGCGCTTGGCAAGTTGCCTCAGCAGGAAACGTTTGACCTGATCGTATGCGATTTCCTCGCCCCCGCCGGAATCATCCCCTGGCGCTTGCCATGTCCAACAATTCTTTTCATGCACAACGTCGAGACGCTCATTTGGAAGCGCCACTTCCAAGTGGCTCGCAATCCTTTGTGGAAAGCAATTTGCTGGCGCGAATACCAAACCACGCCGCGCGCAGAGCGCCGCTATTTAAATCTTGCGGATCATGTCTTGGCGGTTTCCGAAACAGACCGCGACATTTTTGCGCGACTGATTGAAGCGGAAAAGATCACGGTGATTCCCACTGGCGTGGACGTGGATTTCTTCCGGCCCGCGGAAGTGGAAGAGCAGCCGGACACTCTGGTCTTCACCGGCTCGATGGATTGGATTCCGAACGAGGACGGCATTTTCTTTTTTGTGGAAAGAATCTTGCCTCGCATTCGCAGTCAAATCCCGAATGTTTCTCTCCGCGTAGTCGGGCGACGGCCTTCCGCGCGGTTGCTGGAATTGGCCAGGACGACGGACGGGTTGCAGGTTACGGGAGCGGTCGAAGACATTCGCCCGCACGTGCTTGGCAGCTCCGTATATATTGTTCCGCTTCGCGTGGGCAGCGGCACGCGCCTGAAAATCTTTGAAGCGATGGCGATGGGAAAAGCGGTCGTCTCCACCTCGATTGGCGCCGAAGGTTTGCCGGTCCGCGCAGGCCGGAACATTCTGATCGCCGACAATCCCGAAGAGTTCGCCGGCGCGGTCGTCCGCTTACTGCAAGATCGTGAACGGCGCGGCGAGATCGGCCGCGCGGCGCGCGAGCTGGTGGAACGAAATCACAACTGGGAATCCGTCGGGCAACATTTCGAGTCAATCCTGGAAGCCTTGGTAAAAAAAGGGACTCAACAAACCCGCGAGCGCTTCGACTCAGAAATGGCTCGCTCCGTCGCACTAAGCGCTAAAAGCGGAACAAGCAACTAATGCGTGCGCTGAATTTCCTGATCTTCGAATCAGTTTGGTTTCTGCCGGCGCTTCGAAAATATTCGCCGGGCCATCGTGAAGGATAAAAAGGGCAACGGTGTTAAAGTCGATCAAGTTGCAGGTCCTGTCGGCCGCGAAGCGCTGCCGGATTTCTTCCCTGGTGGCCAATAGTTCCTGGCGCCGGCAGCGTCTCTTGATTCTCTGCTACCACGGAATTTCTATCGAGGATGAGCACCTGTGGGCTCCCGCACTTTACCTGCAAGCGAGCCGGCTCCGCGAACGATTCGAATATCTCCGCCAGTCACGCTGCGGAATTCTCAGCCTGGAGGAAGGCTTGCGGCGTTTGCACGATGGGACGCTGCCAAAAAGAGCGGTCACCATCACCTTTGACGACGGAATGTATGATTTCTACCGGCTGGCATTTCCCATTTTGCGGGAATTCGGTTTTCCAGCCACGGTTTACCTCACCACTTACTATTCCGAATTTAATCGGCCCGTGTTCGATGGAATGTGCAGCTACCTTCTGTGGAAAGCCCGTGGCCGGAAATTGGAATTTCCGGAAGTGTTCTCCGCTCCCCTCGCGCTCAATTCCGCGGGCCTGGAAATCGCCGATCGCGAAATAAAGCAATACGCATCCGTGAACAATCTTTCGGCCGGCGAGAAGGATCAATTGTTGAGCAGCGTTGCGCGACGCCTCAACATTGACTATGAAGCGTTGTGCCGCCGGCGCGTTCTCCACATCATGTCGCCCTCGGAAGCGAAAGAAGTGGCCGGCGCCGGGATCGATATGCAATTGCATACACACCGCCACCGCGTCTCCCGGCAACAAGATTTGTTCAACCGTGAAATTGACGAGAACCGGAAATGTATCTCCGCCGTCAGCGCCGCACCCTTGCGGCATTTCTGCTACCCGGGCGGATTTCATGATCCAGAGTTCCCTGCCTGGCTGGAGCGCCAAGGCATTGAGTCCGCCACCACGTGCAAGCCGGGAATCGCCTCGCGGCGCACGAATCCCTTTTTGCTGCCGCGTTTGGTC